>JAFRJF010000292.1 GCA_017432405.1 Clostridia bacterium | reverse complement strand
GGCGAGGAGACCATCATCGCCCGCGTCGGCGAGGGCATCGTCACCACCGTCGGCTCCTCCGAGAGCCACAAGGACGTGCTGGAGAACCCCGACCTGATCAGCCGCACCGTGCTGAACAAGGGCCTGGACGCCGGCACCGCCTTCGAGATCCTCTCCATCGACATCGCGGACGTGGACGTGGGCCGCAACGTGGGCGCGCAGCTGCAGATGGACCAGGCCGAGGCCGACCGGCGCATCGCCCAGGCGAAGGCCGAGGAGCGCCGCGCGATGGCCGTCGCCCGCGAGCAGGAGATGAAGGCCAGCGTGCAGGAGATGCGCGCCAAGGTGGTCGAGGCCGAGGCCGAGGTGCCGAAGGCCATGGCGACCGCCCTGCGCGAGGGCAAGCTGGGCGTGATGGATTACTACAACATGCAGAACGTGCAGTCCGACACCCGGATGCGCGAGGCCATCGCCGGCGAAGGCGCGGCCCCCGCGAAGGAAGAGAAGAAGTAAGCATACGCGGAGGGGGCGCGTCCCCCTCCGGATCTGAAACCTGACAGGAAGGGAGGCGGCCTTGTGGAAATCATCGGACTGATCCTGTTCGTGTTGTTCTTTATCATCAGCGCGAGCAGCAAGAACAAGAAGGGGAACAGCGCCGCCCAGAGGCCCGGGACAGCCGGCAACGCGAAGCAGCAGGCGTCCGCCGCCAATGCCCGCAGCGCCAGGCCGAAGCCGTCGGCGTCAAAGGTGAAGCCGGTCAGGCCGGCGTCCGCCAGGCCGAAGCCGTCGGCGTCAAAGGTGAAGCCGGTCAGGCCGGCGTCCGCCATGCCGAAGAACCTGGGCGACCTCAAGGCGGCGATGAACCAATGGCTTGAGGACAGCATGACCGAGATCAAGGGCGACGTCAAGCCCGTGGTGCAGCCCGCGGCCCAGTCGGTCCAGGGCGCGTCGATGCTGGAGGACGCCCAGTGCGCCGGCGGCAGCATGCCCCACGTCCACGACGAGGGCCACAGCACCCTGGTGGACGAGGACTGCGCCGGCGGCAGCATGGAACACACCCACACCGAGGGCGTCAGCCGCGCCGCCCAGGCCCGCCGGATGGCCGCCATCGACGCGGGCCATGACGAGGATGTGCTGCCCGAGACCATCGACGCCCGCGCCCTGCGCCGCGCCGTGGTGATGGCCGAGGTGCTGGGAAAGCCGAGGGCGCTGAGGAAATACTGATTTGTCGCCAAGCGACAAATCAGTATTTAAGGGGTTAGGTTTTAGGGGTTAGGTTTTAGGGGGTGGTGCCCTAAAGGGCTAGCTTCGCGTCGCAAATCCTTACGGGATTTGTTTTGATTCAATGTAAACGACAGTAGTTTGTTCGTTTCTCGATCCTTTGAATAAAAGAAATCCGTCAGGATTTCTACCTTCCCTAACACCTAAAACCTATAACCTAAAACCTAAATACTGATTTGACGCAGAGCGACAAATCAGTATTTACAAAGGAGGTTACCATGACCCCGATCACTGTACTGATCGCCGACGACGACGCGGGCATGCGGCTGGTGATGCGCAGGCTGGTGGCGCAGGCGGAGGGCTATGAGCTGGTGGGCGAGGCGACGGACGGCTCGGAATTGATTCGCCTGTACGACGAACAGCGCCCCGAGGTGGTGCTGCTGGACGTGGAGATGCCGGAATTGTCGGGCATCGAATGCGCCCGGGCCATACAGGACCGGGACCCGCGCACCGTGCTGGTGTTCGCCACGGCCCACGAGGAGTACATGGCCAACGCCTTCGAGGTGTACGCCTTCGACTACCTGGTCAAGCCCTTCCGGGTGGAGCGGGCCATGGAGACCTTCCGCCGCATCCGCGAGCGCCTGCGGGGCGGCGCGGTGCCGCCGATGCCCATGCCCGAAACTGTGGAGGCGCCGGGTACCGTTTCCTCCCCCGCCCCGGGCCCCGATCCCGCCGCGCCGCCCGTGCCCGGGCGCATGATGCTGCGCCACCGGGAGGGGGTCAGCTTCGTGGACGTGGCCGACATCGCTATGGTGATGCGGGAGAACCGCGCCACGGTGCTGCTGATGAAGGACGGCGCGCGCTACGTAGTGCCCGACGGCATGGCGGAGCTGGACGAGCGCCTGCCGGACGAGCTCTTCTTCCGCACCCACAAGAGCTACATCGTGAACCTGAACCTGATCGAATCCATACAGCCCTACGGCCGCTGGACCTACGTGGTCAAGCTGAAGGGCCTCCGGGAGGACGCCCTGATCACCCACGAGCGGTTCGAGGAATTGCAGAAGCGGTTTATGTAGGCCGCAAACAATGTCCACCCGGTTTTCCAAATCGGAAAACCGGGTGGACATTGTTGTTTGTTCAGCCCGACAACTCAGTATGTGTCACTGCACCCTCACCTTCTTCGCGCCGGACCAGGCGGACCAGGAGGTCTTTCCGCTGTCCTTCTTCCAGGCACGGCTG
>JAFRJF010000291.1 GCA_017432405.1 Clostridia bacterium | reverse complement strand
GCCGGTTCACCCCCACATGCGTGGGGACAATCTTTAGGGGGGAGACTTTGCTATATCTTTACACGGTTCACCCCCACATGCGTGGGGACAATCATACGCGCTGGGACTATGGCGTGTATGTCGGCGGTTCACCCCCACATGCGTGGGGACAATAGGATTTGCGCATGGCTCCACAACCGAGGATTCGGTTCACCCCCACATGCGTGGGGACAATCTCCTCGCAGGAGCCGACGGCGCTCTCCAGGGCGGTTCACCCCCACATGCGTGGGGACAATTCGCTGGAGCGGTGGCGAATCACCGCGTGGGCCGGTTCACCCCCACATGCGTGGGGACAATACTAAAATTACAAATAATTAATCATTCTTGCTGTTAACGATTCTTTTTATCAGGTATATCCCCTCCATATCAACCACATTTCGCTCAGGCATATGGCACACTTCCACTGCAAACCCTTGTTCATTCGGAGCAGAGAAAATCATCAGAGCAGCACCATCACTTGCATTGTCGTTCACCTTTTTCCATAATCGTTGTCTCACTGCCGCCGATATATTGCCGACAAAGACGCCCGTCTTTATTTCCAGTAACCACTGTGTCACTTCTCCACGGAAACCAGAAGACACGTTTTCAAGAACCAATACTGTCATACATCTACTCCATGGTTTATACCGCCATCTATCGTTTGGTTTTCTCCATCCCACAATTCACCTGCATCAATTCTGTTGGGGTCTTCATCAGCCATCGCATCAAACATAAAGGCAATATCCTTGGCGATGCGCTTTAGTATGCGCCTTTCCCGCAACACCCTTCTCAATCGAATTCGCGCCTCACGTTCAATCGGTTCTGTTCTCGGTTGCGTCACGATGTCAAAGGCCACCGGAATGGTAGTCTCCGCCTTGTACAGGTCGGCAATGTCATAGACAAAGGACATCATCTTCCCGGTATGGATAAAGCCCAGTCCAGGCGAATACCCAAGAGAAACGATTGCAGCATTGCACAGTCCGTAAAGGCATGCATTCGCTGAAGACAATGCTTTATTCAGATCATCGGAAGCATCCCAATCCTCAAGCTTATAGCTGCGCCCCTTCCAAATGAGCCCGTGTTTGCTTGCCTGCAGCTTATAGGTTTCGCGCATCCGTATACCTTCCATGCCTCGCATCTGCTGTAGGCTCTTCCCGGACAGATCCATTCCGGGAAAGCGAAGTTCAAACATGCGTCGTACCACTTCTATGTGCTTTTGTGCATCCATGCAGCACTGCGCCTGTCTGAGCAGATTCCCGGCAGACCGGGTTTCCCCCATGCCATAGCCATAAAATCTCAATGCCCCCTCGCCACACCATATGACCAGACATCCGCTATCCGCAATCACCTTCATTGCAGCATGAGTCAGATTTGTTCCTGGCCCAAGCATCAGCACCGTTAGTGAAGATATCGGAACAGGTATTCTCTCATTCCCACGCATGATGACAATTGAATTCACGTCGCGTTCCACTATTGCCTTATCTATGTACAGATAGCTCAGGCTATCCTCAAGGCGCGACAGTTCATGTAAATCTCTGGGCATCACAGCCTCCCATCGCCCCCACTCACGTGGGGAAAGCTCGCTATTGTTACCGTTTCCAGGTTCACCCCCGCAGAGCGGGGATATCATGCTTTGGACAGATTCAGCATGCCCATACCATAGGCTTTTCCCGGTCCTATACCGCAGGTATAGCTCTTCCAGAATGCGCTTGCGTTCGTGACCCGAAGCACACCGGAAAACACAGCGCCTGAATTCTTGATCATCATAGCGCCCCGATGGCCGCAGGCATCGACGCGATTGGCCATTTCGTCCACAAACACTATTTCAAAACCGCCCTGCTCCGCCTTTCTGCGGAGCCACTCGATGCGCGCCTCGGGCGTATCCAGGAAAACGCGACGGCTGTTATTGCCCGCTCCACCCACCTTTTTGCAGGGTGAAGCCAGCAGTTCAAACCGAAAACACGTTCCTTCCCTGAACACTTCCTTCAGCGGTGATATGTCCCGAATAAGGGCGGGCTCCGTGCGGAAACCACGGGCCGCCAGCTTATCCGCATTGGGCCTCTCGCGACTGGATACCAGCAAATAGACCTGATCCCGCCCGGAAAAGAGGCGATAGAGCACCTGTTGATCGGCCCGAGCCGTCCCTTGGGACAATTGCGCTTCAAATCCGGCCATCAGATTCCGATGCATATCGTTGACATCCCTCAGCGCCTGGCGGACGCTGGGGTGTCGAATATCCAGCACAATCTTGCTCAGATACATTCCTGTGCCCTCCTTTTTACCACATGTGTACAGACGACGCGCTCCTGATACTGGTTCAGGTCGCCACGAACGACTTCATCCATGCGGGTGATGACCTGGCCTTCCAGCACCTCACCGGCAACGGCCTCAACCTGGCCCTCTGCGTATTCCCCGGAGTATGCCATGTGTACATCACAATAGCGCTCCAGGGCATCCCGGACCGTATCGTATTCCTCGGTCAAATAGGGAATCACGGGTAACGCCGGCGGGCAGGATCGCCGGCCCAGGCATATCGCCCAACGCGGGTGACGCATGGCATGGCAGCATTTGTCCAACATCGCTTCATCGCCATAGACGAACACCTGGAAGGCCGCGTCCTGTAGATATTGCTTGGGCGTGATGATCGTCTCACCCCTGGGCTTTCCCATGGCATTGAGTATCTTTCCGCCCGGATTTTGCACCGTCTGGAAATCCCACATCGGCCTCCCCGAGCGATCCGCACGCACAGCGACATGCAGCTTTTCGCTCAGTTCCCTGAGTCTCGCGTCACCCCGACCATAGCCCAGGCAACAGCCCAGCATGCCAATAATGGCCGATTTGGTGGGCATGGCGGCGGTAGCGCGATGATCCCAGCGCGAATCGTCGCCCCAGCTCTGCATCGGCGCAGACAGCAAAAACGTCAGCAGCTTCACGGCTGATCCTCCTTCACCCATGCCGCTACACGCTCCAACAGTGCCGGCATAGAGGCCACGCGCTCGCCATGCATGGATTCATCCAAATCCTGCAGGGGGCTCATCCATGCCCGGTGTGCCACCGGCAGCTGGTAGGCAGCATCCATGGCCGCTACATGTGCGGACAGACGTGCAACACTCTTTGTCACAATGCCCTGGCCACCATAGGGGGTCACAGGGTCTTCAAAGGCATTTACATAGCTGAGGGGAATCTTGTCCTGCTTGCACTCCACCAGGATCAGAGCGGGCAGCACCTGGCCGGCAAAGGTATTCTGCTTGCCGGAGGGATTGGTGACGATCATTGTCCGAAGCAATGCGGGCACAAGCCTGTCCATCAGCTCCTCACAGTTATCGGTATACTTCAGGTTTTCCCGAAGCTGGTCCGTATCCAAGGCAGCATATTCATAGTAGCAGCAGCTGTTAAAGTCCACATCACCCATCATGCCGGCACCGACTTCTCCATCCTGAAGCAAATCATCCACTGCAGTAAAATAGTCGCTCTCCCGGCTGACGGCGTGGGTGGATATGGCATGGGCTACCTGGATCGAAGCATCCACGTCCCGGAAGCAATCCGAGGTCACCATGCGGCCGAACAGCGCAATGTCTGCAGTGACCGGTCGCATTGCCGCACCGTCCACCATCTTTTTGAAATCACTGGCCTTGCGCGCCTTAAACTTTTTAAATTCTCCATCCTCTGAGATGGCCTTCATCACCGCATCGGTCAGCGTATCGATATCCTCGGGAGCATAAATGACGATCTGTTCCGTATATCCCTCCTTCTTCTCTTTGCCTTCTTTATTGACAATGCCGGTCAGCATCTGTTGGGCGCGCTCTGCATAATCCTCGCCTATGCCCTGTTCAATCAGGCGCTTTGCCACCTGTTCCGGCATCCGACGGGTCCGAATGCCGGCACTGCCCAATTTGCGAAAGGACTCCGACATGCGCCAGCTGCGCTTCAGGCATTGGCTGGAAATGCGTCCTCGCTGCACACCCCCAAAGAAACACGTCTTCGGCGCGCCACTGTCATCACGGTTCAGGTTCACCGGCGGGTAATTTTTTAGCATATGAATCTCAATCAACATTATTCGTATCCTCCTCATCGGTTGTTATCGGCTTGGCGTTGTACAGAATCCTCAACCATTCCCGTTGTACACGGTGCCCCGTGTCATTCCACCTGCGCAAATCATCTGCGAGCATCTGAAAATCCGGTTTCAAGTCCGTCTTCGATTTCAACAGCTTCACCTGGTTCAACATCTTTCCCAACAGAAATCCATCCCTGCCCCACGGCGTCTCCAACAGCATGTCGATTCGGTGCTGCATGCTCGCGGTAGCACTGGCATCCTGCCCGATCATGGCCCTCAGGCATTCCGCCATGGGCCTGACCTTCACAACATCCGTGTCCCGCCACAGCGCATCCATGCACACGGCTGGAAACCAGTATGCCTCGCGCTTCGGATCACAATAGCCGCAGGCTTTGTAAAACGCCCGCAGGGCATCCATGCTTGCCCCTTCCACCATCGTTCCGGCTGAACGCCTCAAGGCGCTCAGCTCACCCGCATCCAATTTAGACAGGTCCCACTTCGAATCACTCATCCGCACCACAGCTCCTCTCTCTGATACTCAGGTACTCCTTTCTGATCTTTCCCCTCACCGCGTTCTGCCGCTTGATGGAGGGCACGTCATCTCCGGTCTGTTCGATTACGCCCATCAGCACCTGCGCGTTCAGCACCGCCCATATGGCATCAAAGTACCTGCGCGTGCGTTCCCTGAAATTCAGGTTCTCCCGCAGCCACTGCAGATATTGGACAAACAACACCGTCCGCATCGCGTGCAGGAAGACCTCTCCCGCCTGTTGGGCGACATCGCTGCGCTTTTTCTTGTCCCCCGGGTGGCAAAATTGCCACTTGACCGCCTTGTCAAGCTCACGATACACTGCTTCACAGATATCCAGGGCATTCTTGAACTCAGAGGCCTTTTCCGGGTCCTCGAACAGTACCGCCGGCAGCTTGAAGCGCTCGTTCACCCGGCCCAGCACGGCTTCCTGGTTGGTCACCAGTCCAACCATCTCAACATCCATGTCTCCCGACTGTTCTGAGACCAACTCGCGAATGTTTTCAAGCGGCACTGTACTGCGGATTCCCTGGGCGCCCCTGACCAAATTGCCTGCATCCCTCCACAGTTCCCTGCCCAGCTCCGGCTTGACGGATGCCAGTGTCCCGTCCTTGGTCTGGCGATAGATTACATGCGGATCCAGCCACAATCCATTGCCCTGGAAATTGAGGCCTTTTTGCAAATACAGGCGGCGAATCATACCGTCCTCATCCCAACACAGCGTCAGGCGGCGGGGCTGCCAGGTCAATGCCTTCAGCAGCGACATCTCCACCGTCTTTGTTCCCGGAATGATGTTTTCGTCGCGCCTCCACGCTACTTCCCCACGTCCATAGGGGATGCCCCCAATCTCCTTGCAGGATACCATGTTCAATACGAGTGTTTCAAAGAGGTTACTCCCATGAATCAGCACATATACGGGGGGTGTATTGTTCACGCCCGACGGCCCGGACAGACCGGCGGGGCAGAAGAGGTAGGTTTCCAGCATCGCCTCAAAGGCACAGGCTGTATCCACTGTGTGTTCGTCCTCCAGCCTGTGATCAAGGTGAATGTGATTGTTCCCACCCGGTCGATCAAACATTATCTTGGCCACCGGCTTCTCTGCCTTTGCATCCAATGCTTCGTCATATCCCGCCTGCATGAACGGTTTCTTCCCGTCGTCCAAATTGAAGCACGCTCCGGCTTGTTCACATCTATGTACATAATCCAACAGCAAATCCTTGTCAAAGCAGCCTCTTTCCAACAAATCCGCGCGCTGATTCAGCTTATCCAGCTGATAGGCATCCGACAGGAAGGCCATGCAAAATCGCAACAGTGCCAGCTTTCCTGTGCAGCTGTTGGCCTTCAGCTCGGTAATGAGATGGGCGTCCGCCAACAGATCCATCAGGCCGAGCACCTTTTCCATGCTCTCATCATATACCGCTGTAAACAGCGGCGCATACAGTACCGAAATCACTCCGACACCTCCTCCACACCATACTCATCCGAACACGAAAAGGTATAATCCTGACCATGGTATAAGCCATCTCCCCCTTCACGTAGCAGAATACACTCTTTTATATTATTACCTTTTCCCTTGTTGTTTCCTATTATACCTGCACCTTGTTGCTTTGTCAAGCCTTTGTTCCATTTTTCTCCTTCTTTCCGCGCCTCCATCGCATGCTTTTTCACGGGACAGCTGCAGCTGTATTCCATCACCTGTTTCAACCACCGACGGCTGCCGTCAGATTCAGGAAAATCCTTTGGCAAAAAAGCAAATCGCTGGGAATTATCGTTTTCGCGCGTCCTGGCGCTGTGCAAAAATGTATCCTCATTGGAATCTGTCAGGCTCAGGCTGTTGGCAACGCTCGGGGTTTCCGCGAAGAATTCATCCGTCTCCGGTGAAACAAGTAATACGCCCTCGGCCGATGTGACGCTGTACATATCCTTCATCATCTCCTGAATCGCCTCATTGGGCTCCTGATCGGAGATATCTTTGTAAGCCTCCTCGACACACACGCGGACATCCTCCGGCACCAAAACTGTCCTGCCCTGTCCCAGCAGCTGTTCGGTGCTCTTCATGACGGACGGCCTGTAGACGCCGCCAATTTGTCGGAAGCGCTTGTCCACATCCATTGTTGAACTGGGCTCCGGCACGATCACATCTATCTCAGGCCGTTCCATACCTGCCGGGCGCCGATTGTCCCCATGTCGATGAACGCGTCCTGCCCGTTGTAGCAGCAGATCCATGGGCGCCAGTTGGGTGATCATGGCATCAAAGTCCACGTCCAAACTCTGCTCCACGACCTGGGTACACACCAATATCATCCGTTCCGGACGTGCGCCGCCCTTGCCGAACACCTTAATGCACTGTTCCTCAATTTCAGCGCGTCGCTTCGCCGTGAAACGCGCATGAAACAACATCACTTGTGTCTCACCACGCCGCTTTAATTCCCGATAAACCGCTTGCGCCTGCCGAACCGTGTTCAGCATCACGCAAATGCACCCTCCGCCGGAAGCCCGCTCGATGGCATATTCCGCCACAGCAGCCGAATCGCTGCCAAGAGGCCTGGGAATGAATCGAAACGAACCCCTCATATATACGTTGGTAATCTTCGTTTCGCGGACCTGCCTGGCTTCCGACACCTGAGTGATCAGCGGATAGGCATTCTCTGTTTTTACATCCCTGATGCCATAGCAAGCAAGATATTTTCTCTTCTGTTGAGCCTGCATGGTCGCGGACAGCAGAATGACGGGTATCCGCATGACGCGGCACCATTCCAACAAGCGAGCGATGATCGTGCTCATAAACAGGTCATAGGCATGAATTTCGTCGATGATGAGCACCTTGTTTTCCAGCCCCGCCAATCTCAAAAAACCGTATTTGATCCTCAGCGCAGCGGCCATGGCCTGGTCTACAGTACCGACAGCATTTCCCGACAGCATGCCCCTGCGCAAAGGCCGCAGCCAATCCTCTGCGCTTGGAGCGTCGTCTGTTTCAAATGCTTCAGCAGGCAGCGACTGATCGTCAATCAACCAGGCCATGCTGTGCAACAATCGTGCCTTGCCGGACTGGTGCGCCTCCAGCATATGGCGAACGCGATCGACCATTTGATTGCTGGTGGCTGCCGTAGGCAGCGCCATATAAATGCCGCGCTTGTCGAAGGTTTCACACAACCTCCCTGCCATATACAACGCTGCCTCCGTCTTCCCCTCACCCATCGGCGCTTCTATGATCGTCAGCATAGCCGGACGATCGCCGACGGTTTCGCAAGCCGCCTGGAGCGGCCTCATGCCATGAATCGGGATTGCGGGAAACAGCGCCGAAAACGAAGTCTTCCTGGGATAGGCGCACGCTTCACCGTCAATTAAGCCGTACTGGCCCAGTACCTGGTGTGCCCTCACCCGCAGCGCACCCAACAGTTCAACATCCTCCAGCTCCGGCAATGCTTCCGCACCAAAGCCCTCGGATGAAGCAACCCAGTCGCACAGGATCAGCACGGCAGACAACAAAACACCCAACGCATCCGCGTTTTCAAAAGCTGGCAGTTTTTCAACCGGTTTGAACAATGTCCACATCCTCGTCTCGAGACTGTCCTGCAATGCCATCCACTCTGCTGAAACGGGTTTTTCGCTGTAACCCATTCCCTTTCCCTGGTGATGCACCCGAATCACAGCAGTCAACAGACTGATTTGACGCCGAGGCCAGCCCCTACTTTTCCACATCGTCTTCAATCTCGTTGCCCCATACTGTTCATGGCGATAGTTCAAAACACGATAAGTCCCTTCTCTTACGCCCGAATAAGGTTGAAAACCGGGGTTTGCCTTGCCGATGTCGTGAGCGGAAGCAATATAGCCGAAGGTATGAATGGTTTCATACTCGTCCAGTCCCATCCACTCACTCAAGCGCATCAATATTCCCTTGGATGATGCTGCACCAAGGTATTCCATGACGCATGCGCCGACAGCCATCATATGCCGGCTCAAGCTGCAAAACGGCTCGGATTTTCCCCATAGCCATCGATCATAATCCATTGGATCACCTTCTCCATTCGACACTCTGATTTTTAATTTGTGCTTTAATACAATTATAACAATCATGCAGATAAGATGCAACTGTTTTTTTCGTTTTGCTGTCCTATTTTTACCCCTCATATCTTTTTTCGATTTCTAAATCGTTTTATATCTTCAATTTGCTTATGCGTTTCACAAACTCCGCCGTTCAGTCAAGCTATTGAAAAAACCTATTCTGAAAATCCAACTTTACCGTTGCAATATTTTCAATTACGTGTATAATTGAATTGTCCTTTTAACAGCGGGCACTGCCCGCCCATCTACATCAAGGAGGAAATGAAAATGAAGAAGATCCTGGTTGCCGTTCTGGCGCTGACCCTGGCGCTGTCGATGCTCGCATTGGCCGTGGCCGAGGGCGCTGTGATGACCTATGCCGACTATGCCGCTACCGCGGTGGACGACGAGGTGACCATCGAGGCCTGCGTGCAGGCTCATCAGGACTGGTGGGACGGCAAGGTGACCATCTATGCCGCCGACGCGGACGGGGCTTACTTCCTGTATGAGGTGCCCATGAGCGAGGAGGACGCCGCCAAGCTGGTGCCCGGCGCGAAGTTCCGCGCCACCGGCTTCAAGAGCGAGTGGTCCGGCGAGGTGGAGATCGTGGACGTCTCCAGCTTCGAGTTCATCGAGGGCGACGCCTACATCGCCGAGCCCGTGGACGTGACCGACCTGCTGGGCAGCGACGCCCTGGCCGAGAAGATGAACCAGCTGGTGGCCTTCAAGGGCATGACCGTCGAGGCCTATGACGAGAGCGGCGCGGCCTTCGCCTACAAGAACGCCGAGGAGAAGACCGACGACCTGTACTTCAAGGTCAGCAAGGACGGCCAGACCTTCGAGTTCACCGTGGAATTCTACCTCTGCGGCAAGGACACCGACGTCTACAAGGCCGTCGAGGCCCTGAACGTGGGCGACGTGGTGGACCTGCAGGGCTTCCTGTACTGGTACAACGGCGCCAACCCCCACATCACCGCCGTGGCCAAGGCTGAATAAGCCCCCGCACAGACAGGGACCGATTCAAAATGTAAGCCATTTTGAACCGGTCCCTGTTTTGTTGTGATCACCAGTCCGAATCCCAATTGGTGTCATTGGAATCCCAGCTGCTGTAGTCGCTGGAGGAGGTGCGGCTCTCCTCCTGGATCTGCGCCCAGGCCTGGGATTGCTCGAAATCGCTGTGGCCCCAGCTGCTGTCGTAGGTGTCGCCGATGTAATAGTCGGCCCGGTCGTCGTAATTATCATAGGGTACGTCGTCCGTCCGCACCCAGTCGCTGTCGTCGCTGTAATACCAGTCGTCACCGTAGCAGTAGTAGATGCCCGGACTTTCGAAGCGGTAGTAGCCGTCATAGGCGTGCATCTTCGCCCCGATCCGGTAAAAGATGTAGCCCAGGGTGCCAACCAGCAACACGGCCACCACCGCGATGGCGATCCGCCGCCGCTTCTCCGACTTCCGGCGCTTCTCCAGGTCCGCGGGTTTGCCGTCCGGCCAGATGTCCCGCCGGTGGCACTCGTCCAGCAGCTTGTCGTACAGCTCGCCCACCGCGTAGGCCTCGTCCGGGCCGTCGTAGCGCACGACCCGGCTGCCGTCGGACCTGTTCTTGTAGACCACGAACCGGCCGCTGTCACCGTAGATGCCGAAGGCCCGGGCCTCCTTGTAATCCTCGCCCACGAAGAAGCGCATCCGCTCCAGGGGCATCTCGTTGTAGGCGCAGAAGTCCTGAAGCTGTTCGATGGTGCGGGGCCGCGTCCCCGGCTGCCAGCCGGAGGAGCCGGCGAGGGCGGCGTTCGCCGGGGCCTGTTCACCGGTGTTGGCAGTGCCCGCAGTATCGGCGGAGCCCGTCAGCGGCGCGCCGCACTGGCCGCAAAACTTCTCGTTCGACAGTATCAGCGCCCCGCAATGGGGGCACCTGTCCCGATTTTCCATGGTGTTTCCTCCTCCAGCCAAAAGGCGGCCTAACCATCATTCCATCTCGTCTTGCATTATACCATTTTTCGATCGCAAGCGCAATGCCGTCCATTATTGGGGGGTATCTGTTCAGTCCCAGACTGTTACAGCTTAGAGTCCTGATCTGTAGTTTACCACGGAGTCATTCAATGGTTTTATTGACGATGGATCCTATTCTATGATATAATCATCGTGCTGGACAATAGCCCGGAAGCGCCCCCGCTGATTACAAAAGGCGGGGGGTGATAGTATGACGAACGTCGAATTATTCTTCGGTCTGATTGCTATTGCAAGTCTCGCATTGACGATTTACTTCGGCTCTAAGCGTTAGATGAAAAATGCCTCCGGGTAACTGCAATTACTCGGAGGCGGCTTTCCCATAGGTTCCACTATGGTGGGGGTGTTTCCCTCTGCAACTCTATTGTACAGCATTGGCGGCAAGCTTGTCAAGGGCTTTGCCGCCTTTTTGCTTTGTTAGTAAAACATCCCCATACCGTGAAGGGCATGGGGATGCTTCAGCGTGTGCCTGTTTACGCCACGACCTCGTACCCTGCCTCTTTCACGGCGGCCACGATCGCGTCGTCCGCCACGCTCTCGTCGACGGTGGCGCACTTGTTCTCCAGGGAGACCTCCACATTGGGGTCCAGGGCGGAGAGGGCAGTCTTCACGTGCTTGACGCACATCTGGCACATCATGCCTTCGATCTTCACGGTCTTCTTCATGGTATTATCCTCCTTGATATTGGTTTTATTGACATTGGAATCCACGGTTGGCAGGTCGGTATGGACCAAGGCCACGGGCTGCGCCCCGTCCGCCGTGGCGGCAGGACCGGCGTCGGGCAGGTCCAGCTGGAAGCGGCGCAAGCGCAGGGCGTTGGTGACCACGCACACGCTGCTCATGCTCATGGCGGCGGCGGCAATCATCGGATTCAGCTCGATGCCCAGCTTCGTCAGCGCCCCGGCGGCGATGGGGATGCCGATCAGGTTGTAGAAGAACGCCCAGAACAGGTTCTGCTTGATGTTGCGGATCACCGCCCGGCCCAGCCGGATGACGCCGGCGGCCAGCCGGGGGTCGTCCCGCATCAGCACCACGTCGGCGCTCTCGATGGCCACGTCGGTGCCCTGGCCCACCGCCGCGCCCAGGTCCGCCTTCACAAGCGCCGGGGCGTCGTTGATGCCGTCGCCCACCCGCCTCACCTTTGTGCCCTGGGACGGCCCCTCGGCGATCACGTCCTGCTTGTCCTGGGGCAGCAGCTGGGCACGCACCTCGCTGACCCCCAGCTGGCCGCCGATGGCCTTCGCGGCGCGATCGTTGTCGCCGGTGAGCATCACCGTGCGCACGCCCAGCTGGTTCAGGTCGGCAACCGCGGCGGCGCTGGTGGGCCGCAGGGTGTCCGCCAGCGCGAAGCCCGCCAGCAGCCGGCCATCCTCGGCGGCGAACATCACCGTCGCGCCGGAGGCCGCCATTTCGTCGGCCCAGGCCGACATCGGGGCGGTGTCCGCGCCCAGCTCGGCCATCCAGCCGGCCTTGCCGACCTGTATGCGCCGGCCCTCGACGGTGGCCGCCACGCCCCTGCCGGGGAGGGTCTCGTAGTCGCTGGCCGGGGGCAGTTCGCCGCCCGCCGCCGCCACGATGGCCGCCGCGATGGGATGGGTGCTCAGCTTCTCCACCGCCGCCGCCAGCCGCAGGGCCTCGGCGCTGTCGATGCCGGCGTTGACGCCGGTCAGCCGCATCTGGCCCTGGGTCAGCGTGCCGGTCTTGTCGAAGGTCACGCAGTCGATGGAATGGGCCATCTCCAGCGAGGCGGCGGAGCGGATCATGATGCCCAGCTCCGCGCCCTTGCCGGTGCCCACCATGATGGCCGTGGGGGTCGCCAGGCCCAGCGCGCAGGGGCAGGAGATCACCAGCACCGCGATGGCGTGCTTCAGCGCCGCGGGCACGCCGCCGCCGATGGCCAGCCACACGATGAACGTCACCAGCGCGATGCCCATCACCACCGGCACGAACACGCCGCTGACCCGGTCGGCCAGCCGGGAGATGGGGGCCTTTGAGTTCGCCGCCGCCTCCACCAGCCGCACGATCTTCTGAAGCGCCGTGTCCTCGCCCACCTTGGTGGCCCGGAAGGTGAAGCTGCCGCCCCGGTTGACGGTGGCGCCCACCACCTCGTCGCCCACGGACAGGTCCACGGGCACGCTCTCGCCGGTGAGCATCGACTGGTCCAGGCTGCCGTGGCCCTCCAGGATCACGCCGTCGGTGGGCACGGTCTGGCCCTCCCGAACGATCACCACGTCGCCCACGGCCAGAGCGCTTACGTCGATCTCCATTTCAACGCCGTCCCGGATGACGTTGGCCTTCCGGGGCGCCAGATCCACCAGCCGGGAGATGGCCTCGCTGGTGCGGCCCTTGGCCTTCGCCTCCAGGTACTTGCCCACGGAGATCAGCGTGGGGATCATCACGCTGGCGTCGAAGTAATAGTCCGCCATGGCCACGCTCTCGCCGGCGTCCAGCTTCAGCGCCACGCCCAGCAGCACCGCCAGGCTGTAGCCCAGGCCCGCCGTCGCGCCGACGCAGATCAGGCTGTTCATGTTGGGGGCCAGGTGGAACAGCGCCTTAAAGCCGTTGATGAAGTAGCCCCGGTTGATGACGATGGCCGGGATCACCAGCAGCAGCTGTATGAGGCCGTTGAACATGGGCCGGTGCAGTGCTGCCGGCATCGGCAGGTGCAGCATGTGGCCCATCGCCACGTACATCAGCGCGATCAAAAGCGCGAAGGAGGCGATCAGCCGTTTGCGCATGGCCTTCAATTCGGCGCTGTGGTCTGGCCTTTCAGCCTTTTGCGCGGTGGTCGCGGCCTCTCCCCTTGGGGAGGCGCTGTAGCCGCCGGAGGCCACCGCCTTGCAGATGGCGTCCGGGGTGACGGCGGCGGGGTCGAACTGGACCTCCATCGAGTTGGTCAGCAGGCTCACCGCCACGTCGCTGACGCCCTCCAGCTTGCGCACGCTCTTCTCCACATGGGCGCTGCACGCCGCGCAGGTCATGCCCTTTACATCGAATGTCATAGATATATTCCCTATTATTTGAGCTTCTTCATCAGTTCCAGCGTCTCATCCATGATGTCGGGGTTGCCGTTTCTGACCTCCTCGACCACGCAGTTTTCCATATGGCTCTTCAGCACGCTGTAGCCGAAGCCCTGCAGCGCCTTCTCCACCGCGCTGATCTGTATCAGTATATCTCCGCAGTAGCGGTTTTCATCCAGCATCCTGCCGATGCCGTTCAGCTGGCCCACCATGCGGTTCAAACGATTCTTCAGTTGGCGCAGCTCCTCCTCGCTGCGGGGCGTGTGCCTTTGGTGACAGGCCGGACAGCCCGACGCCTCAGCGGCCCGATGCTCCGCATCGCTCATGACATTCACCTCGCTTCTATACCCCTGGCAGGTATTTCACGGGTATTATATACCCCCTGGGGCTATTTGTCAAGGGGGTTTTAGGGATTGGGGATTAGAAAGATTATACCGAACGCAGATAATTAACAGGAGCGCCAATTCGACGCTCCTGCGTATAAAATAACAGCCAGCTTCAATCGTCGTCCCTGTCGTCCCCGCCTTCGTAGTTGTCCCCCTCTGGCACGATGCGCTCAAAGCGCATGCCCTGGGCCGCGTCCTCCTTGGCGTCGTTCCACAGCAGCCAGTCGCCCTCGATGGTGAAGGTGGCCGAGCCGTCGGTGTATTCCACCTCGGTGGCGGTCAGGTCGCCCGACTCGTCATAGGTCTCCGTGCTCTTCCGGCCCCTGCCGCTGAGCGCGCCGGTGGCGGGATCGAAGGCGCAGCTGTAATCCCAGACCACCCGTTCAAAGGCGCTGGCGCCCCAGGTGACACGCACGGTATAGACGCCGTCATCCTCGTCTATGTAGATCGTGGCCCTTTCGCACATCCAGTCGCCCACAAAGACATCGCCGGGATTGCCGACATCATCGGCGTCGCCGTCGTCGTCATCATCGTCAGCTTCATCGTCGTCGCCGCCGTGGGTGTCGTACCAGGATTCCTCGCCCACCTCGTCCAGGCTGGCGAACAGCTGGTCGGGGATCGCGTCGCCGGAGCCCGTCCAATGCAGGCGGCGGTTCTCATCCACCGTCAGCGTCGCGCCAAAGCCGGAAGCCACCTCCTCGGCGGTGATCCTGCCTTCGGCTTCATTGTACGCCTCGTGGCGCAGCACGCCGCCCGCGCAGACCAGGGCGTCGCCCTGGGCATCGTAGTCGCAGCGCTCGAATTCGAAGCTGTAGCCCTCGTTCACGGTGATGAAGCGGGTGCCGCTGCAGCGGAAGGCGCCATCCTCATACCAGATCTCCGCGGCGTAGCCCTCGGTGCCTTCGCAAACCCAGGTATCCGTGAAGCGGTCGATCACCGCCTTGTCCACCGGGGCCTCGGCCAGCGCCGCCATCGGCAGGCAGGCCAGCAGGACTGCGAGCAGCGCGCAAACGGTTACTTTCATATCGCATATCTCCTTAAGGTTGATGATCTGTAGCCACCTATACTGTACCACATTCCCGAGCGGGAATGTGGTACAAAAAAAGTCTATTCTTTTACAAATCCGAAAACAATCCCGCGTCACTGAGATGGGCGCGCCGCCAGCCAATCACTCCAGCGCACGGCATAATCCGAATCCCGGTTCTCATCGACGTACTGAAAGAGAAGGGGCATCATGCGGGCCTTTTCGGTATTCAACAGCCCGTGGAAGCTGTTCCTGCCGGAGCTGTGCAGCGGATATTCGCTGCCGGTCAGGACATGGCGTATGACGATATCCTTCATGGACACGTTCGGATTCTTCAGCTTGTCGTACAGCATCATGAATATGCCGGTGCGCCCCGTTCCCGCGTGGCAGTGGAAGTGCAGCCAGGTCTGCGCCATGTCGATGCCCTTGACGAATTCAATGAATTCGTCGATCAAAGCCGGCGGGGGCCAGCTCAGATCCGGCGCGGGCAGCCGCAGATACCCGAAGCCCTCATCCTCGACCGCAGTCTGTTCCATGATACAGCTGTGAACGGTGATCCTGGTGTGTCCGTTCTTCATGTCGTGGGCGACCCCGTAGGCGTCGACGGTCTGGCCCACCAGGGTCCCGAAGCGCTCCGCCTCGTCCTGCTGGATCTGTGAAAGCGTCAGGCCCGCGTTGGCCCAGTTGTGCTCGGAATACCAGGAGATGGGATTGCCGTTGAGAAACACATGGCTCTCCTGTCGCAGGTCGATCACATAGATCTCCTTGCCCTTCGCCAGCTTCCTGAGCGTCTTTGCCAGCTGGTGAAACTGCGGCTCGGAAAACTGGGCGCTGCCGGATATGTTCAACCGATCCAGCCCCTCGGTGCTGGGCATGTAATCGGGATCGATGCGATAGCGGGGCTTGGGCTTTGTGAATTCGTACTGCCCCTTGGTCAATAGCCTCAGGTTGGCGATCTGTCCCTTCCATGCCTCACGACTGTTCCTGTCCATGCGGAAAAATCCGTCATACTCGGCCCGGGCCGTCGCGCAGGCGCACAGCAGGGCCAGAGACAACAGCACCGAAAAAAGCCTTTTCAACCCCGACCCCCCTCATTGGATATAACAGACAACAGGGAACAGGAATCGTTGCTCTGTCAAGCCGTTCCTGTTCCCTTGCCTTTTCCTCAATTTCCCCTTGATTACCTGTGCGCCCACCGGTAGGCCCGGTCGATGGAGCTCTGGTGATGGCTGTTTTCCTTGCTCGAGGCATGGGTCATGCTGCCGGACATATGCAGGCAGAACTGGCCGTCATAGTGGTTGTTGTAGATGGTCTGGTCGCCGTGGGGTTTGGTATTGATGCCGCAGGCCACGTATTTGCCGCCGGCCTTCAGGATCACCGCCTCGGAGCTCCAGGAGAAGTGCCCGCCCGCCACGCGCTTCAGCTTGGCGGTATCGGCGGCGGTAGCCGGCTCCACGTCGGCGTGGTAGTGGCCGCCCATGCGCTTGATGCGCAGGCTGATGCCGGTGTCGATGTCGTAGATGGTGCCGTAGTGGCCCTTCTTCAGCACGTTGCTGCCGCCCTTGAACCAGTTCATCTTGACCACCTTGGACTTCCAGGATTTGCTGTTCTTCTTCGACTTGGAGGAGGAACTGGATTTGGACGAGGTGGCGGACAGGTATTTCGTGGGCATGTAGCCGGTCCTGCCATTCAGCGTCACCCTGGCCCAGCTGCCGGAAACGCCGGTGACCTTCAGCGTCAGGCCCTTCTTCAGCTTCACGCTCTTTGAGGAGTGGCTGGCCTTTTTATACACCTTGGCCGAGGACGAGTTCACCTTCGCCTTGACGGTCTTCGCCATCGCGGGCGTCATGGTGGAGGTAAGCAGCAGCGCAACTGCCAGCAGGCAAATCATCTTCTGTAAACGACGCAGCATTTTTGATATCACCTTTCCGATGGATTTTAAATTGTGCTGACATTATATTACAGAAGTATTGCAAAATAAATAGAAACTATTAAATCGTACCCGCTTTTTCGATGCAAAGTCGTAATACATCCAATTTTGCGCAACTTTGTGCCGGCTGCAATTTTGACTTTTTTTCAACATCCCCCGACTTCATTTGACGCGGGGTAAATGAACATGTATAATGTAAGTTGGATATGGCTATGAGCACATCGCCGCTGAAAGCGGATGCGGCTGTCCATAGGAGAGGAGTTAATTAGCATGGCAAGAAGCAACAGCAAGAGGCAGCCCTCAGTGCTGAACTGGATGGGTACGCTGATATTGTATGCCATCCCCGGCGTGAACCTGATCTTCCTGATCCTGTCCGCCATATTTGCAAAGTCCACCAGCAAGCGCAGTTTCGCCATCGCGGGCATATTGCTGATCATAATCAGCGCGCTTCTGACGTTCCTCGCCTTCATGATATTCCCGGATTTCTTCACCAGGCTGGCGGAATACATGCGCCAGCCGATGAGGACCGCTTCCCCGGCAGGGGTCCTTCCCCCGGCCTGATTGATCACTTTCATGGCAACGGCGCCCGTGCCATATGGCACGGGCGCCGTCGTTTGTCATTTCGCCTTTCCGATCAATCCCAGGCTCCCGTTTCGATCTGCTGTACACCACAAGCCGATCCAGCTGAGCCTTCGGCCAAGACCGGCGTCCTCGATGCCCTGCCGCAGCTCCTCCAGCGACAGGTTGTCCAGGCTGAACAGCTCGTCCCAGCAAAGTCCTTCCATCGGACCACCGCCGTGATCCCACAGGATCAGGGCGTAATCCTCCGCGGGACGATTCTCCCTGCCGTAGCGCAAAAGACGGGTGAGTGTTTCGCTGCTGCCCATGTCCAGGGCCTCAGAGTGCCACACCGTCCGCATTCCCCGAGGGCCCAGCTCGTGAATCTGGCACTGCTGCGCGTCCAGCCCCAGCGACCAGCGCGATGTGCCGCCGGTCATCAACAGCACCGAGACCCCGTCGCCCGCTCCTCTGGCTTCCAGCATCTCCAGGATGTCCGACGTTGCCGAGCCATAGGTGCTCTCAAGATTGCTGCCGCACATGTATATCATCAGCGTCAGCCTGCGCGGCTTTTCCTCCGCCGCTCCTCCCGACGGCAAGAGCGCCAGGGCCAGCGCCAGCATCCAACTGAGCAAATGTTTCACAGGTGCTCCCCCCTCAAAAGGATATTACAGACATTATACCTGAATCGGGGCGCAAAGACAACCGGATTTCGGGATGTCGGCGCATAATGACGAGAAACCCCATGGAGCAGGCCTGAAACAGGTTCGCTCCATGGGGTTCAAACCATGCAATATGGGGTTTTCCCGGAGAATGCGGTCATTCAAACAACGGCGTCGACAGGTACCGGTCGCCGGTATCCGGCAACAGCGCCACGATGGTCTTGCCTGCGTTCTCAGGGCGCCTGGCCAGCTCGATGGCCGCCCAGGCCGCCGCGCCGGAGGAAATGCCCACCAGCACGCCCTCCTGCCGGCCGATCCGCCGTCCGGTGGCAAAGGCGTCCTCGTTGGTGACGGTGATGATCTCGTCGTACACCCCGGTATCCAGCACCTTCGGCACGAATCCGGCGCCGATGCCCTGGATCTTGTGGGCTCCGGCCACGCCGGTGGACAGCACGGCAGAGCTCGCGGGCTCCACAGCCACCACCTTCACCCCGGGCTTCTTCGACTTCAGGTACTGGCCCACGCCGGTGACGGTGCCGCCGGTGCCCACGCCCGCCACGAAGATGTCCACCTCGCCGTCGGTGTCGGCGTAGATCTCGGGGCCGGTGGTCTCCACATGGGCCTTCGGGTTGGCGGGGTTGTCGAACTGGCCGGGTATGAAGCTGTTCTCGATCTCCTTCGACAGCTCCTCCGCCTTGGCGATGGCGCCCTTCATGCCCTTGGCACCCTCGGTGAGCACCAGCTTCGCGCCGTAGGCCAGCATCAGCTGGCGGCGCTCCACCGACATGGTTTCGGGCATGACGATGATGATGTCATAGCCCCGGGCCGCGGCCACCGCCGCCAGGCCGATGCCGGTGTTGCCGGAGGTGGGCTCGATGATGGTCGAACCGGGCTTCAGCAGGCCCTTGGCCTCGGCGTCGTCGATCATGGCCTTCGCGATGCGGTCCTTCACGCTGCCGGCGAGATTGAAGTACTCCAGCTTCGCCAGCACACGGGCCTTCAGCCCCTCCGCCGCTTCGATGTGGGTCAGCTCCAGCAGAGGCGTTTTGCCGATCAGCTGGTCCGCGCTCCTATAGATATTGGACATGTGGGTCGCTCCTCTCGATATTCAATGCTGTCTCTGTAGCGGCGCCTATCAGGCGCCATGACGATCGTGCCTGGTGGCGGCTGGTGTGGGACAAGGGGACGGTTCTCTTGTCCCACTTTCCATGGGACAAGGGGACGGTTCTCTTGTCCCACTTTCCAGCCCGAATGATCACCCGACTGGGACAGAAGAACCGTCCCTCTGTCCCACGGAACGGGGTGGTGGCGGCTGGTAGCCGCCGCTACGGGTGCGTCATTAAGCAATACTTGCAAACGCCGCGTCCAACGCCGCGATCAGGTCCTCGACCTTCTCGATGCCGATGGACAGGCGGATGGTGTTGGGCTTGATGCCCTGCTGGGCCAGCTCGGCCTCGGTCTCCTGGCTGTGGGTGGTGCTGGCCGGGTGGATCACCAGGCTCTTCACGTCCGCCACGTTGGCCAGCAGCGAGAAGATGGGCAGGTTGTCGATGAACTTCTGCGCCTTTTTCGCGTCGCCCTTGATTTCAAAGGTGAATATGCTGCCGCCGCCATTTGGAAGGTACTTGCCGTACAGCGCGTGGCTGGGCTCGGTGGGCAGCGAGGGATGGTGCACCGCCTCCACCTGGGGATGCTTTGCCAGGTAATCCACCACCTTCAGGGCATTTGATACGTGTCGCTCCACCCGCAGCGACAGGGTCTCCAGCCCCTGCAGGAAGATGAAGGCGTGGAACGGCGAAAGCGTCGCGCCGGTATCCCTGAGCAGTATGGCGCGGATGTAGGTGACGAAGGCCGCCGGACCCACCGCGTCGGCAAAGGACACGCCGTGGTAGCTGGGGTTCGGCTCGGCGATCCAAGGGTACCTGCCGCCGGACTTCCAGTCGAACTTGCCGCCCTCGACGATCACGCCGCCGATGGCCGTGCCGTGACCCCCGATGAACTTGGTGGCGCTGTGCACCACGATGTCCGCGCCCCATTCGATGGGCCGCACCAGGAACGGCGTGGCGAAGGTGCTGTCCACCACCAGCGGGATGCCGTGACGATGGGCGACGGCGGCGACGGCCTCGATGTCCACCAGGTTGGAGTTCGGGTTGCCCAGGGTTTCCACGAACAGCGCCTTGGTCTTGTCGGTGATGGCCGCCTCGAAGCTGCCGTCCACCTCCGGGTCCACGAAGGTCGTGGTGATGCCGCTGGTCAGCGGCAGCGTGTGGGCCAGTAGGTTATAGGTACCGCCATAGATGGTCTTGGAGGCAACGATGTGCTCGCCGGAGCGGGCCAGCGCCTGGAAGGTGTAACTGATGGCCGCCGCGCCGCTGGCCACCGCCAGTGCCGCAGCGCCCCCCTCCAACGAGGCGATGCGCTGCTCGAAGATGTCGTTGGTGGGGTTGGTCAGCCGCCCGTAGATGTTGCCGGCGTCCCGCAGGCCGAAGCGGTCGGCGGCGTGCTGGCTGTTGTGGAACACGAAGGACGTGGACGCGTAAATCGGCACCGCCCGGGCGTCAGTGACGGGATCGGCGCTCTCCTGGCCGATGTGCAGCTGGCGGGTTTCAAAGGCCCAGTTTTTGGAAGAACGAATATCAGACATTTATATAGCCTCCTGTCGGTATCGATGATGGTGATTCGCTTTGCAGACATCGACACATTCGGTCGGTGGCCATTCGCGCGACCAGCAACAGCCTTCTTAGCTGCCTCGTCATCGCCATCATCTCCTTGCTTGCTTCGTTGAATAAAGCATACCGCAGGAGGCGTGATTTGTCCAATACTCTATTTATATTGTAGGCTATAGATTCAGGTTATAAGCGATGTCAGTCCTTCACCGCGTGCCCCTTGGCCTTGATCACGTCCACGACCCTCTGGCACAGCTCCAGGCACATGTCGTCGCTCTCGGCCTCCACCATCACCCGGACCACCGGCTCGGTGCCGGATTCCCGCACGAGGATGCGGCCCTTCTCGCCCAGCTGGTCGGCCACGGCCTTGACGGCGGCCTGCACGTCCGGGTCGGCCTGGGCCTCGGCCTTGTCGTAGACCCTTACGTTGATCAGCTCCTGAGGGTACATCTGGAAGCCCTCGCACAGCTCGCTCATCTTCTTCTTGCGGGCCAGCATGCACTCCATCATCTTGAGGGACGTGAGGATGCCGTCGCCGGTGGTGGCGTACTTGGAGAAGATGATGTGGCCGCTCTGCTCGCCGCCCAGGCGGCAGCCGTGGGTGGTCATGTACTCGTAGACGTACTTGTCGCCCACCTTGGTCTTGACCACGTCGATGCCCCGCTCGTTCAGCGCCTTGAACAGGCCGAAGTTGCTCATCACCGTGGCCACCACGGGCTTGTCCACCAGCTTGCCCCGATCCTGCATGTAGCAGGCGTAGGCGTACATGATGTGGTCGCCGGTGAGCACGTCGCCCTTCTCGTCCACCACCAGGCAGCGGTCCGCGTCGCCGTCGTAGGCGAAGCCCACGTCCAGGTGGTTGTCCAGCACGAACTGCTGGAGGGCTTCGATGTGGGTAGAGCCCACGCCGTTGTTGATGTTTGTGCCGTTGGGCTCCGCGCCCATCACGAAGGTGCGGGCGCCCAGCGCCTCGAACACGGCCTTGGCGATCATCCAGGAAGCGCCGTTGGCGCAGTCCAGGCCCACCCGCAGGCCGCGGAAGCTGTACAGGCCGTGGCTGATCAGGTAGCCCACGTAGCGGTTGCGGCCGCTGACGTAGTCCACGGTCTCGCCGATGTGCTCCTTCAGGGCAAAGGGCAGCTCCTTCACCTGCTGGCCGAACACGTTCAGCTTGCCGTCCAGGTAATCCTCGATCAGCTTGATGGTGTCCTCGCCCATCTTCTCACCGTTGGCGTCCAGCAGCTTGATGCCGTTGTCGTAGAACGGGTTATGGGAGGCCGAGATCATGATGCCGCAGTCGAACTCGTCGGCATGGGTGACCCAGGCCACGCTGGGCGTAGTGGTGACGTGGAGCATGTAGGCGTCCGCGCCGCTGGCCGTCAGGCCCGCGATCAGCGCGTATTCGAACATGTAGGAGGAGCGGCGGGTGTCCTTGCCGATGACGATCTTCGCGTTCTCCCGGTTACCGGCGAAGCGCCGCTGCTGGCTGTAGTACCAGCCCAGGAAGCGCCCCACCTGATAGGCGTGGTCCGCCGTGAGTGTGACATTGGCCTCTCCCCGGAAGCCGTCAGTGCCGAAATATTTTCCCATAATTACAGCCTCTCCGCCTTCTCGATGTCCAGGAAGTACTTGTAGGTATCCACCGTCAGTTCGCCGCAGGCGGGCTCGTCGCAGGCGATGATGGCATTGGGATGGGTCTGCAGCGCGGAGCAGGTCCACTTCTGGCTGACGCCGCCCTCAACAGAGGCTGCCAGCGCCCGGGCCTTGTTGTGGCCGTTGATCAGGATCAGCACCTCGCGGGCGTCC
Source organism: Clostridia bacterium (assembly GCA_017432405.1). The sequence continues at coordinate 12,357 of JAFRJF010000291.1, read as the reverse complement.
ATCACCGTGCCGATGCCCACGGACAGCGCCTTCGCGGGCACCTTTTCCGGGTCGTTCCCGAAAAAGCGGCTGTTGACGATGCGGGTGTCGCTGGTCAGCACGCGCACGCCGGTGCGGCTGGTCAGGGAAGTGAAGGGCTCGTTGAAGGCCAGGTGGCCGTCCACACCGATGCCGCCCAGGAACAGGTCGATGCCGCCCAGGGAGGCGATCTTCGCCTCATAGGCCGCGCACTCGGCCTCGGGGTCCTTGGCCATGCCGTCGAGGATGTTCACGTTGGCCTTGGGGATGTCGATGTGATCGAAGAAGTTGGACCACATGAAGTACCAGTAGCTCTGGTCGTGCTCCCGGGGCAGGCCCAGGTATTCGTCCATGTTGAAGGTCACCACGTTCCTGAAGGAGACCTCGCCGGCCTTGTTCATCCGGGCCAGCTCGGCGTACACGCCCAGGGGCGAGGAGCCGGTGGGCAGCCCCAGCACGAAGGGCCTGTCGCCCCTGTGGGCATTGATCTTCGCGGCAATGTAGGCTGCGGCCCACTTGCACATCTTCTCGTAATTTTCCTGAATGACAACGCGCATAACAAATTCACTCCTCTGTTATTGTTGGTCAAATTCTGATTTGTCGCCCCGCGACAAATCAGAATTTCCCAACGATCTCTCCCGTGTTCTTGTAGATGCTGTTCTCCGGCACGACGCCGCGAACGCAGGAGGTGGGGTAGATGTTGCTGTGGCGGCCCACCACGGTGCCGGGGTTCAGCACCGAATTGCAGCCGCACTCCACATAGTCGCCCAGCATCGCACCGAACTTCTTGATGCCGGTCCCGATGCCGCCCTCAGGGGCGTGCACCACCACCAGCTGCTTGTCCGAACGGACGTTGCTGGTGATCGAGCCCGCGCCCATGTGGCTGTAATAGCCCAGTATGGAATCGCCCACATAGTTGTAATGGGGCGTCTGTACGTGGTCGAACAGTATCACGTTCTTCAGCTCGCAGCTGTTGCCCACCACGCAGTCCGCGCCCACCAGCGCCGAGCCGCGCACAAAGGCACAGTGCCGCACCTCGGTATTGGGCCCTATGATGCAGGGCGCGCCCAGCCAGGCTGACGGAAACACCTTCGCCGTCTTATGCACCCAGACGTGCTCCGAGACCTCCTCATAGTCCTCCCCCAGGGTCGGCCCCAGAGCGAGGATGAAATCCTTGATCCCCTTCAGCGCCTCCCAGGGGTACTTGAAAGCGCGCAGGTAATCTGCCGCAAGGGTATGGTTCAGGTCAAACAAATCGTTGATCGTATACATGGCTACCTCCATATAATTAGGAATTGGGAATGGGGTATTGGGAATGAATAGCTATTCATCATTCCCCATTTCCAATTCCCCATTCCTCATTCAACTGTGACGCTCTTGGCCAGGTTTCTCGGCTTGTCCACATCCAGCCCTCGCGCGACGCTGGTGTAGTAGCCCAGCAGCTGCAGCGGCACCACAGCCAGGCTGCCCATGAAGTGGGGGTCGGCCTTGGGCACGTAGACGGTGAAGTCGGCGGTGTCCTCGGCGCTGTAGTGGCCGTAGCTGGTCAGGGCCATCAGGTAGGCGCCACGGGCCTTGCACTCTACCATGTTGCTGACGGTCTTTTCAAACAGGTCGTCCTGGGTCAGCACGCCTATGACCAGCGTGTTGTCCTCCACCAGGCTGATGGTGCCGTGCTTCAGCTCGCCGGCGGCATAGGCCTCGGAGTGGATGTAGCTGATCTCCTTCATCTTCAGGCTGCCCTCGAGGCTGATGGCGTAGTCCAGGCCCCTGCCGATAAAGAATATGTCGTGGGCGTTGGCGAATTTTGCCGCGAACCACTGGATGCGCTCCTTGTCTTCCAGCACCCGGGCGATCTTGTCCGGCAGGGCCAGCAGCTCCTGCACGTAGTGCTCGCAGGCCTCATCGTCCAGCGCGCCCTTCGCCCGGCCCAGGGCCACGGCCAGCGCGTCCATCGCCGCCAGCTGGGCCGAATAGGCCTTCGTGGTGGCCACGGCGATCTCCGGGCCTGCCAGCGTGTACAGCACGTTGTCGGCCTCCCGGGCGATGGAGGAGCCCACCACGTTCACCACCGCCAGCGTGCGCGCCCCGCACTGCTTCGCCTGGCGCAGAGCGGCCAGGCTGTCCGCCGTCTCGCCCGACTGGGAAATCACGATCACCAGCGCGCCTGACGGCAGCAGCAGCCTGCGATAGCGGAACTCCGAGGCCAGCTCCACCCGCACGGGCACGCCGGCCATATCCTCGATCACGTACTGTGCCGCCATGCCCACGTGCCAGGCCGAGCCACAGGCCACGATGTACACCTGGCTCACGTCCGAAAGCCACGCGTCGGTCAGGCCTGCGGCGCTCAGGTCGATCCGGCCCTCGTGGATCACGCTGTTCAGCGTATCGCGCACGGCGGCAGGCTCCTCATGGATCTCCTTGATCATGAAATGCTCGTAGCCGCCCTTTTCCGCCGCCTCGGCGTCCCAGGTGACCTCGGTCAGCTGCTTCTGGATTTCATCGCCGTTCAGGTCGAAGAAGGTGACCTCGCCGGGGCACAGCCGCGCCACCTCCAGGTTGCCGATGTAGTACACGCTGCGGGTGTACTTCAGTATCGCCGGCACGTCGGAGGCCAGGAAGGTCTCCCCCTCCCCCATGCCGATGATCATCGGGGAATCCTTGCGGGCGGCATAGATCTCGCCGGGATAATCCCTGAACATCAGCGCCAGGGCGTAGCTGCCCCGCACGCGCACCATCATGCGGTTGATGGCGTCCACCGGGCCGATCTTGTACTTTTTATAATAGTAGTCCACCAGCTTCACCGCCACCTCGGTGTCGGTTTCGCTGTAAAACTGGTAGCCGTTCTTCAGCAGCTTGTCCTTCAGCTCGGCGAAGTTTTCGATGATGCCGTTGTGCACGCCCACCACCGCCGACTCCACCGGGCCCGAGCCGGAGCCCTTGCAGATGCCGCTGACGTGGGGATGGGCGTTGGCCTGGCTGGGCTCGCCATGGGTAGCCCAGCGGGTGTGGCCGATGCCGCAGGCGCCTGGCAGCGAGCGGCCGTTGTCGGTCTTGACCGCCAGGTTGCGCAGCTTGCCCCGGGCCTTGACCACCTCGGCCAGGCGCTCGCCGTCGCGCACCGCCAATCCCGCGGAGTCGTAGCCCCGGTATTCCAACCTGGAGAGCCCCTCCAGCAGGATCGGCGCGGCAGGTCGATTGCCGGTATAGCCCACGATTCCACACATATTTCAGAGTCCTCCCGATCAAAGTTTGGGCGGATAAGCCCACCGCCCCATTTTTTATGTCAGCATTTTACCACCGGCAATGGACCATGACAAGCGCAGTCGGCTTTTTTTTGGTGTTTTTAACGACAGAATAATCATCCTATCTGTGCACAACCAGCTTATAAGGCCTCTTGCAATCAGTCTCGACGGTTGTTTCGCCGTTTGCGGTTCTGACCCTGTAGGTCGCGGCGGTATTCCCCTTCAAATCGGGCACCTTCACGGTGATCTCGCCGTCCTCCGGCCTGAACACATGCAGCTCGAGGCCGTCGGTGTAGTCGTAGTCGGGCCGCTCCTCGTTCGCGCCCATGGGGATGACGCTGTTCGGGCGGGCCATCAGCGGCAGGGACAGGTAGCCGTGGGTCTCCCTGCGCCAGGTGTCGCCCGTCGCCGCCTCGTCAGAGAGGATGTTCGTCCATTCGCCCGCGGGCAGGTAGTAGTCCACATGGCCGTCCGCATGCATCACCGGGGCCACCAGCAGGTTCGCGCCCAGCATGTACTGGGTATCGCAGGTCTCGCAGGCAATGCTGTCCGGGAACTCCAGCAGCATGGGCCGCAGCACCGGCACGCCCTTTTCATGGGCCTCCACCGCCGCGCCGTACAGGTAGGGCATCAGCCGGTTCTTCAGCCGGGCGAAGCGCTTCACGACCGCGTTGGCCTCCTCGTCGAACAGCCACGGCACCCGATAGCTGCTCGAACCGTGCAGGCGGCTGTGGCTGGACAGCAGGCCGAAGGCGGCCCAGCGCTTGTACACGTCGGCGGTGGCGGTCTGCTCGAAGCCGGCGATGTCGTGGCTCCAGAAGGCGAAGCCGGAATGGGCTATGGACAGGCCGCTGCGCAGGGTCTCGGCCATGCTCATGAAGGAGGCGCTGCTGTCGCCGTTCCAGTGCACCGGGAACTGCTGGCCGCCCACGGTGGCGCTACGGGCGAACACCACCGCGTCGCCCTTCCCGCGATACTGCTCGATGCACTCGAAAACCATCTTATTATATAGATAAGTATAGAAATTGTGCATCCTGAGGGGATCGCTGCCGTCGAAGTATTTGACCCCCCGCACCGGTATGCGCTCGCCGAAGTCGGTCTTGAAGGCGTCCACGCCCATGTCCATCAGCGCGCGCAGCTTGCCGCAGTACCACTCCCGGGCCTCGGGGTTGGTCACGTCCAGGATCGCCATGCCCGGCTGCCACATGTCGGTCTGCCAGACGTCGCCGTTTTCCTTTTTGATGAAGTAGCCCTTCTCCATGCCCTCGTCGAACATACTGCTCTCCTGGGCGATGTAGGAATTGATCCAACAGCAGATGTGAAGTCCCCTGGCCTTCAGCTTCTTCAAAAGGCCCTCCGGGTCCGGGAACACGTCAGGGTCCCAGGTCAGCTCGGTCAGGTGGTTGTCCTTCATCCAGAAGCAGTCGAAGTGGAACACGCTCAGGGGGATGTCCCGCTGGGCCATGCCGTCGATGAAGGACGTGACCGTCTTTTCGTCGTAGCTGGTGGTGAAGGACGTAGACAGCCACAGCCCGAAGCTCCAGGCCGGGGGCAGCGCTGGCCGGCCGGTGAGGGCGGTATACTTCTCCAGCACGCCCTTCCCTGAAGGACTAGCTGCGCGTCGGGGGTCCGCGCCATAGATGACGTCATAGGTCAGGCTCTGGCCCTGCTGGCTGAACTGCACCCGCTCCACCTTTTCGCTGGCCACCTCGAAGCTGACGTCGCTGCTGCTCTCCACCAGCACGCCATAGCCACGGTTGGTCATGTAGAAGGGCACGTTCTTGTAGGCCAGCTCGCTGGCGGTGCCGCCGTCGCCGTTCCAGATGTTCACCACCTGGCCGTTCTTCACATAGGCGGTGAAGCGCTCGCCCAGGCCGTACACCCGCTCGCCCACGTCCAGGTTCAGCGACTCGATCATGTAGTCCACCCCAGTGGGCTTGCAGTAGGCATGGGCCATGGCGTGGTATTCCGACTCGGTCAGCAGCCTGTCGTCGCCGGTGTAGGTGACCCGCCAGCCCTTGGGGGCCTTGCTGATCGTGGCCTTCGCCCGTCCGCTTTGAAAGATATACTCTGTTTCGGTCTCGGTGATGACGGGCCTGACCGGGCTCTCGTGCAGCTCAAAGTGGGGGCCGCGATCCACAACGCCCCGCCAGTGCTCCACCTTCACGCGGATCACATCTTCCATGGGCGCGGTGAAGGTGACGGTCAACGCCGGGTGGTTCATCACCCCGCCCCGCCCCTCCGCGGGCACCGTGGGGCAGATGATCCGCAGGGCGCTTTCGGTGATGGTGGCGTCAAAGCTCTGTATCGCAAAATGCAGGTCGTACTCCGGCTTGTTCAGCCAGTAGCCGTTGGTGAATTTCATAGAAGGAACCTCCGTTGAATTTGAATTTACCCCTTGATCGCCCCCGCGACCACGCCGTCGACGATGTAGCGCTGCAGGAACACGAACACGATCACCGAGGGCAGTATGGCCAGCACCATGGCGGCCAGGGCGTAGTGCCACTTGGTGTTCAGCGAGCCGACGAAGTTGTAGGCGGCCAGCACCAGCGTCTTGGAGGACGGGGAACTGTTTACCATCAACAGCGGCAACAGGAAGTCGTTCCAGATCCACATCACGTCCAGCACCACAACGGTGGCAGTGACGGTCTTGAGCAGCGGGAAGATGATCCGCACGTAGGTCTGGAAGGTGGTCGCCCCGTCGATCATGGCGCTCTCGTCGATTTCGCTGGGGATGGACTTCATGAAGTTGAAGTAGATGAACGTAGCCATCGGAATGCCGAAGCCCCAGTACTGTATGCCCAGGCCCCAGGTGGTGCCGTTCAGGTGGATGATGTTCATGAACTTCAAGAGGGTGATCATGATGGTCTGGAAGGGGATCAGCATCGGGGTGATGATGAAGGTGTGCAGCGCCTTCGTCACCCGGGTCTGGCGGCGGTCCAGTATATAGGCCGCCATGGACGAGAATGCCACGATGCCGAGGATGCCCAGCAGCGTGATCACCACATTGTTGAAGAACAGGCGGAAGTATTCCATCTTTTCGATGACATAGGAATAGTTCGCCCACTCCAGGTGGCTGGGCAGCGCCAGCACGTTGGTCAGGATCTCCTTGAAGGGCTTCAGCGAATTACACACCATCAGGAAAACCGGATAGATGTACAGGCACGCCAGCAGCACGATCACGACCAGGAACAGGGTGTGGGTGACGATGCGCCGAACCGGGGATTGTACCTTGTCCATCACTGCTGCACCTCCCGGCTCTCAAAGATCTTAAGCACCACCTGGGTCAGCACCAGCACGATCACGAAGAACACGATGGCCTTGGCCGAGCCCAGGCCGTAGTTGTTGTTCTGGAAGGCCTCGCGGTAGATGTCCAGCGTGGCGGAGTAGGTGGCGCCGCCGGGGCCGCCCTTGGTCAGGGCCAGTATGATGTCGAACACCTTCAGCGAATTGGTCAGCGACATGAACATGCAGGTGGTGATGGACGGGCCCAGCAGGGGCAGCGTCACCCGGAAGAAGCGCTGGCTGCCGGTGGCACCGTCGATGCTCGCCGCCTCCATGACCTCCTTGGGAATGGCCTGGAGCCCTGCGATGTACAGCACGATATAGAAGCCCAGCGACTGCCAGGTGCCCACGATCACCAGCGACCAAAAGGCCAGGCCGCCGTCGCCCAGCCAGCTCAGGTTCCATATGCCCCAGCCGGTCAGCTCGTACAGCTTTTCAAAGCCCTGGGTGAATATGAACTTCCAGATGAAGCCCACGATGGTCATCGACATGATGTAGGGCAGGAAGAACATGCCCCGCAGGAAGTTGGCGAGCTTGAATTCCTTCGTCAGCGCCACGGCCAGGGCCAGGGCCAGCACGTTGCTGAACACGATGAACAGCGCGGAATACTTGAACGTGAACACCAGCGCGTTCACGAATTCCGGGCTGCCCGAGGAGAAGATGGTTTTGAAGTTGTTGAGCCCGATGAACACCGGGTTCCGGGATATGCCGTTCCACTCCGTCAGCGAATAATAGCCGCTCATGACGAAGGGGATGTAGATGGCGATGAGCACCATGACCACCGCCGGCAGCGTGAAGAGCAGCGTCTCCTTCAGCGCCTTGCGGTTCATCGGGCTCATGGATTTCTTGTCCACGTCCTCGCCCTCCTTGCGTTGGAAATGGAATAAATCAGCCGCGCCGTATGCGGCGCGGCTGAAACGCCGGTCAGTTTAAGTCAATTGTGCCTTACTGGGCGGCGCCGTCCAGCTCGACCCACTTGGCCTCGATCTGCGCGCAGCAGGCATCCTTGTCGATGGTGCCGCCGATGTAGGCCTGGATGGCCTCGCCCATGGCCTGGTTGAAGCTGTCGGAGGAGTAGCAGATGCTCAGCGCGGCCGCGCCGTCGGTGGCGCTCAGCTCAGAGCCCTGCTGGATGATCTGCATGTCGGCCACCTTCGCGTCGGTGATCGGCGGGATGACGCCGGCCACGTCGCAGAACCAGGCCTTGCCGTAGTCGCTGGTGTACCACCAGTTCACGAAGTCCATCACGGCGTCCAGGTTCGCGGAATCCTTGTTGATGCGCAGCGCCTGGTCAGAACCGCCGATGATCTGGCTCTTGGCCGGATCGTCGGTCACGGGGTAGCCCGCAAAGCCGATTTGGAGCGCATCGTCGATGGCCAGCACGTCGGCCTCGACCCAGGCGCCCTGGCCGGTCATCATCGCGGCCTTGCCCGCGCCGAAGGCGGCGTCCTCGCCCGCCAGGTCGGTCTCCAGGGGCTTGTTGTCGCCGTACTTCACGCACAGGTCGATGAAGCGGAAGAAGTTGTCATACAGCACGGGATAGTCCTTGAAGTGGGCCTCGCCCTTCTGGAAGGCGGCGACCAGCGCGGCGGGATCGTCGCTGGCGGCGTCCAGGAAGTGCTGCATCACGTGCTTGAACACCCACCACTCGGCAAAGCCGGTGGTCACGGGCTGGTAGCCCGCCTCGGACAGCTTCTCGCAGGCCGCCTCGAACGCGTCCAGGGTCCTGGGGAATTCGATGCCGACCTCCTCGAAGATGGCCTTGTTGTACAGCATGCCGAAATAATTGCCCTTCAGCGCAAAGCCGTGGATCTCGCCGTCGCCATAGACCATCATGGCCGCCACTGCGGGGTCCATCGCCTCGGCGGCGGGGCTGCCGGCAAAGTTGTAGGAATACTCGGCGTAGTCCGCGATCTCCTTGCCGGAGGTGGTGGAGAAGATGTCCGGGGTCATGCCCGCGTTGATGCGGGTCTTCAGCAGGGTGGGATAGTCGTTCTGGGTGGTCTCATAGTTGATGGTCACGTCCGGCGCGACCTCCTTGTAGGCCGCGATCAGCTCGTTCACGGCGTCCGCGTACTCGGGGCTGGAGATGAACATGTTGATCTCAGCGCCCTCCGCCATCGCGGGCAGGACGGACATCGCCAGCACCGTGGCGACGGCCAGCAGCAGGCAAAGCAGCTTCTTCATTGGGTTATCCTCCTTGATTTGATGTTGGCTGACTTCGGGTTTGACCCGACTGTTTACATTATATAACAAACCGCTGCCATTTGGCAAGCCTTTTTTGATGTAATCCGTCGATTTTGATGCAATAATAAGAAGCCCGATTTACCGGAACCGCTCGATAAATCGGGCTTTTCCCTATCCCCTAAAACCTAATCCCTTAATTCTGATTCATCGAGCACAGCTCGATAAATCAGAATTTGTCCCTCACGCCCGCCACAGGCCCGGGTCCGTTCCGGCGAGCCTGGCCAGGGCCTCGACGAGGAAATAGTCGCCGTAGACGATGTTCGTATGTACGCCCGCCGCGTCGTCGTGGTAGCTGGCAGTGCAGTGGGTCAGTATGCCGCAGGTATCCGGCGACCAGTCGCAGCAGTGGTCGATCAGCCCGTCCAGCAGCCTGCCGGCGGCCTCCAGGTATACCCCCTTGCCGGTCAGCCGGTGCAGCTCGATCAGCCCGCAGGCGGCGCAGGCCCCGGCGATGTTGTCGATCCGCATGGGCTCGGTAGGCTGGCAGAAGTCGCAGTCCGTCAGCCCGTCGGGGCGGATGTGAGCCATGAAGAAGGCGGCAATGCGCTCCGCCGCTTCGAGATAGCGGCGCTCGCCGGTATTGGCGAAGGCCAGCGCGAAGCCGTAAAGCCCCCAGGCCTGGCCCCGGGACCAGGCCGTGCCCTCGGCGTAGCCCTGGCCCCCGTGCTCCCGCAGCCGCGCGCCGGTGTTCGGATCGAACTCCACGATGTGGCACACCGAACCGTCCGCCCGCACGAAATCCCGCAGGGTGGTGTCGGCATGGACGCGGGCCACATGGGCAAAGCGGGGATCCCCGGTCACGTCGCTGGCCCAGAACAGCAGCGACAGGTTCATCATGCAGTCGATGATGGCGTAACCCACCCGCTCCGGCTCGTTCCAGGCCCGGATGAAGCCCGCGGGGTTAAAGCGGCCCATCAGCAGGCTGGCGGCGTGCAGGGTGTCCACCCGGGCCTGTTCATCCTTCAGCAGCTTGTGATGCGCGCCACAGGAGAGCAGGTACATGAAGCCCACGTCATGGTTCAGGCGCTCGAAGGCCCGGAACTGCTCGGTGAGCAGGGCCTCGGCCCGCAGAGCCTCATCCTTGAACCAATCGTCCTTTCCTAAAGGACTGGCTTCGTTTTGCAATCTGCCGCCATGTGGCGCCTGATAGGCGCCGCTACATGCTTCGCGTCGCCCTAAAGGACTTGCTTCGCGTCGTGAGGCGGCCCAGAGCTGCCACATCAGCCCCGGCCAAAATCCGCCGGTCCACCAGCTGTCGCCGTCGAAGGGCGAGTCCAGCCAGCGCTCGCCGCCCCGGTAGGGAAGCATCCCGGCCTCCGCCGCCAGCGGGGCGGTGGCCCGGTATTTGTCGATCGCGCGGCGCAGCGCGTCACAGGCATTGTTGCGCAAGGCGCGTCACCTCCTGGGGTATGTTCTCGGGCAGGATCCCGTCCTCAGTGGCACAGACCGCGCACACCAGGCGGGTTGTCCCCGGCGACAGCTTCGCCCGAAGGGTGGGAATCAGCGTGCGGGGATACGCCAGGCTGGTGTTGGGCTCGGCCTCCACCACCTCGCCCCCGTCGTAACCCTCGATGGCGAATACGGCGCAGGAGCCCTTTTCACATCGAACAGCAGCCTGGGTTTCATCGGCAAGGGCAACGCTGCGCACCCGGTCGCAGGGGCGCGCGCCGGCATGGTCCCGGCAGACGGCAAAGCCGCCCTCCGCCGCCTCCAGGGGCCGGTCCGTGCGCACAGTGTGGCAGCGCAGATGCCAGTTTTCCCAGGGAATCAGCCGGGTCTCGACCTCGACCCCGTCCATGGGCCGCCAGGCAAAGGACACCTCCGCCTGGGACAGCTCAAAGCGGTCGAAGCCGCTGCGGGCGTGCCACAGCCCCCGCTCGCCCTTCAGGGCCAGCATGCTGTCGAAGGCTCCCTTCTTCAGCGTGCCCGCCTCCTTCGCCGCCGAAAAGGCGAAGCGGGTGGAATAGGCGAACTTCTCGTACTTCTCGTCCTCGTGGGCGTGCTCGTAGGCGTGGTTGCCCGCGGTGTAGGCGATGACCGAGCGGTTTTCGGCGTCCCGGGTCAGAAGCAGCCGGGCCTGCTCGTCCAGCAGCACCCTCGGCGGCACATACGCCTGCTCCTTAGCCTGCCAGAAGGGATGGTCCTCCGGCAGGGCCAGCACGGCGAACACCTTCATGGCCCAGTAGGGCGAGCCCGGCGCGTTGTAGCCCTCGGCGAATATCAGGTTCGGGTAGCCGTAGCCGATGGTCAGTATGCCGCCCCGGTCGAATATGGGCTGCTTCATCCACCAGCGCAGGTTATTGAGCAGTAATCCCTTGACAGCGCCCCAGCCCAGTCCATCCGCGGTGACGCCCGACAGGGCGCAGGCGCTCCAGAAGGCCCCCTGGGCAAAGCGATAGGTCAGGCTCCGGCCGTAGGGCAGCGCCCGGCCCGCGCCGTCGAACCAGGCGGCGAAGCGCGGCGCGATCTGCCGCGCCCGGTCGATGAACCGGGCGGCGCGCGCCGGGTCCCGCTTGCCCATGAATTTGGCGTACACCAGCCCGTAATAGTGGAAGGCCCACAGGGTATAGTAGTCCCGCTGGGCGGGCTTGTCGTAATACCAGCCGTCGCCGCAGTAGTGGGTCTCCAGGCTGTCCAGGTCGTCCGCCAGGCGCTTCTCGTCGGCGGGCAGGCCCACGGACAGGAAGCCACAGTTCACCAGCACCCGGAAGAACAGCCAGTTGTTCAGGGACATGTCATAGCGGTTGATCTGGTTCAGCCAGGTATACAGGTTGCCCCGGGCGTCCTCCGGCAATTCATAATAGAAGCGCTCCGGGATCATGCACAGGGCCATGCCCATCACCGCCATCTCCACCATGCGCTGGTCGAAGGGGCCGATGTCGCCCCAGTACTCCGGGTGGTCGGGATCGACGCCGTTGACGATGCCCTCCCGCCACAGCGCCCACAGGGGCTCCGCCTCCGGGCACTTGCCCGCGAGCATCGGCACCAGCGCCCACAGCACCCTGGAAAAGCCCTCCATGCCCGCGATGGCCTCGTCGTACACCGCGCCGGTATCGCCGATGTGCAGCCGCGCCTTGCCCTCGGACAGGCAGGGCAGCAGCGGCTCGATCAGATCCACCGCCAGGCGAACGAGGTCGGCGCGGGTTTTCAGGGGATTGATTTGATATTTGTTCATGGGTGATTCCTCTTGTCGTTTAGTGTTGTAACTTCTGATTTGTCGGAGAGATGAGTGGCAACCAAAAGCCTTCCCCAGGCAGCGAAGCTGCCGGTTCAGGGGAAGGTGGATTTCGGCGAAAACGCTTGCGTTTTTGTCGAAAGACGGATGAGGTCGTTCTCTTGGAAGGAAGCGCATAAAACATCGTTGCTGCAGGGGGACCGACCTCATCCGACCCGGCCTTGCGGCCGGCCCACCTTCCCCTGAAGGCAATGTCATCAACTTAAGAGGAAAGGGAAGGAGGCAACAAAGAAATAACAAATAAACAAACTGACAACACTTGACAAAACCGCGCAAATCGAGAAACGAGACCGCATCATCTGAGAGGCGGTGCACGGGATGTCAAAG
>JAFRJF010000290.1 GCA_017432405.1 Clostridia bacterium | reverse complement strand
TCCTTGTCCAGCGCGATCTGGGTCACATAGCCCTCGGTCATCTCCAGGAAGCGAACGCCCTTGGCCTTGGTGCCGTACATGGTGCCGACCATGGAGCGCAGGCCCTTGCCCAGGTCCTCCAGGCCGGCGCCGATGCGCAGACCGTCGTCGGAGAAGGCGGACTGGGTGCGGCCGTACACGATCTGCAGGAACAGCTCGCGCATGGCGGTGTTGATGGCGTCGCACACCAGGTCGGTGTTCAGCGCCTCGAGAATGGTCTTGCCGGGCAGGATCTCGGCGGCCATGGCGGCGGAATGGGTCATGCCGGAACAGCCGATGGTCTCCACCAGCGCCTCTTCGATGACGCCGTCCTTGACATTCAGGCTCAGCTTGCAGGTGCCCTGCTGGGGCGCGCACCAGCCGATGCCGTGGGTATAGCCGGAAATGTCCTTGATCTCCTTGGCCTGGATCCACTTGCCCTCCTCGGGGATGGGCGCGGGACCATGATGCGGGCCCTTGGCAACGCAGACCATTTCCTCAACTTCGCGGGAATATTGCATACTGCTTACCTCCTTGTAGTTTCCAATCGCATCTGAAATTGATGTTGATGACACCTTTGCAGCACGGGTTTCATCATCACTTCATTTTAACACGAAAGCGCAGCCTTGGCAATGTTATTCTTTATAATTTACATTACAAAATAGGTTAATTCATACAAACTTCCTCCATGTTAGTTATGTCTAATTATCAACATTCGTAGTGACAAACGCCTGCGGATTTGATATAATACAACTAATATCTTTGCAAGGGAGGTATGCCTGTGTCCAACCATGCCGAGCTGGCCAGGGAACTGTTTATGCAGGGCTACAACTGCGCCCAGGCGGTGGTTTGCGCCTTCTGCGACGTGACGGGGCTGGAGATCGACACGGCGGCTCGGATGGCCTCCTCCTTCGGCGGCGGCCTTGGCCGCCTGCGGGAGGTCTGCGGCACCGTCAGCGGCGCGGCGCTGGTGCTGGGCATCGTCAGGGGCTACGCCGACCCAAAGGACTACGCTGCCAAGAAGGCCCATTACGCCCTCGTGCAGGATTTCGCCCGCCGGTTCCGCGAGAAAAACGGCGCCATCGTCTGCCGCGAGCTGCTCAAAGGCATCGGCGCCACCGAGGGCGGCGCGCCGGAGGCGCGAACGGAGGCATACTACAAAAAGCGCCCCTGCCCGAACCTGGCCTACTGCGCAGCGGAGATACTGGACGAGATGCTGAAGGACGGATGACAAATACTGATTTATCGAGCACAGCTCGATAAATCAGTATTTCTATCCCAGTTCCCTTTCGCTCAGCCTGAGCGCGGCGGCGACGGTCTGGTCCATGTCGTAATACCTGTATTCGCCCAGCCTGCCGCCGAAGATCACCTTCTCCTCCCCGTCGGCCAGGGCCTTGTACTGCCGGTACAACGCGCCGTTCTTTTCGTCGTTGACGGGATAGTAGGGCTCGTCCCCCGGCTTCCATTCGCTGCTGTACTCCCGGCTGATGACGGTCCTGGGCAGGTCGTTGCCCTCGGCGTCCTTGCCGAACTCGAACCACTTGTGCTCGATGATGCGGGTCCAGGGCGTTTCCCTGTCGGTGTAGTTCACGGCGGCGTTGCCCTGGAAGTTCGGGATGTCCAGCAGCTCCGTTTCAAAGCGCACCGAGCGGTATTCCAGCGCCCCCAGCTTAAAGCCGAAGTAGGCGTCGATGGGGCCGGTGTAGACCACCCGCTTCGCCATTGCGTCCAGTTCGGCCTTGTTTTCGAGGTAGTCACAGTTCAGGCGCACCTCGATGCCCTCCAGCAGGTTCTCCACCAGCTTCGTGTAGCCCCCGATGGGTATGCCCTGGTACAGGGCGTTGAAGTAGTTGTTGTCGAAGGTCAGCCGCACGGGCAGGCGGCGGATGATGAAGGCGGGCAGGTCCCTGCAATCCCTCCCCCACTGCTTCTCGGTGTAGCCCTTCACCAGCTTTTCAAAGATGTCCCGGCCCACCAGGCTGATGGCCTGCTCCTCCAGGTTTTTGGGTTCGCCGGTGATCTCCCGGCGCTGCTCGTCGATCTTCGCCTGCGCCTCCTCGGGCGTCACCACCCCCCACATCTTATTGAAGGTGTACATGTTGAAGGGCAGCGAATACAGCTCGCCCCTGTAGTTCGCCACCGGGGAATTGGTGAAGCGGTTGAATTCGGCGAAGCGGTTGACATAGCGCCACACCGCGGCGTCGTTGGTGTGGAAGATGTGGGCCCCGTACTTGTGCACATGGATGCCCTCGACGTCCTCGGTATAGATATTGCCCGCGACGTTGGGCCGCCTGTCCACCACCAGCACGCGCCTGCCGGCGTCCGTCGCCTGGCGGGCGAAGGTCGCGCCGAACAGGCCCGAGCCCACGATCAGGTAATCATACATTTTATCAACTCCCCTTGCTCTGAAATCTGAACCTCAAACCGTTGGTGATGTCCCGCCTCAGGTAGGTCAGGTGATCCCTCCGGGTGTATTCGGTGCTGACCACCGGCAGGTAGCCCACCGAAAGCCGGTTGTGCAGCATCCACACGTTCATCAGGCGCTCGCCCACAAAGCCGAACAGCCGCTTCTGGTAGGCGCTCGCCCCGCTCAGGTCCACCTTGTCCTCCAGGCTGAACAGTATCGGAAACAGCCATGCGCAGTAGTCGTCGAACAGCCCCTTCCTGCACAGCAGCATGTTGTACTGTGCCGCCCGGTTGCCCGCGAAGAACCTTTGAAAGGCCGCCATGTATTCGGGACTGAGCGCCTCGACGACGGCCTCCAGCTTTGAGAAGGTCTCCGGGGTGCAGCAATCCATCAGCAGCTGCGCCCTGGCGTCGACGTGGTACACCGCCGGCTTTGCGGCCAGCAGGTCCCGCCCCTCCAGCATCCCGATCAGCGCTTCGTAGCCGAGGATGTCCCTCACCCGGCTGCTGAAGGACCGCCGGCCGAAGTAGCGGCGATAATGGGCCAGCCCCTTGAACGGGTCGTCCGTATTCTTCCAGATCCAGTACATGGCCGTCAGCTCGCAGTAGCCGGCGTTTCGGTCCGCGATGTTGTCGCCGGTGTCGTCCCGCAGGCAGCCGGGAAAGCCGTCCGCGGCGCTGCCCACCTGGATGGCCCGGTAGCCCTTCAGCTTCGGCAGGTCAACCCGCTTGTGGGTCACGATGTAGATCATTTGGCGCCACCCGCCTCTCCAGCCGCGTCACCTGCGCCGTAGAGGGCCAGGAATGCCCGGACGGTATCCTGTATGGTGAAGCCGGCCTGCCGGACCCGCTCGCAGTCCCCGGCGCGGTCCCAGCCGGGGCCCTCCGCCGCTTCCCATGCCGCCTCGCCCCAGCTTTCCACGGAAGCAGCGTCGATGGGCAGGAAGCGCACATGATCTGTCAGCGCCGCCTGGCGGGTGATGCGATCGGAGAACAGCACCGGCAGCCCCGCCGCCTGGGCCTCGACGCCCACCACCGGCAGCCCCTCGAACCGGGAGGGCAGCGCGAGCAGGTCCATCGCCTGCATCAGGCTGCCCACGTCGGTGCTGGCACCGTAGAAGATCACGTCCTTCTCCATGCCGAGCCGCGCCGCCTTCGCCCGGATCTGGTCGAACAGCACGCCCTCGCCCACCAGCAGCAGCCTGGCGTTTTCGATGCGCCTGCGCATGGCCGCGAAGGCGTCCAGCAGGTATTCGTGGTTCTTCTGGTAGGCAAAGCGGCCCACGTGGCCGACAACGAAGGCGTCCTCCAGCTTCAGCTCGCCCCGCACCCGCGCCCGCACGGCGGGGTCATGGGCAAAGCGCTCCAGCTCCACGCCGTTCTTGACCATCTTCACCCGGCTGACGTCCAGCCCGGGATACATCCACGCCGCCGCCCTGTCCGAGCAGGCCGCAAAATCGGTGGCGCAGCCCGGCAGCGCGCCCCGGCACAGCCTGTGCAGCGCCGCCTTCAGCCTTCGGGAACCCCCGTCGATGCCCGCGGCGTGGGAGTGCAGTATGATCCTCTTCACGCCCGCGCGCCGGGCGGCCCTGGCGAATATCAATAATAAATAAGCCACGTCCCCGTGAATGTGAACGCAGTCATAGCCGCCGCCCTGCAGCAGCTTCAATGTGTTCCTGTAATAGGCCGAGGGCCGCGTCCATCGCGGGCCCTTCGTGCCCACATAATGGACGTCCGTGCCCAGGCGCTTCAAGCGCTCGATATTGTTTGGATTTTCAAACTCAGCGATGCAGGCGATATCCAGCTTCAGCCCCTCCGGCTTGTTGCGGATGACGCTGTTCACCAGGGCGTACACGCCGCCCAGGCCCACATCGTCGACGTTGACTTCCAGAACCTTCATCATGTCACGCCCCTGGGGGATATTTTTCGGGATACCGTATCGGCGGCCGGAAGGACAGCCCCTCCAGCGTGCCGCCGAATATGACGCGAATGCGCTCCCACTTTTGCCCGTCGGATCGGGTCAGCACCCGGAACACGTGCAGCGGCGTGCGCAGCAGCAATCGAACCGCCCCGCGCAGGCCCTCCCGCCGGTACAGTACGACCTCGTTTCGATAGGCGTAGCGGTAGCGCTGTATGCGTTCCGGCGCGTCGGTGGCGATGTTGCCGCCGTTGTTCGTGGCGCAGCGGTGCACGGTGACGCTGTCGGTGACCACCCAGCAGGGGTGCTTCAGGGATATGCGGCGGGTATATTCCAGGTCGTCCGCCCAGATGAAGAACTCGCCGATGGGCAGGCCCACCTCCCGCACCACGGCCACGGGCACCAGCAGCGATACGAAGGTGGCCGCGCCGCAGGGAATCAGGCGGGGCGTAAAATCGGTGATGTTACCCAGCTTCAGATCCCTCTGCACGTTCATGCGGCAGATCGAGCCGTCCGTCCAGAGCACCTTGCCGGAGAGGAAGCCGAAATCGCCGAGCTCCCTTGCCGCGCTCAGCAGCGCCTCCAGCGCCGTGGGCTCGGGCATGGCATCGTCGTCCATGATCCAGGCGTATTCGTAATCCCGCTCCGCCGCCAGGCGAAGGCCGTATTCAAAGCCCCCCGCGCCGCCCAGGTTGCTGCCGGTATTCGCGTAGTGGACGCGGCCTTCCCGGACCATCGGGGCGAGCATGTCCCCCGTGCCGTCGGTGCTGGCGTTGTCGATCACCCAGATGTCCAACTCCGGGGCGCTCTGCCGCAGCAGGCACTCGACACACTGCGCCAGCAGCGCCCTTCGGTTGTAGGTCACCACCACCGCGGCGACGCCCTTTGTCATGCCCTCATCCCGTTTCACGAAAACTTCCTGATGCCGGAGACACCCCAGCGCACCGTGTTGACGCAGGCGGTCAGCACGCCCTGCTTCAGGTACTGCCTGTAGAAGTGGTACTGCTTCGACACCAGCTTCAGCTTGTTGCCGGTGGTGCTGTTCGTCAGAACGCGGTAGCGGGCCAGGATCTGGGGATTGCCCCGGGCCTCGCCCTCCAGGCAGACGATGTCGTACCAGTAGGCGTAGTCGTCACGGATCGAGCGCAGCGCCTCGTGCAGGTAGATCTTGCCGTGCTTACCGGCGTCATACAGCCCCGTCAGGCAGCCGATGCGGTTCATCACCCGCATGTCCTTCGGCGTGATCCGGTCGAGGGGCACCGTGGGATGCTGGATCTCCCGCCCGTTCTCGTCGATGTGGCGATAGGCGCTGCAAACGCAGACGGCGCCGGTCTGGCCCATGAACGCCAGCTGCTTTTCAAGAAAATCGGGCTCCCAAAGGTCGTCGGCGTCCAGCAGGGCGATATAGCGGCCCCTCGCCTGCTTCATGCCCGTATTCCGGGCGTGGGCCGTGCCCGCGTTCTGCTGGCGGATCAGCTGTATCCGGCTATCCCGCGCGGCGTAGCGCCCGGCAATTTCAGCGGTATCGTCCGCAGAGCCGTCGTCCACGACGATCATCTCCCACTGGGCATAGGTCTGGCCCAACACCGATTCGATGGTATCGGCGATAAAGCGCCCGCCGTTGTAGCAGGGCGTTATGATCGAAACCAGGCCGTCAATCACTGTACACGACTCCTCCGCGCCAGGAGCGCCGGAAAATATGGAAACCCACAATAGATACAATTCAACTTGTTAATGGTATCACAGGCATTGAAAAATGTCAAGAAAATATCGGCACAAGTGGTTCACAAACGGCGCGTTTTAGGTTATAATAGGCGTAAGCTTTAATCAGCTTATACATGAATGCAATCACGACCAACCATGATCAAGGAGGATATGATTATGAAGAAGTTTGTCTGTTCCGTCTGCGGCTATGTGCACGAGGGTGACGCCGCGCCCGAATTCTGCCCCGTCTGCAAGGCCCCCGCTTCCAAGTTCATCGAGCAGGCCGGTGAGAAGGTCTGGGCCGCCGAGCACGTCGTTGGCGTTGCATCGGATGCGCCCGAAGAGATCAAGCAGGGCCTGCGCGAGATGTTCAATGGCGAATGCAGCGAGGTTGGCATGTACCTGGCCATGAGCCGCGTCGCCATCCGCGAGGGTTATCCCGAGGTCGGCGCCTTCTTCGAGAAGGCCGCCATGGAAGAAGCCTGGCATGCCGCCCATTTCGCCGAACTGCTGGGTGAAGTTCTGACCGATTCCACAGAGAAGAACCTGGCCCTTCGCGCCGATGCCGAATATGGCGCGACCGAAGGCCGCGCGACCCTGGCCAAGAAGGCCAAGGCCCTGAACCTGGACGCCATCCACGACATCGTCCACGAGATCGGCCGCGACGAGGCCCGCCACGGCAAGGGCTTCGCGGGGCTGCTGAAGCGGTATTTTGGGAAGTAAGAATTGACGACCGACAGGGGCGGTTCCAGAAGGGGCTGCCCCTTTTCATATGGCAAATCTCATCCTCCCATTGTAATCCCGCCTGATATATGGTAGAATATACGTGTCAACAACGATGCTGGAGGGATGGACCATGCTGATCATCGGTATCTGCGGCGCCAGCGGCAGCGGCAAATCCACGCTGGCCAAGGCGCTGGCTTCCCGCCTGGAAAGGCCCTGCGTATACATCAAACAGGATTCCTACTACAAGGATCACCCCGACATGACCTATGAGCAGCGCTGCCTGATCAACTACGACGAGCCGGAGGCTTTCGAGCACGGCGTGCTGCGGGACGACCTGGCGAAGCTGCGCCGGGGGCAATCCATCACCGCGAAGGAATACGACTACACCCAGCACCGGCGCTGCGACCCGGGCGTGCTGATCGAGCCTGCGGACGTGGTACTGCTGGAGGGCATCCACGTGTTCTACGACCCCGAGGTGCGGGATCTGATGGACTTCAAGATCTACGTGCAGGTGGACCCGGACGTGTGCCTGCTGCGCCGCGTAAAGCGGGACCTGCGGGACAGGGGCCGCACCATCGAGAGCGTCTACGCCCAGTACCTGGCCACGGTCAAGCCGATGTATGAAAAGCACATCCGCAACTACGTGGAATACGCCGACCTGATCGTCGCCCAGGGCGGCAAGAACGCCCGCATCGTGGATATACTGGCCCACTACATCAATTCCGGGATGATCGACCCGAAGCAGTGACAGCATATTGTTTTCCCGGGAAAAGACAACTACTGATTTATCGAGCTGTGCTCGATAAATCAGTAGTTGCATGAATCACGCAATAAATCTTTGGTGGGATGATTTCACATTTGTCTGGTTCATAATGGCATATTGCATGGTTGTATCAATCTGTGAATGCCCGAGGATCTTCTGAACCTGTTCAATAGGCATACCTTTGTCAATCGCTCGGGTCGCCATGGTTTCTCTGAATTTGTGTGGGTGTATGCGATCAAGGCATAACCGCCGCCCCAACTGGCGCAGACGTATTTCTACTCCACTGATTTTCAGCCGGGTATGAGGCGCATTAAGGGTAACAAATAACGCCGGATTCTTATCTGTGCGACTTTTGAGATACTCCATCAGGTGAATTTTAGCCTTGGCATCGAAATAAACACGGCGTTCTTTGTCTCCTTTTCCGTAGACCACACATTCACGCTGTTCAAAATTGATGTCTTCAATATCCAAATTGACCAACTCGCCAACGCGAATGCCTGTCGTATACAATAGATCAATTATTGCAAGGTCACGAAGCTCCTGACAGCCATCCCGTATGCGTTCAATGACTTCATCACTGATGATCTCCTTCACCTGGGTCCTGGTCTTGATCTTGTGTATACGTCGCATTGGGCTTTTCAAAATATAGTCTTCCTCCTCCAGCCAGGAGAAAAACCCGGATATGTTTCGCCGAACATTGTCGATGGTCACCTTACTGCAATTGTTGATCTGCTGGTAGTTGACAAGATAATTGCGGATTTCCTCGGTAGTCATCCTGCGCAAGGGCATCTCCATGCGTTCAAGGAAGTGCTCGATGGTCGTATATAGCTGTTAAAAGCTGTGAATCAGCTTGAATGTCGTTATTTCCCCTTTCGTTTGACTGCTCAATTCCATGATTTCATCCTGATTGAGCATCAAGCCGGTTGGATTTCTGCCTATGATGATATACTGATTCTGCCCATCCGTTGCAATATACCAGCGCAAGGCATCGTCCAGGAGGATGTCGGCGTTATCGATGATGAACAGCTTACCCTTTGATTGCCTGATCGCGCTCTTGTAATTCTTTTTCTGATCGAGATAGTTGAAGCACCTGATCCTTTTGTCCTCGGCGGCCAGTTCCTGAAGGAAAGAGAAAACGGCGGATTTACCCGTGCCGGAATCTCCAATGATAAATGTAACATTGGCTTCAAGGGCAAAATCCACCTCATAGGAGGTGTGTCTCGTTTGAATGTGGTTCATCAGGACCGGTTTAATCTTCATTGATCCACCACTCCTTCAGCGCTTCATAGGAATCAATCACACGGGCGCCCTTTTTGTCTCGGACAGTTACCTTGTCCATGTCGAACGAAATCAGCGGATAGTCGCAATAAACGTTCCCATTGGGCAGGGCATAGATGACATCGAGGGCATTGTCGCCGCATTCCCGGATATCAAACACCTTGTCCGGATTATACAGTACATTCAGCGCCGTCTTGCAACCGGTTGAAAGCCTGTCGATGTTCAGCGCCATACCGTCAAACCTGGAGCTTATGATATACGGACTGAGCATTTTGGAATGGTCTATCCTTTCAATGATATCCTTGGCCCTGTCATCCAACAGGGTTACGGTATTTTTGTTGAAGTAGATGTCATTCAACGCCACCAATTCCATGCCCTTGGGCAAAAACTTTTTCTTGAATACCGTTATCATCTACAGCCCCACCCCTTCAAACGCTTCCTTTAATACAGAGCGTTCCACCAGTAGTCTTGCCTTGTCATGCGCGTTTATTCTGTGGTTGTCAAGGCCACAAATATCGTCGCTTTGTCGGGATTCCCATTCACAGCAGTTTTTGACAAAGCATGCGCCGAGACGCGATTTGTCGGTTTCAAACCCGGTATTGCGAGTGATCCCATGGAGGAGCTTCGCGGCAATTTGCTCCGAATTCTTTTTACCAATGTCATCGAAGGCGGCTTTAAAGGCAGCCAAACCGGCAGCCTCCCCCATCGTCGACGTCATCTTTTCAACAAACACCGCCCGTGCATTCAGCAGCGCCTGCCGCTGATATTTCAGCGCGTCCACCTCAGCAAACACTCATTGCTCCAACAAATCAAATGACAGCAGGGCAAACTCAAAGGAGTGAAGGCGCAAAATGTGAACATTGTCCTTTCCCTTCGCTTCGGCAGCCAGCTTCTTTGTCTCCCTGAGCACATCGGGATTGTCAATGGCCGTGTCCATGACGATGTAATATTCATTTCCATCGGGCACGATGGCGCAAACCGCCCTCCGCAATCCCGAATTGCTCTCCTTGGTCTCGACAGTGATTTCCGGATGGATTTCCCGGAGGATAGCCTGCCAAAACTGATACCCGGACTTGCTGTCCTCGCACCATAGGTACATGCTCACGCGGTTTATTCTCCTTCTGTTATACGATCACGAACAGCCGAAATATTTCTGCATCAGGCTGTCAAACAACAGCTGCGCCTCGTCCAGAGCCTTTTGCACGACAACTACTGATTTGTCGCGCAGCGACAAATCAGTAGTTATAGACCTAAAAGCCGCTCCAATTCATCCATTTCCGCGCCGATCTTCTTTTCAAGCGCTCTCAATTCCGCCACAATCTCCAATGTCGGCGGGTACTCCACCGGCACATACTCGGTCTTTTTGTACTTGTTGATGGAGAGGTCATAGCCGTTGTCCACAATCTCCTGCTTGGGCACGAGGAAGCTCTGGTCGGTAGGCTGGCGGTCCTTCTCCCCTGCCCGGTCATGGAAGCGGGCGACGATGTCGGGGATGTCGTTGTCGGAAATGGGGCTGCGCTTGTCGTCCAGGCTGAAGCCGTCCGCCCGCATGTCGTAGAACCACACGTCGTCCGTGCCGCCGTGGCCGGTTTTCGTGAACACCAACACCGCGGTGGACACCCCCGCGTAGGGCTTGAACACCCCGGAGGGCATGGAGACGACGGCCTCCAGCCGGTTGTCCTCGATCAGCGTCTTGCGGATAGCCCTGTGGGCGGTGGAAGAGCCGAACAGCACGCAGGCCGGGTCGCACACCAGCTCGTCCGGCTTCGGCTGCATCATGTCCACCATCATGCGGATGATGTGCCGGGGCGTGCGGAACTGGCCGTTCACGCCGGCGGTGGACAGCTTGGAGAGCAGGTATTCCTACACGTCACCCCGGGCGTCCCCGTCCTTCAGCTGGGCCATGTCCGCATAGATGCTGTCCATGGCGGAGACGATCTTGTCCAGCATCAGCGGCGTGGGCACCTTGAAGATGGCGTCGCCCATATATTTGGAATAGGCGCTGTCCTTGTCGCTGTGCAGGCCCTTGATGAGCGACCGGGTGGCGGCGCCCTAAAGGACTAGCTTCGCGTCGCAGGCGCTGCCGCTGCAGAGTCAACGCACCGGCCGCGCCTTCAGCTTCGCCACCAGGCGGTCGAAGCGCAGGTCGTCCCACTCGATCACCTCAATGCCCAGCTGGGCGGCGCGACGGCGCATCGGCGCGCGGTTCTTGGTGGCCACGCCGGAGGTGGCGATGATGGCCCGGGAGTCCTTGCCGCCGAAGCGGTCCCGGAGGATCGCCAGTTCGTTCAGGGCCTCGGTGTGGATCTCGCAGGTCTTGCAGCTGATGAACACCGGCTGTATGCCCTGCACCGCCATCACGTCGATCTCGTTGGTCACGCTGTCGCGCTTGATGGCGCCGCCCTGCCAGTTGACCACGGCGCTGAGCACCACGTCGTCAAAGCACCCCGCCTCCAGGCAGGCCCGGAACACCTGCAGCTCCAGCACTGACCCGATGTCCCGCAGCCAGAAGCGCACCGTCTCATCGGGAAAGCGGAAGCGCATGCCCTCATCGTTCATCTTCAGATCCAGTATCAGCTCGGCCTTCGCCAACGCCTTGAACAGGCCGGCGTCGGCTTTTACATGCCGGTCCCCTGCCTTCTCCGTCCACCGGCCCTCGGCGTCCAGCTTTCCCGGCTCAGCCGTGGATATCTGCTGGATGTAGCTGATCTGGCGGTTCCAGATCCGGCGGTATTTGGAATAGATGTCGAACAGCCACTCGATCTGGTACACCCTGAATTCCAAATCCTCGTTGTTCAACCGTCCCGGCAGCAGCGTGCCGCCGGCCATCAGGAAGCAGGATCGGGCGTCCAGCCGCACGTCGCATCTGACGTTTCGGGCAAAGGGCGCATTCTTGATCTCAAAGAATGCATTGCGCTTGCGGCTGTAGGTGAACACGGCATGCTCGCCGGACACCGCGCCCGCTGCGAACAGCGCGGCGTCGGTGCCGCCGGAGATGTCGATGGCGCAGTCCGGGTGGGCGTCCAGCACCTCCTGAAGCACCCGCTCGATCTTCATCGCGTCCAGCATGCTCACCGGGATGAACGTCAGCTTGAGCTTGACATTGCGGTATTCAAAATAAGCGCGCAGGGATCGCCTGTACTGGCGGTCCTGTTCGATCTCCGGCGGGCAGATCAGTATCAGCTCCTGGGGCCCAAACATCTCCGCGGCGAGCACGTTTTCTATAGGAACGGTATCGTACAGCTCTATCAGCGTATTCAAGGTATCACCTTTCTTTGAGCGGTCAGCTTGTGTTAAGAACATCTGTCACCTATTATACCAGCATCGTCGTTCACCGGTCAACCGGTTGGCGCAGAAAATATCGCTTGTTTGCGGGACTGGTTTGCGGTATAATGATAATAATTACAATATTGGACCGTCCTTTGCAGAGACATTTCCCGGAGGGCCTATGTATTCAAGCCTGTTTTGCCGGCTGTACAACGAATTCGGCTGGAACGAGTACCCCCGCGTGTTTGCCGAACAGCTCTTGAAGTGGCTGGAACGGCGAAACGCCACGGTCAGGTCCGCGCTGGACCTGGGCTGCGGCACCGGGGTGCTTTGCGAGACGCTGCACGCCCGGGGCATCGACACGCTGGGGGTGGACCTGTCCCGGGAGATGATCGACATCGCCCGGCTGCGCTCGCCCCGGCTGCGCTACGCGGTGGCGGACATCGTATCCCTGCGCCCGGACCGGCGATTCGACCTCGCCACCTGCACCGGGGACGCCATCAACCATATCGCCGACCTGGCTGACGTGGGCCGCGTATTTGCCAACGTACACGCCGCGCTGAACCCCGGCGGATATTTCGTGTTCGACCTGCTGGACCCCTCCGAGGCCATCACCGGCGAGCCCTTCGAGGCGGCCTGCGGCGAACGCGGCCATGTGCGCTTTTTCACCGAACAGGCGGGCGACGGGCGCATCGCGCTGCACATCGACATGTTCGAAGACGGCGCGTTGAAGTTCGCGGAGGTCATCCGTGAAAAGGTGCACGACGTGGACGCGATATGCGGCCTGCTGCGGGAAAACGGCTTCACCGTCCTGCAATGCGCGGACCGCCTGCTGCTGGACAGCGACAGCCACGGCACGACCTGGTTCATCGTTACGCAGCGAACGCAGGGCCTTTGATTACAGTATGATCGGGGAGGAAACCGCCTTGGACAAGCAGACGAAGCACTACGCCTTCTTCCAGAACCGGGAATGCGAGTATTTCCCATGCCACCGGGTCGAAGACCCGGACCGCTTCAACTGTCTTTTCTGCTACTGTCCCCTGTACGCGCTGGGCAAGCGCTGCGGCGGCAATTTCAGGTATTCGGAAAAGGGCTACAAGGATTGCACCCACTGCGCGTTTCCCCACATGCCGGAAAACTATGAGAAGGTCACCGGACGGTACCGGGAGATCATGGAGCTCGTGCGGGAGAACGACGCGCGGTTTGAGAAATGACGAATCCATGAAAAATGGCCCGGAGCTCAAGGCTCCGAGCCATTTTTCATTATCGTTATTTCGCCTCGGCCGGCACGGGATTGCTGACCATGACCTTGTGGTCGTACCACTTGCCCTTCTTGCCCAGCAGGGCGCAGTCGAATTCCTCGCCGATGACGGGCACGGGGATGTCGAAGCCGTAGACCTCGCCGGTGGTGCCGTCGTTGTAGTTCACGGTGTCGGTGGTGGGCTGCAGCAGGGCCGCGCCCTCCTTCTCGGCGTCCTCGGCCAGGCCGGGGAACAGGTTGACGATGTTCTTGGAAACCAGCGTCACGTGAATGGTCATCTGGCCGTCCTTCACGGTCAGCGTGCCGATGTTGCCATAGGCCTCGTTGACGTGGAACATGCTGTGATCGGTGGTGAACTCGGCGTTGTATACGCCGTCCGCCAGGGTTTCAGCGGCTTCGGCCAGCGCAGCGAAGCTGCACAGCGCCAGCAGCAGGGCCAGCGCAAGGGCAATCATTCTCTTCATATTCATACCTCCAACATGGCCGAAGCCCCCGAGCCCATGGGGCCGGAGGCTTTAGCGTCATTACTTCTTTCAGCCGAGGACGGCATTGGCGATGGCTTCGCCGGTGTGAAGCACGTACAGGGCCTGAATCAGGTCAATGCGGCCCAGACCGGCGATCTGGCATTCGACGCTGTCGAAAGCGCCGGAAGCGGTGAACTGGCTGATCCAGGACTCCTCGTCCTCAGGATCGGCCATGTCGTTGTTGGCATGATCGCCCGCAACGACCATCAGGGGCCGCAGGATGACCTTCTTGAAGCCGGCATCCTTCACCTTGCCGATGACCACGGAGCACTCAGTGTCCTCCGGTTCGCCCTCGACGGTGCCGATGAACACATTCGTGAAGCCAAGCTCGTTCATCTGGGTCTGCATCTGGTCATAGGTCACGTTGGCGGTATGGCTGGTGCCATGGCCCATGAACACGAAGGCGGCGCCTGCCTTGGCAGCGGAAAAAATGTCGTCATACTCGGATTCGATGACGGCCTCGCTCACGACTGCCGCGGCGACAGCGGCCTTGTCCGAGTTGATGACGGTGGCGTCCGTGCCGACTTCGCCCAGCAGGGGCTCAGCCACGATGATCGTCTCGATCTTGTCCTTATATCCCTCCAGCACGCCGATCAGCTCGTCGTACTCGGCGCCGTGCATCAGGTGGGTGGGCTGCACGATCAGGTTCTTGACGCCGTTCGCCACGGCGCGGTCCAGGGCCTGGGCCACGTTGTCGATCTTCTCGCCGTCGCGGGCCTGGATGTGGTTGATGATGATCTGGGCGGTGAAGGCGCGGCGCACGGACCAATCCGGATACGCGGCCTGCAGGGCCTTCTCGATGCCGCCGATGTCCTCGACGCGGCTGTCGTTGAAGGAGGTGCCGAAGCTGACCACCAGCAGCTCGTTCTCGCCGATGCCATTGGCGTTCAGCGGATTGTCCTTAACGGCGTCGCCGGTGTCGCGTCCAAAGTAATCAGCCTCTTCCACCAGCGCCTTCTGGGCGTCGGTCAGGGCGTCCCAGCCGGCCTTGGCGGCGGCGCACAGGGCGTCGGTCTCTTCGGTCCACTCCTGGACCTGGATCGCGGCGATCTGTTCGTCAACCGCGGCAGCGGCGGCCTTGTCGGCGTCCTCGGCGAACGCGACGGCGCTCATGGCGACGACCATCGCCAGCACGATCAGCATGGAAAGCAGTTTCTTCATGGTGTATTCCTCCTGATATGATGGATTTTATTGGAGCCGGCCACCCGGTCGGACAGCAATACACGTTTGCGCGGGCAAAATAAGAGCCCGCAGGGCGCACAGGCGTCCGGCAGGCTCCGATCAATCGGCGTTTGCTATGCTGCCAGGCACTCGTGGCATGAGGCGCGTTGGCGCCTGCGCATACAGCCGGGCAGGTCTCCTGGCTCACGGATCAACACGATTCGGGCGGCCTTCCCGTTGCCAGTGGCCCATTTGCCCGATCATTCCCCGATTACAGTGACGAGTTCGCGCGGGATTTTCACCCGCTTCCCTTTTCACCGGACGCATTGCGCCCGACACCCGCTGTGTTATTCTGTTGTTCGCCTATACTTTATCACATGTAACTCACTTTTGCAAGCCCATGGGATATTAAAAATGGATGTAAGCGTTCAGTCAGCCCGACAGCGCCTGATCCAGCGCGTCTGCATGCTTGAAGCCGCAAACCATAAACATCGGCGTGGAGGCGAGGTTGAGCTTTTCCTGCTTTGACCACACCCGTTCCCAGACGCGGTGATCCGTTTCCACGGCCAGGCCCAGTGAAGTCAGCACCTCCACGTCCCACTGGGGGCGATTGACGCGGGACAGGGGCACCCGGCGGGCGATGTCCTCCATGCGGTCGAAGTTGTCCCCGACGTTCAGGTCGTCCGCGCCGGCCCGGGCGGTGTTGGTCCTGTCGCGCTCGTAGGCTTCGCGGGCATCGTCGTCAAACAGGTAGCGATACCAGTTGGCGTCAAAATTCAAGAGCAGCCCGCCGGGCTTCAGCACCCGCGCCCATTCGCCATAGGCCTTGCGAGGCTCGGGCAGGTTCCAGGTCACGTTGCGGGAAACCACCACGTCAAAGCTGTGATCGGCAAAATCCAGCGCCTGGGCATTCATTTCCATAAAGCTGATCGCGCCCGCCAGCGCGCCTGCGTTCCGGCGCGCCTCGGCCAGCATGGAGGGGGTCAGGTCGATTGCCGTCACCCGATAGCCCGCCCCCGCCAGCAATATGGCGAAGAAGCCGGGGCCGGTGCCGATCTCCAGCACCCGTATGGCGTGTGGACTGCGCCCCGGAAAGCGCGCTGCAATGCGCTCATTCAGGGCTGTAAGCCACAGCCGGCGCTGGTTCGTGGCCAGCTCCTCCCGGTTCACCTCTGAATAGCCCGAAGCCCTTTGGGTCCAGTAGTCGCGGTTTTCGCGGATGATCGTCGTGCTCATGTCGTCCTCGCTGCGATTAATTCTCATAATATGGTTGTTCAGGCCGGCGGGCGCTCGGAGAGCGCCCCTGCGGTGCAGGTTCATTGTTACCTCATAATATTTTAAAAGCATGCGAAAACTCCCGCAACCCCCATGGGGGGATATTCGCGGGAGTTTTCACATGCTTTTAATATGATCGGTCAACCGATTTCCTTTCGGATCTTCTGCGCCATGGCCTCTGCCAGGCGCAGGTGGCCCTGCTCGGTCATGTGCACGGCATCCAGCTTTGATACCTCGGCATAGGGCACGGCATCAAAGAAGTCGCAGCGCATCAGCTTCGATATGCGCCGAAGCTCTCTGGACAGGCCCGCGGATACGGCGATGGCCTGTTCTCCAAAGCACTCCCCGTGGCGGGTCTGCATCAGGTTGTCCAGGATTTGGGGCGGCGCTGTGATGATGATGTGGGCGCTCTCCCCCGCCTCGTTCATCGCGTACTGCTTGGCCACGCGCACCAGCTGCATCATGCTCTGGCCAATGCTCATCGGCGTCATGCCGAAGCGCAGCTTGGTGTCGTTGGTGCCCAGCATGATGATGACCGCGTCCAGCGGGTTGTGGGTCATCAGGCATGGCGGCAGATACTTGACGCCGCTCTTGTAGCCGCCCTCCACGGGATCGTCGAACACGCAGGTCCGCCCGTTGAAGCCCTCCTCGATCACAGCGTAGCCGTCCCCCAGGATGGCCTGCATGCGCATGGGCCAGCGGGTATGCTCGTCATAGCGCCCGCCCGTGGGAATATAGCCATGCGTGTTTGAATCTCCATAGCAAAGTATACGCTTTTGCAATGCCGTTCTCTCCTTACTTATACTGCAATTACCGCCGCCTGCGGCGCGGCTTGCGTTCCGCCTGTTCCTGTCGGTTGAACTCGTCAAATACAGGCAGGTTGGAGACATTGAACACCTCGTCCTCATAGCTGTCGGAGACATCCCGCTTTTTGAGCTGGGTGGCAAATATGTTCTCCGGCCTGTGGACGCGCGCCTCCTGTTCCTGAACGCCGTTATTTGCGATTTGCGCGCCTGGCTTCTTATCCATCGCCCTCTCAGAATCGCTCACGTGCCGCTTGACCCTGGTGCCCTCCGGACGCCGCCTGGACGACGGCGCTTTGCCGTTGGAGGTCGGGCGCTTCTTCGCCCCGGAAGGCTGGTTTGCAGACTTGCGGGCCTCCTGTCGCCTGACAACGGTGCTGGCGACCACATAGTCATGCTCGTCCCAGTTGGATGCCAGGTCGCCCTCCCAGTCGTCCGCCCGATCGATATCGGCATTGAGGAAAAAACGGTCGTCGTTGACGATGATGCGCTCCTTGCGGAACCACACCCAGTAAGGCCGCCACCGGATCAGCCAGACCAGCCGATCCAGCACCAGGCCCAGGACCAGGAAAAAGATCAGCAGCTTCGACCAGTTGTTGGCCAGCCATAGCAGCGGCGAACCGCTGGCGCTGCCCGCCAGGTTGAACAGCCTGAGCACCCAATTCGCGATCCCCTTCAGCCATCCCAGCATCAGGTCCACGATCGCGTTGGAATATCCACTGATTGTCATAAACTATCCATCGACCTCCCGGCCGTCGCCGTCATTCGCCGCTGTCATCATTTTCCGCCACGTCGACGTCGGCCTCGGCTTCGTCCTCCGTCACTTCTTCGGCTTCATCCTCCGTCGCGTCGTTGGCTTCGTCCTCTGTCGCGTCGTCGGCTTCATCCTCTGTCGCGTCGTCGGCTTCGTCCTCCGTCTCGTCGTCGCCCTCGTCCTCTTCGTTGTAGCTGATGTCGGTCAGCGTGACGGATGCCGCCTCGCTCATGATCGTAAAGCCCTCGTAGGCCTCCTCGTCGATCTTCGGTGAGAGTATATAATAGCCCTCTTCAAGCCCCTTCACGTCCACGCTGACGGTCACGCCCTCCTCGCGCAGCTGCTCAACGGCGCTGCGCGGGCCGGTCACCTCCACGCCGAGCTGATCGTAGCTGGCGATCAGATTTTCGGCCTTGCCTGTGAATATGACCCTGACGTTGTCGAAGTATTCGGTAACCGTCTCCTCGGTGATGGTCACGTTCACATACACCTGCTCGCTGGACACGTTCTTGAAGTCCGACAGCTGTGTCACCGTCGACTTGGCCGAGAGGCTCTGCGTCGCGCCCTCCACCGATACGGGCTCGATCACCAGCTGGTCAAGGCTGTCCAGCAGATCCCGTTCGGCGGCCACCTGTATGCTCTGGGGCTGTATCGTCACCGATTGCACCTGATAGCCCTCCGCCGGAACGCCGGTGATGATGCTCTGCTGGTCCGTGGATACGGGAATTTCCCGGCAGGGATAGATATCCACGCTGACGGAGATCGACGACGTGGAACAATTCAGCATGTCCTGGGGTATCTCGTTGCCCGCGGCGTCCAGCAGCACGTAGGGCCGCGCGGTAACGGTGGAATCGGTCATGCCCCTCACATCCGCCACCGCACGGGCCGAGGTGATGCTCTGCACCACCGAAGCCGCGCCGGAGATCGTCAGCATCGAAGGATTGCTGCGGCTGACATTGTACCAGTAGCCTTCCGTCTGGCCTTCGATGACGGAATTCACCGCCACATTTCGGGAATCCAGGTTTTCAAAGGTCAGCGTCAGCGTCTCGGGGCTGATGCTGCGCACGCGGCCATAGCTGGACGTGGCCCGCAAGGGCACCTCCTGGGTGCCGACGGCGCGCACGCTGGAGAGGTCCAGCGCCACCTGCACGTTGTCGGCGGATACCCTGAAATAGTCCGCCTGGGGCGCCTCCACGGTGACCGTGATGCCGGACAGCGCCTCCTCGGGGCTTTCCGACAGGGCCAGCTTGTTGTCCGAGAGGGTGGAGAGGCCGCTGACGGTGCCCGTCAGGTTGTAGATCGTCTTGTTGCGGGTGATCGAGCTGTTGGTGGCGATCACGTAGTTCCACAGCAGTATGGCCAGCAGCAGCGACAGCAGCTTGTACCCCAGGTTGTTCGACAGGGAGCCGATGATCCATCGCACCGGCCGGGGCGAACGCCTGTAGAAGCTGCTGGCGAACAGCCTTTCGCGCAGTTGGATCAGTTTATTCTTCATCTTGCTGTTCCTCCCTGCGCAGCGTGCTCAGCCAGGAATACATGTTCCGCTCCGGCGTAAACAGCTCTGTCAGCAGTATGTTCAGCGAGCGCGCGTCCAGGTGGCGGGTGAGCCTGCCCTCCCTGGCCATGGAGATGATGCCGGTCTCCTCCGACACGATCAGCGACACCGCGTCCGTGGTCTCGGTGATGCCGATGGCGGCCCGGTGCCGCGTGCCCAGATCCTTGCTGATGGAGGGATCGGAGGACAGCGGCAGTATGCAGGCCGCGGCGTTGATGCGCCGGTTGCGTATGATCATCGCGCCGTCGTGCAGCGGTGTGTTGGGCTCAAAGATGTTTTCGATCAGCGGCGCCGATATCTCAGCGTCCACCCGCGTGCCGGTCTCGATGACGTCGCCCAGGCCTGTCACGCGCTCGATGACGATCAGCGCGCCGATCTTCTTGCGCGCCATGTCGTTCATCGCCCGCACGATCTCCGTCACGGGCTTTTCGACCTGTTCGGCCTCTTCCCGCCTGCCGATCGGGCCGAACATGCTGCGCATGAACCTCGAGCGGCCGATCTGGTCCAGCCCGCGCCTGAATTCGGGCTGGAACAGTATGACCAGCACCAGCAGGCCCATGCTGATGATCTGATTGAGCAGCCAAGAGACCGCGTTAAAGCGCAGGATGCTGGCGATCCAGGCCATGATCAGCACCACGGCGATGCCCTTGAACAGCGAATTCGACCGGGTGTGTATGACCAGCTTGATCACGTTGTATATCAAAACGGCCAGTATGGCCACGTCAACGATATTGCGCCAATCCGGGTGTTCGAAGAGATTGGTAAACAGCGCGCCGATGGAAGTGAATATTTCACGAATCTGCACCATGTTTGCCACCTCCGTCATTTATGAATTTGACCGAGTATATTATAATACAAAACCGCTTAAAATCCAATGTGTTTTCGAAAATTGAATTCAAAAATAATATGGCGCCTCACCCGGAAGCGCAATCGCCCGAAACGACTGTCGCAACGCTCCCGAATCGGCCGCCGGCGACGGAATTCGCCATTTTTCTGTCACAAAAGATTGCTTATTGATGCCGGATGTGCTATACTGCAAGCTGGAATCATGGAATTAAGGGGATCGAAATGATTGAGATCAGAGAGGTAAGGACCAAACGGCAGCTCAGGCAGTTTGTGAACTACCCGAATCTATTATACAGGGATGTGCCCCAGTATATCCCACCGTTGATCACCGAGGACCTGGCAGACTGGGACCCAAAAAAGAATCCTGCCTTCTCATATTGCGACGCGAAGTGCTGGCTCGCCCTTCGGGACGGAAGGATCGTGGGGCGCATCGGCGCGATCCACAGCCGCAGGGCCAATGAAAAATGGGGCGCCAATCGCATGCGCTTTACCCAGGTTGACTTTATAGACGACGAGGAGGTTTCCGACGCCCTGTTCAGAACCGTTGAGGATTACGCCCGGCAGATGGGCTGCAGCGAGGTCCACGGGCCCCTGGGCTTTACCGACCTGGACCGGGAAGGCCTGCTGGTGGAGGGCTTCGACCGCCGAAGCATGTTCATCACCTACTACAACCACCCCTACTACATCGATCACCTGACCCGGCTGGGCTATGTGAAGGACGTGGACTGGGTGGAGCTTATGATCGACGTGCCCTACGACGCGCATACCTGCACCCGCCTGGACAAGCTGGCCGAGCGCGTGAAGCGCTATTCCAACCTGCATGTGGCCGAGGTGCATTCCCGTCGCGACTACAGGCCCCTGGTGGAGAAGGTGTTTCACCTGGTCAATACCGCCTACAGTCACCTCTACGGCACGGTTTTGCTGGATCAGAAGCAGATTCGGCGCTACGCCCAAAGGTTTATCCCCCTCATCAACCCCGACCTGGCCTGCTTCGTGCTGGACGCGCAGGACGACCTGGTGGGCTTCGGCGTATCCGCGCCCAGCATGGCTGGCGCCCTGAAGAAGAGCCGCGGCCGCCTGTTGCCCCTGGGCTGGTTCCGGGTGCTGCGCGCGCTGAGGGCGAACGACACCCTCGACCTGTTCCTGATCGCGCTGAAGCGGGAATATCAGGACAAGGCCGTCAATGCCATCATCATGAACCATATCCTGAAGGGCTGCCACAGGATGGGCATCACAAAGGCCGAGACCGGGCCGCAACTGGAGACCAACCACAAGGTGCAGAACCAGTGGAACTTCTTCAAGACCGAGCAGCACAAGCGCCGGCGGTGCTTCATCAAGGCGCTGACCTGAGCGCAGGACCTACGCGCCTACAATTCATTTGACGGGGTTTTTACTTCATGGTATAATGGCGATATAATCATCTCATCGGACTTATGGAGGTTATGCAAATGGAACAGCAAGTTCAGAAAAAGCGGATCTTTTCCGGCATACAGCCCACAGGCAACCTGACCCTGGGCAACTACATCGGCGCACTGCGCAACTTCGGCCTGCTCCAGGATGAATACGATTGCCTGTACTCCATCGTAGACCTGCACGCGCTGACGGTGCGCCAGAACCCGACGGAGCTGCGCAAGGCCTGCCTGCGCACGATGGCCATCTTCCTGGCCAGCGGACTTGACCCGGAGAAGAACATCATCTATTTCCAGAGCCAGGTCCCTGCCCACGCGGAGCTGGGCTGGATACTGAACTGCTTTACCTATATGGGCGAGATGTCCCGCATGACCCAGTTCAAGGACAAGTCCGCCAAGCACGCCGACAACATCAACTGCGGTCTGTTCACCTACCCCGTGCTGATGGCCTCGGACATCCTGCTCTACCAGACCGACCTGGTGCCCATCGGCGCGGACCAGAAGCAGCACCTTGAGATCTGCCGGGACATCGCCGAGCGCTTCAACGGCGTCTACGGCGACGTGTTCACCGTGCCCGAGGGCTATTTCCCCAAGGTCGGCGCGCGGGTGATGTCCCTGCAGGAGCCCACCCGGAAGATGTCCAAATCCGACCCGGAGGAGACCTACATCGCGATACTGGACAAGCCGGAGATCATTCGCAAGAAGATCCGCCGGGCCGTGACGGACTGCGACAACACCATTCGCTTCGATCCCGAGGAAAAGCCCGGCGTCGCCAACCTGATGAGCATCATGTCCGCGCTCACCGGCAAGGGCATGGACGATATCGCCGCCGAATACGACGGCCAGGGCTACGGCAAATTCAAGGACGCCGTGGCCGACAGCGTCATCGCCGCGCTGGAGCCCATCCAGAAGGAATATGAGCGCATCAGCGCCGACAAGGCCTATTTGCAGCAGGTGATGGACTCCGGCCGCGACCGCGCCTCCGCCATCGCCCACCGCACGATGCTGAAGGTGCGCAAGAAGCTGGGCATCGCGCCGTGGAAGCTGTAAGCCCAACCCTGTATGATTGAGGAAAACATGAATTTTCACCACCTCCCAGTGCTCCTGAACGAATGTCTGGATGGCCTGTGCATCAAACCGACCGGCGTCTATCTCGATTGCACGCTGGGCGGCGCGGGCCATTCCAGTCAAATTCTGAAGCGGCTCGGCTCCGGCGGCCTGCTGATCGGCATCGACCGGGACGCCGACGCCATCGAAGCCGCGTCGTTGCGCCTGTCCTCCGTGGAGACACAGGCGCGCTTTTGTTGCCTTCGGGGCAACTTTCACGACGCGTCTGCGTTGCTCAAAGCCACAAAAACAGACCGCAGTCTCGACGGTATACTGGTCGACCTGGGCGTCTCCAGCCATCAGCTGGACGTGCGTGAGCGGGGCTTTTCCTACCACGACGACGCGCCGCTGGACATGCGCATGGACCAAAGCCAGGCGCTTTCCGCCCGGGACATCGTCAACGGCTGGAGCGAGGACGAATTGAACCGCATCCTCAGGGATTACGGCGAGGAGAAGTGGGCCCGGCAGATCGCCCGGGTCATTTGCGACCGGCGAAAGGCAAGCCCCATTGAAACCACGTCCCGGCTGGTGGAAATCATCGACGCCGCCATCCCGAAGAAGTTCCGCCAGGGCGACGGCAGCCACCCGGCCCGTCGCACGTTCCAGGCCCTGCGCATCGCCGTGAACGACGAGCTGGAGCCCCTGGAGCCGGCCCTGCGGACCCTGGTCGGTTTGTTGGCCCCCGGCGGGCGGCTGTGCGTGATCACCTTCCATTCGCTGGAGGACAGGATCGTCAAGAACACCTTTCGCAATATGGCCGACCCCTGCACCTGCCCGAAGTCCTTCCCGGTGTGCGTGTGCGGCAAAAGGCCTGTGGTCAAGCTCGTCACCCGCAAGCCGATCACGGCGTCATCGGAGGAGCTGGAGCAAAACCCCAGGGCCAGGAGCGCCAGCCTGCGCATCGCGGAGAAGCTATAAAAGGGAAATCCCCTCCGTACACAGGTTTCAAAGCCATTCCAACGCAGACAGGAGCAGAACTATGCGTTTGCTTGATACCCCTTCCGGCGCGATCCGCCTTCCCGCCTTCTTCCCGGACGCCACCTATGGGGCGATTCGCGCCGGTTCGTTTGAGGACGTGTACGCGGCGGGTCTGTGGGGCTGCGAGATGAACAGCTACCACCTGATGACCAAGCCCGGCGCCAAACTCGTCAAGAGCCTGGGCGGGCTGCACGGCTTCACCGGGTACAGGGGCGCGATCCTCACCGATTCCGGCGGCTTCCAGCTCTATTCGCTGATCCGGGAAAACCCGGAGTACGGCGAGGTTCGGGACAAGGAGATCATATTCCGTCCCGACCGCGGTCGGGATAAGCTGACCTTCACCCCGGAGAAGTGCGTCCAGGTGCAGCTCCAGTATGGCAGCGACATCATGATGGCCCTGGACATGTGCACCCACCCGGACGACCCGCCGGAGGTCCAGCGCCGCAGCGTGGAGCTGACCGTGAAATGGGGCGAGCGCTGCCGGGCGGAATTTGACAAGCTGACCCGAAAGATGGATAAGAAGCCCCTGCTGTTCGGCATCGTCCAGGGCGGAAGCGACCCCGGTCTGCGCATGGAGTGCGGGCGGCGTCTTGAGGCGATCGGCTTCGACGGCTACGGCTTCGGGGGCTGGCCCCTGGACCAGAGCGGCGCGTTCCGGCCCGACATACTGAAGATGGCCGCCGACGCCATGCCCGACCACAAGGTCAAGTACGCCATGGGGTTGGGCCGGCCCGAGGAGATCGCGAGGCTTGTGGGCATGGGCTACACGCTGTTCGACTGCGTGATCCCCACCCGGGAGGCCCGGCACCAACGGCTGTACACCTGGCTGCCCGGCATGGACACCCGCGAGGGCGTGCGCCGGGAGGACGGCAAATTCTACAAATTCCTGTACATATTGGACGAAGAACACCGCCGGGAGGACGGCCCTGTGGACCCAGCCTGCGACTGCGTGCTCTGCCGCAACCATTCACGGGCGTACCTGCATCACCTCTTCAAGGTGAACGATCCCTACGCCCTGCGCCTGGCCACTGCCCACAACCTGCGGTTTTACGGAAAGCTGATGGAGCTGCTTGGCGATGGGTAACGAACTGCTGGACAAGCTGCTGCGCTCAAAGAACTACCGCGACATCTGTCCTGACACCGTGCGGCGGGTGTGGGCGGAATGCGAAAAGCGCTATAAAAAGGCGAAGGACGTGGACAAGGCCGCGCGGGAGGCGCTTCACGGCATCTCCGGCGCCTTCATGACGCCCCAGGAGGCCCGCCAGCTGGCTTACGATATGCAGGCCTGGCACGTCGACAAAACAGACCTCAGTCTCGAGAGGATGCTCACCCGTCACACCTCCACCCGGGAGCGCCTGCCGATTTCGGAAACGGACGCCACATACCGCCGTGTATTCGCCATCACAGACAGACCCCGGTCTGTTCTCGACCTTGCATGCGGCATCAATCCCCTGTACCTGGCGTCGCGGGGCATCGAAACCTTGGGCGTGGACATCTCGGGGGCCGCGGTCTATGCCGTCAACTGCTTCCACGAAAGCTACCGCATGCCCGCGTCAGCCAGGTGTGCCGACCTGCTCTGCCCCGGCGCGATCCCCGGCGAGCGCTTCGACCTGGCGCTGCTGTTCAAGCTGCTGCCCCTGCTGGAGCGCCAGGAGAGCGGCAGCGCGGCGCGGATCATGAACGCCGTGAACGCCCGGCATATGGTCGTCTCGTTCCCCACCCGCACCCTGGGCGGGCGCGGCGTCGGCATGTCCGATAACTATGCCCGCTGGATGGAAGCCCATCTGCCAGAGGGCATGAACATATGCGATCAATTCGAGACCCGCAATGAATTGTTCTATATCGTCGCCAAGCGGCAGCGGGACCCCGCCGTCCCGGTATCCTAACATATTATAAGGAGCGCCCTTCCATGCCCAAGCTGTATGTCGTCGCCACGCCCATCGGCAACCTGAACGACCTGTCGCCAAGGATGCGCCAGGCGCTGGAAAGCGCCGACCTGATCGCCGCCGAGGACACCCGGGTGACGATGAAGCTGCTGAACCAGTTCGACATCAAAAAGCCGATGACCTCCTGTCACCGCCACAACGAGGCGGGCAAGGCCCCGCAGATCGTCTCGCGCATGCTGGAAGAGGACCTAACCGTGGCGCTGACCTGCGACGCGGGCACCCCCGGCATCTCCGACCCCGGCCACCTGCTGGTGCGCGCCTGCTGGGAAGCCGGCATTCCCGTGGAACCCGTCTGCGGCCCCTCCGCGGTGGTGACGGCCCTCTCCGCTTCCGGCTTCGACGCCAGGGAATTTGCCTTCTACGGCTTCCTGCCCCGGGAGAAGAAGGCGCTCAATGAGAAGCTGGAGGCCATCCATCGCTCAGGCATACCGGTGTTCGTGCTGTACGAATCCCCCCACCGCGTCGTGGAACTGGTGGAAACGATTTCTGAAAAATGGCCCCAATGCCTGCTGTGCGTGTGCAGCGACCTCACCAAGCGCTTCGAGCGCCTGTATCGCGGGGAAGCAACGCAGGTATTGGACCAGCTTCGCGCCAATCCCGGCGTGGAGAAGGGCGAATACTGCCTCGCAGCGGACATCTCCATGGTGCCGCCGGCCAGCGCGCCTGTAGAGAAGCCCCCGGTGGAGGCCTGGATGCTCGCCCGGATGCTGGACGGGGCGGCGCTGGCAGGCGCCGCGCGGGAAGCCCAGGCCGCCGGCTATGCCCGCAACGAGATCTATCGGGCGAAGCTGCGCATCGCGGAAATGTTTGACGAGGCGTAGGCACGCGCCCGCCATACGCCAAGAATTAACCGTCTTTTTATGGACAAAATAGCCCCTTTTCTGCGAAAATATGGTTGCGTTTTAGTGGGAAGCGTGCTATAATAGTCCAGCGTGTTTTGATCAGCGTGCTTTTTTTGCGCGCTTTGGGCAGATGAACCGCCCGACGCGGATCAAAGAGATGTGTTTTATACTTAAGGAGGATGTTCCATGACCGCTTTGTCCATTATCATCGATATCTTACTGATCCTTGTCTCCATCGTACTGATCGTCACCGTGCTGATGCAGGAAGGCCAGCGCCAGGGCCTGGGCGCGATCGGCGGCGGCGCTGAAACATTCTTCGGCAAGAACAAGGCCAAGAGCATGGAAGGTCGCCTGCAGAAGTACACCAAGATCGCCGCGGCCGTGTTCATCGTCCTCGCCATCGTCGCGACCATCATCACCGCCCACAACAACGACGTTCCTGCATCGATGGACGAC
Organism: Clostridia bacterium; assembly: GCA_017432405.1. Next base: position 654 of record JAFRJF010000290.1, on the reverse strand, counting down.
GTGATCGTCGAGGAGGCTGCCGACGCCGCTGAGCAGGCTGAGGATGCCGTCGAAGAGGCTGCAGACGCCGCTGAGGAGACCGCCGGGGAAGCGGCTGAGACCGCAGAGGAGACCGCCGGGGAAGCTGCTGAGGCCGTAGAGGACGCCGCAGAGGCCGTCGAGGAAAAGGCTGAAGAGGCCACCGAAGCGGTAGAGAACGCTGCTGAGGCTGCTGAGGAAAAGACTGAAGAGGCCGTCGAGGCTGCTGAAGAAAAGGTTGAGGAAGCCGCGGAGGCCGCCGAAGAAAAGGTTGAAGAGGCTGCTGACGCTGCCGGCGAAGCGGTTGAAGAAGCCGCCGAGGCCGCTGAGGAGGCCACCGAAGAAGCGACCAAGGCCGATTGAGCCTGTCACATGGATATTTTACCGGTCAGGATGCATTCGCCTGACCGGTTTTCTAAAATACTTTGCTTAAAATAAGTGTTCGAGGTGCATATACCATGAAAAACATTCCCGTCTATTCGCCCGCCGATATCGAAACCAAATGGCAGCGCCACTGGGACGACACCCGCGCCTTCGAGGCCGAGAAGAGCCACGCCAAGCCGAAGTTCTACGCGCTGGTGGAGTTCCCCTACCCCTCCGGCGCGGGCATGCATGTGGGCCACATCAAGGCCTACT
>JAFRJF010000031.1 GCA_017432405.1 Clostridia bacterium | reverse complement strand
CAAGTCTCATATACATCACCCGATACTATTATAACATACCGTGGCATAACGTGTAACTATATATTCTAATATTGACAAAAAAATAACGCTCCACTCGGCGTTTTCTCTGTCTTGCTTGCTTACTTGCTGTCAAACACCCGACAAATCAGTATTTTCCGCCAACCCCATCCAAAAAACGCCAATCCCATCCATTTTCTAATTTCGCCCTTGATGGTAAAATGAATGTAGTGTAAAATAGAAGAGGTGGAGGACGATTCCTATGAGATACGGCTATTTTGACGACGCGGCCAGGGAATATGTGATCGACCGGGTGGACGTGCCCTTTTCGATGACCAACTACCTGGGCACCCAGCGCATGGGCGCGGTGGTCTCCCACAACGCCGGGGGCTACTGCTGGCTGGATTCCCCCCAGTACCACCGCATCACCCGCTTCCGCCCTAACGGCGTGCCGATGGACTTCCCCGGCCATTACGTCTACCTCCGGGACGACGAAACCGGCAAATACTGGTCGGTGAGCTGGCAGCCCACAGGCATCCCGCTGGACGGGGCAAGGTATACCTGCCGCCACGGGCTGAGCTATTCCGTCTACGAATGCGAAAACCAGGGCATCGCCGCCAGCCAGACGCTTTTCATCCCGCGGGAGGCCAGCAACACCGACCCGGTGGAGATCTTCGACGTGCGGTTGAAAAACAACTCTGACCGGGAGCGGCACATCAGCGTCACCGGCTATGTGGAGTTCTCCTTCCACAACATCGACATCGACAACCAGAACTTCCAGATGAGCCTGTACTGCGCGGGGTCGTTCATGGAAAACGACGCCGCGATCTGCGAGCTGCACTACGAGCCGGACAGCTTTCAATTCTTTGCCGCCAGCTTCACCCCGGACGGATACGAAGGCACCCGGGATGCTTTCATCGGCCCCTACCGCACCGAGCGCAACCCCGTCGGCGTGGAGAAGGGCGCGCTGACCGGCAGCCACGAGGACGGCGGCAACCCCGTCGGGGCCCTGCAAAAGAAGCTGGTTTTGAAGCCCGGCGAGGAGGCCCGTCTGCTGTTCTACCTGGGCACGGGCCGGGGCAATGCCGCGGAACAGACCCGCAGGCGCTATGACTTCGAGGGGACGGACAAAGCCTTCGCGGAACTGTGCCGGTACTGGGACGAGAAGCTGGGAGCCCTGGTCGTCCACACGCCCCACGCAAACATGAACCGCAGCCTGAACATCTGGAACCTGTACCAGAGCGAGATCAACGTGCTGTTCTCCCGCTTCTCATCGTTCATCGAGGTGGGCGGGCGCACGGGGCTGGGCTTCCGGGACACCGCCCAGGACGCCATGTGCATCCCCCACGCCGAGCCGCAGGGCTGCAAGCTGCGCATCCTCCAGCTGCTGAACGGCGTCACCGCCACCGGCTACGGGCTGCACCTGTTCGACCCGGCGTGGTTCGAGGGGAAGGATGAGGAGAAGGAGTGGTCCCCCACTGTCATCCCCACTGCCGAAGGCGCGAAGCGCGTCCACGGCCTGAAGGACGCCTGCGCCGACGACGCGCTGTGGCTGATCCCCGCCATCGTGGAATACGCGCGGGAGACGGGCGACACGGGCTTCCTTGACACCGTCGTTCCTTATGCCGACGGCGGCGAGGCTTCCGTGTGGAACCACATGAGGCGCATACTGGACTTCTCCTACGGCCAGGTAGGGGCCCACGGCGTCACCAAGGGACTGCGGGCCGACTGGAACGACTGCCTGAACCTGGGCGGCGGGGAGAGCGCCATGGTCCACTTCCTGCTGATCTGGGCCACAGAGCACCTCCTGGACGCGGCGCGGGCGACGGGCAGGGCGGAGGATATTGAACGGTACGCCCCGAAGCTGGCGGCCATGAAGCAGATCGGCCAAAGGGTGCTCTGGGACGGCGACTGGTTTCTGCGGGGCTTCACCGCGGACGGCCGCGCCATCGGCAGCCGTGAATGCGCGCAAGGCAAGGTCCACCTGGAAAGCAACGCCTGGGCCGTGGCCAGCGGCGCGGCGACCCGCGAGCAAGGCCTTTCGGCGATGGACGCGGTGGAGGCGTGGCTGTACACCCCCTACGGGCTGATGCTGAACGCCCCCGCCTTCACCGTCCGGGACGACGGCGTCGGCTTCGTCACGAGGGTCTACCCCGGCATCAAGGAGAACGGCGCGGTGTTCAGCCACCCCAACCCCTGGGCCTGGGTGGCCGAGTGCCGGCTGGGCCGGGGCAATCGGGCGATGAAGTTTTACGACGCGCTGCTGCCGGAGAACCAGAACGACATCATGGAAATCCGCCAGGCCGAGCCATACACCTACTGCCAGTTCATCATGGGCCGGGACCACGCCGCCCACGGCAGGGCGCGGCACCCGTTCATGACCGGCTCGGCAGGCTGGGCCTACTTCGCCGCCACGCGGTACATGCTGGGCGTGCGCCCGGAATTCGACCGGCTGACCGTCGACCCCTGCATCCCCGCCGAATGGGACGGCTTCGAACTCACCCGCCGCTGGCGCGGCGCGGAATACAAAATCCGCGTGGAGAATCCGGGGCACGTGGAAAAGGGCGTGAAAGCCACCGAGGTGGACGGAAGGGCAGCGAAATGGATACCCGTGTTCGGAGAGGGTGTGCATGAGGTCAGGGTAGTTATGGGATGAACAAATTCTGATTTATCAAGCTGATGCTCGACAAATCAGAATTTACCAACATAACAGGGAGGCAAATACTATGATTCAATTCGGCACAGGCGGCTGGCGGGCGATCATTGGCGATGGATTCACAAAGCTGAACATCCAGCGCGTCGCCGCGGCGCTGGGGCGCAGGATACAGAGGGAGAGCGACTCCGAGAAGGAAATCTGCATCGGCTACGACCGGCGCTTCCTGTCGCGGGAGGCGGCCATCTGGTTTTCCGAGGCCATCGCGGCGGAGGGGGTCAAGGTGGACTTCGTGAACCTCTCCGCGCCCACGCCCCAGATCATGTACACGGTGAAGTCCTTGAACCTGCCCTACGGCGCGGCCATCACCGCCAGCCACAACCCCGCCATCTGGAACGGCATCAAGCTATTCACCCGGGGCGGCCGGGACGCGCTGCAGGCGGTCACCAACGAGATCCAGGCCGAGGCCAACGGGATGACCGGGGCGGATATCCAAACCATACGCTTCGAGCAGGGCCTTGCGGAGGGCAGGATCGTCTACGTCGATCCCCGGGACGCCTACCTGGATTCCATACTGGAGAAGATCGACACCGCCGCCATCCGCAGGCGCAGGCCGCGGATCGTGCTGGACCCGATGTACGGCGTGAGCCTGACGGGCCTTCTGACGATACTGTACTCCAGCCGCTGCGACATCGACGTGATCCACGACACCCACGACGCCTTCTTCGGCCGCCGCCTGCCCGCCCCCACGGTGGACACGCTGGCGGACCTGCAGCGCCAGGTACAGGAGCACAATGCAGACATCGGCATCGCCACCGACGGCGACGCGGACCGGCTGGGCGTGATCGACGAGCACGGCCGCTATGTCAGCGCCAACGAGATCATCGTACTGCTGTACTACTACCTGCTCAGATACAAGGGCTGGAAGGGCGCGGCGGTGCGCAACGTGGCCACCACCCACCTGCTGGACCGGGTGGCGGCGAAATTCGGGGAGCAGTGCGTCGAGGTGCCCGTGGGCTTCAAGCACATCTCCGCCGGGATGCAGCGCTACGACGCCCTGATCGGCGGCGAGTCCTCCGGCGGCCTCACCGTCCGGGGCCACATCTTCGGCAAGGACGGCCTATACGCCGCGTCGCTGCTGGTGGAGATGCTGTCCGTCGCCGGCAAGCCCCTCTCCCGGCTGGTACAGGATATCTTCGACGAGTTCGGCGAGCTGCACGTGGCCGAGCACGACTGGCCGCTGACCCCGGAGAACAAGGCGGAGGTACAGAAGCGGGTGTTCGAAAATCACGAGCTGCCCGACTTCGACCGGCCAATTCAGCACGTCAGCTACGAGGACGGCTGCAAGGTGTATTTTGACGGCGCGTGGGTCATCATCCGCTTCAGCGGCACCGAGCCCCGGGTGCGCATCTTCGCCGAGGACGAGACGGTGGCGCGCGCGGAGGCGCTGGTGAGCAAGACGGCCGGTTTTCTTGGTTTGAAGTGAGCGGCGGAAGATGCTGTTCGAACAGGCAAATACTGATTTGTCGCTGCGCGACAAATCAGTATTTGCCAATTCCTTCCCCGGAGGTGAACCGCCATGCGCATACTCAAGTCCATCAGCGCCCAGCTGACGCTGATCATGCTGATCTGCTACCTGCTGCCGGCCCTGACGCTGGGCTTCTACATGGGCGGCAAGATGATCCGGGACGAGCAGGCCAAGACGGAGGCGGCGCTGCTGAGCGACATGGAATTCTCCCGCCTCCTGACGGACCAGAACCTGAGCCGGGTGATCACGCTGGCCCGCGCCGCCACCTACGACGGCGAGCTGGACAGCGCCATCGCCCAGCGCAACGCCGGGACCATCACCGACGGCGATTTTCTTCGCGCCGCCCGGGGCTATGTGGAGCGGAAATACAGCCGGGAGCCGGCGGTCACCTTCGCGGCGGTGTTTACGCTGGACGCGCCCCAGCTGCTGCTGGTGAACCGCTCCGGCACCGACGCCGCCAGCCGCTACCAGGCCGAGGCCCACGACGAGGTGCTCCGCCTGGGCGCGACCCTGGACACACAGTGCCGGTTTGTTGAGATCAGCGACACCCTGTACCTGGCGCGCAACCTGACGGATCTGCGCATGGAGCCATACGGCATGCTGGTGCTGGGGCTGGACCGGGAGAAGCTGCTTGGGCCCCTGCTGGATCTCGCCCGGCGCTGGGACGCCCGGCTGGACGTGCGGCTGGACGACATGGACGCCGTGAACCTCTCGGGCGCTTCGGGCATGGACGAGGCGGTGGACTGGGACGCGGTTGAGCCGGGGCGGATCGCGCCGGTGTCCGTGGGGATGTACGCCTGCGCGCAGGTGGGCGACAGCCGGGACTACGCCATGCGCGCCGGCCTGCTGCTGGACCGGCGGCGGCTCTACGGCGGCATCGACGCCTTCCGGCGGCTCCAGGCGGGGCTGCTGATCCTGCTGATCCCGGTGCTGGGTATCACCATGGGATACGTCCACCGGCGCATATCGAAGCCCATCATGCTGCTGGCGGAGGCGTCGGGGCGCATCGAAGCCGGGGAGCTGGGCGTCACCGTGCCGATGCACGGGGACGACGAGCTGGGCCGCCTGGGCAAGGCCTTCACCAGCATGAGCCTGCGGCTGGAGGAGCTGATCGACAGGACCTACAAGGAGCAGATCGCCCTGCGGGACGCCCGCATACAGGCCATGCAGAGCCGCATCAACCCCCACTTCATCAACAACGCTCTGGAATCCATCAACTGGGAGGCGCGGATCGAGGGCTCCGAGACCATCTCGGCGATGGTGGAATCGCTGAGCGTGCTGCTGAACACCAGCATGTCCAGAAACGACCGGCGCATCGTGACGCTGAAGGAGGAGCTGGAGGTCGCAAGGGCCTACTTCTACTTCGTGGGCCTGAGCTACGGCGACCGCCTGGCCACCCGGATGGAAGTCGACGACGCCGCGCTCACCGCCACGGTGCCGGTGCTGACCCTGCAGCCCCTGATCGAAAACGCCGTGGAGCACGGCATCGCCCCCGAGGGTGGCGGCGCGATTAAGCTGTGCTGCCGCCGCATGGGCCCCTGCCTGCGAGTGGAGGTCGTCAACAGCGGCAAGGGCATCTCCCCGGAGGACCGCAGGCGCATCGACGCCGCCCTGCGGGGCGACAGCCTGGGCGGCAGCCACATCGGCCTTTCCAACATCTGTACCCGCCTGCACCTGATCTACGGCGGCAGGGCGGGGATTGCCGTGGCCTCCGACGCCGACGGCAACACCCATGTCACGCTGGACGTGCCGCAGGAGGATGAACGATGAAAAAAACGCTTACACTGATACTTGTGCTGTTCTGCCTCGCCCTCCCCGCCCGGGCCGTCTCCCTGCGCACGGTCAGCGCCTTCGGGGGCACCGACGCCTCGGCGCTGGCCTATGTGGAGCTGCTGCGGGAATACGAGGCCCAGACCGGCAACCTGGTGGAGGACAATTCCAGCACCAGCGACGAGAGCTGGAAGGCCAGCGTGCTGAGCGACTTCGCGGCGGGCAACGAGCCGGACATACTGTTCTTCTTCGCGTGCAGCGCCGACTCCGCGCCGATCCTGCGCAAGATGGTGCCCATATCTGAAATCAACGCGGCTTATCCCGATCTGGCGCTGCCGGAGTCAAGCATCCTCCGGGAGGCGGACGGGAACGTCTACGCTATACCGCTGCGCCCCTACTTCGAGGGGTTGTTCGTGAACACCGATTTGTTTGAGCAATGCGGCGCACCGCTGCCGGACACCTGGGAGCACCTGGAGGTAGCCATCGCCATCTTCAACGCGGCCGGCGTCGTGCCCATCGCCGTCTCCCTGTCTGACATCCCCCACTACCTGGCCGAGTGCGCGGTGCTGGCGGCTTCCACGCCGGAGGCATTCACGGCGCGGCCAACGACCCTCGACGAGGTGCCTGAGCGCTGGCACAGGGGCATGGCGCTGATCCGCCGCCTGTACACCCTGGGCGCGTTCCCGGAGAACGCGCTGAGCACCTCGGAGGCCGTCACCAGCGAGCTGTTCCGGCAGAAGCAGGCCGCCATGCAGATCGACGGCAGCTGGTTCGTCAATTCCCTGCCCGAGACAAGCATGGACACTACCATCATCATGCCCATGCCTTCGCTGGACGGCGAGGGCCGCGCCATCATCGGCGGCGTGTCCATGGGCTTCTACCTGACCCGCCGGGTGTGGGACGATCCCACCCGCAGGGACGCGGCGGTGGCACTGCTCAGCTGGCTGACCCGGCCCGACCACCTGAAGCGCCTGGCCGCCCAGGAGATCACCGGGGCCCTGGCCGAGTCCGCCGACGCCATGGCGGCGCGCACTTCGGACATGGTTCGCCCGATACAGGACGACATGAACAAGAACGCCCGGGAGCGCTGGCTGCTGGAATGCGTTCCAGCGGTGGCCGTGGGCGACATGGCCCCGGAGGAATGCTGGGCGCAGGTGATGGCGCTTGCACCGTTCGAATCAGGGAGGTAGGCAATATGTATCGCGTGGTACTGGTGGACGACGAGCACATGATTATCGAGGGCCTTTCCCGGGTCGTGCCCTGGGAAAAGCTGGGCTGCGAGGTCAGCGGCACGGCGTCCAACGGCAGGGAGGGGCTGGAGCTGGTGCGTCGGGTGAAGCCCCACATACTGATGACGGACATCCGCATGCCCAACATGGACGGGCTGACGATGGTCGCGGCGCTGCGCAGCGAATTCCCCGACCTTCAGATCACCGTGCTCACGGCCTTCCGGGACTTCGAATACGCCCAGACCGCGCTGAACCTGGGCGTGTGCCGCTACCTGTTGAAGCCCAGCAGGATGGACGAGCTGGACGAGGCCATCCACACGATGATCGCCCGGCTGGACGCCCTGCCAAAAACGCAGACGCCGGAGCCGACAGAGCCGGCGGGCCTGGCAGGCAACTACATCGTGCGCCAGGCGCTGGACTACATGCGCGCCCACTGTGCCGATCGGCTGAGCCTGGGAGATGTGGCCGACCGGGTGTACGTCAGCCAGTGGCACCTGTCCAAGCTGATCAACAAGCACACGAACCAGAGCTTCCTGGACCTCCTGAACCATATGCGCATTGAAAAGGCCCGCCAGCTGCTGGCGGGCTCCGGGCTGCGCATCCACGAGGTCGCCGAGCAATGCGGCTACAGCGACCTCGGCCATTTTTCAAGGAATTTCAAGAAGCTGACCGGCCAGACGCCCGGCGAATTCCGGGACAGCGCCAGCCATGGGGAATGACTCCACTCACGCCGCGTCGATATAGTGCGCCTCGAAGTCGCTCACGGTCATGGGCCTGGCGAAGAAGTAGCCCTGGAACAGCTTGCAGCCCATTCGGGACAGCTCGTCGTACTGCTTCTCCGTCTCGACGCCCTCGGTCAGCGGGACGATGTTCAAATCAGTGGACATGTGAATGATGTTGCGCAGTATCATCCTGGACTTCTCGTCCTGTTCGGAGCTGCGCAGGAACACCATGTCGATCTTGATCACGTCGATGGGCATGTTCTTGAGCATGTTGAGGGAGGAATAGCCGCTGCCGAAGTCGTCCATCTCCACGATAAAGCCCGCCTGGCGCAGGTCGGTCAGCAGGCGCACCTTGTTATCCACGTCGGAGATCATGATGCTCTCGGTGATCTCCAGGCGCAGACGGGCGGGATCGACGCCGTATTCCTTCACCAGTCCCCGGATCTCCGAGGTCACGTCCATGAAGTAGAAGTCCTTCGGGGAGATATTGACGGAGATGAACAGGTCGTTGTCCCGCCACCGGTCCAGCTGTTCGCAGGCGCAGCGCCACATGTAGCGGTCCACCTCCGCGATCATGCCGTTCTGCTCGAAGATCGGTATGAACCGCGCCGGTGGCAGGAAGCCGTATTCTGGATGGTTCCAGCGGACCAGCGCCTCCGCGCCGACCACCTTCCCGGACGCGTCCACCAGCGGCTGCAGATAGGGCACGATCTGCCGCTCGGTGAGCGCGTTTTTCAGGTCGCCGGTGATCTGCTGCTCCCAGAGCAGGTTGTCGCGCATCCGGTCGTCGTACCAGGCGATGTGGGTGTGGTAGTCGTTGCGCAGCCCCGCCGCCGCGATCCGCGCCCGGTCGAACATCACCGAGACCTCCATCGAAGCGTCCTTCACCTCATAGACGCCCATGTGGATCAGCACATGGTATTCGATCTCGCCGGTGTCGACGGTAAAGCCGGACAGACGCCTTTCGATCGCCTCCGCGTCAAAGTCCGCCACGGGCACGAGGATGCCGAAGGTATCCCCCGCGAGCCGACCATAGACGCCGCCCTGCGGCACGAGCGCGCGAAGCAGGTCCGCGACCCGCTTCAATACCTCGTCGCCGAAGTTGACCCCGAAGACGTCGTTGATGAGCTTGAAATTGCTGATATTGACGAACACGAGGCAGAACGCCCCGTCGGAAGCCCCGGAGAGCCGCTGCTTGATGCAGTGATACAGGTAGGGCCGGGTATACAGCCCCGTCAGCTCGTCGTGCCGCGCCCGATAGGCCTCCCGCATCAGGTTCTGCTGGGCCTCGGTGTCGTCGCGGATGCTGAGGAAGGATCCGTCCACGTAGCCCCGGGCATCCCGGATGGTGCGCTTCTCCAGCGCGTAGTAGCGCCGGCCGCCTTCCCCGTCCAGTTCCAGCCTGGAGGTCCAGCTGTCCGTTCCTTCCCCGCTCGCGTTGAAGGGCTTCAGCTTCTCCTCCACCTCGCCCATGTCCTGCCCGTCGACGCCCAGCAGCCGGCGCGCCTCACTGTTCAGCCAGATACAGCTGCCCACGTCGTCAAAGAAGAACACCGCGTCGGGAAGCTCGGCGGATATGTCCATCATAATGCGGTTCAGCAGCCGCACGGGCTTGTAATAGAGTGAAAAGTAAAACGCCAGCAGCCCGAACGCCGCGTAGCCGATCATCGAGCGATCCAGCGGCGTGCGGGAGATTACGTAGAATGAGCACCAGATGATGACGGCGAGAAGGGTAAAGAAGATCACCGCGTACCTTCGGGAGGCAATGCGGGAGGAATGCAGCATCTTCAGCAGCAGGATCACCAGCACCGCGGCCAGCACGCCGTATACCAGCAGCCGGTGCAGGTTCTGGGGCATATAGGGCACCATGCGGTAATAGGGCTTCCCGTAGAGCTCGATGCGCTCCAGGCTGAAGGCGTGGCCGAAGAAGATGTTGGCCAGCAGCTGGAACACGTCCAGCCCCAGCAGGCTCAGCACGAACACTCTGGCCTTGTTGGCCTTCCACGGGATGTTGCAATAGCTCAGAATATAGCGCAGCAGGCTGAAGACGGTAAAGTCGATGCCGATGTAATACAGGTAGCAGCCTATCGTGGCGGGCAGCTTCGTGGTGGCGCTGATGATCAGCAGATTGCCGGCCACCGGCGGGATCAGCGCAAGCAGCAGGCGCCCCAGCGGCACGCCGATGGGCTTCCTGGACCGGAAGGCGATCAGCCCGCACACCCCAAGCGCCACGGACAGCGCGACGAAGACGAGCGAGAACAGCGTCCTGATATCCATGCCACAGCACTCCACTGCAATTTATTGGCTATACTTGTTAAATCTATTATAGCAGAAATAACCAATTCATGCAACCGGTTTGCGCAAAAAAGCACATATTCTACCCATAATACGTCACAGCTCAGGGCTGTCACCCTCGACCGCCCTCCCTGGGAACCAGCCAGTCGTAGCTGCCGCTGCCCACGGTCATAGTCGCCATGCCCGGCAGCTCGACGTCGGCCCGGGCGTTGGCCGGGACCTCCGCGTGGACCAGCACCCTTTCCCCCACCGCGCGCCATTCAACCGCCGCCCTGCCGTAGGGGGTCTCCTCGCTGACGGCGGCGGAGGTCAGCCCCGGCACGAAGGACGGCTTCACGCGAAAGCGCCTGTAGCCGGGCTCGACGCGCTGCAGGCCCCCGATGTGCCTGTACATCCATTCGCCCACGCAGCCGAAGGCGTAGTGGTTGTAGCTGTAGGTGCTGACGGAGCCGTCCTCAGAGATCGCGCCCCAGCTCTCCCACAGCGTGGTGGCCCCGGCCCTGACCTCGTAGAGCCAGCCCGGGCAGCCCTCCTGGAACAGCAGCCTGTAGGCCACGTCCGCCCGTCCGTTGTCGCAGAGCACGTCCATCAGGAACAGCACGCTCAAAAAGCCGGTGTCCAGCTTGTCGCCGTTGTCGTGGATCATCCGGCACAGGTGCTCCACCATCCTCGGGCGAACCTCCCGGGGCACCAGGTCCATCTGCAGGGCGATGACGTAGATGCCCTGGAAATCCGCGTCCATGGTGCCGTCCGCGTGGACGTACTCCGCGATGAACGCCTCCCGGATGTCCTGATACAGCTGGGCATAGCGCCTGGCGTCGTCGTCCCTGCCCAGTATGGCGGCGATTTCGGACATGCTCTTCGCGCTGAAGGCGTAGTAGGCCGGGGCGACGACGCCCATGGTGGCGTAGGCGGTCCAGTTCATGGCAAAGGCATCCGGGTTGCCCAGCACGATGGAGGGGATCAGCCAGTCGCCGAAGTGGAAGTCGGTGTTCCAGAGCCAGCGGCTGCGGGCTTTGCGCGCCTCGTCCCAACCCGCGTACCCCTCCGGGTGGTGGTTCTTCGCGCGGTCGTCGATGTAGGCCATCCACCGGGTCATGGCCTCGTAGTTGTCCTCCAGTATGCGCCGGTTGCCGTAGGCCTGGTAGACCCTGTAGGGCACGATGATGACCGCGTCGCCCCAGCCGCAGCTGGTGTCCGCGCCAAGGTTGTCCCGCAGGAAGGTGGCATAGGCCTTCAGGTAGGGCACGATCATCGGCACCGCGCCGTCGGGCAGCTGCTCGGCGCGGACGCTGTCCATCCACGCGCCCAGGAAGGCGTTGGCGTCCCGGTTGAAGCACAGCGTGGGGGCGTAAGCCATGATGTCCCCCGTCCAGCCCGCCTTCTCCCGCTGGGGGCAATCGGTGGGGATGGACACGGTATTTGAGACCTGGCTCCACCAGATGTTGCTCTGCAGCTGGTTAAGCCGGGGGTCGGAGGTGGCAAAGCTGCCGATGTCCCTCATCTCGCTGGCGCAGGGGATCACCCGGAAGTCGTCGACGGTGGGCATGCCCGGCCAGCCGGTGACGCGCACATAGCGGAAGCCGTGGTAGGTGAAGCTGGGCTGGTAGGTCTGGGCGCCCTCCCGGCAGATGTAGACCTCGGTCTGCTCCTTGTTGTTGTTGAGGATGCTGTTGAAATAATTGCCGTCCCGGTCCACCTGCTCGAAGTGCTCCAGGCGGATCTCAGTGCCCTCGGGGGCGGTGACGGTAAACCGGGTGAAGCCGGCGAGGTTCTGCCCCGCGTCCAGTATGGTGTCCCCATTCGGCGCAGTAAGTATCGCGGCGGGCCTGAACGCCGGAAGCGTGCGCACCGGGGCGTCGCCCTGGCCCTTCAGGTGGTCCCTGTCGTAGTCCTTCCGCTGCACCGGCGTCCAGTCCCCGTCGTCGAAGCCGGGGGCGTCCCAGCCGGGCATCTCCAGCCGGGCGTCGTACTTCTCCCCCACGAACAGGTCGGAGAACACGATGGGCCCGGTGTGGCTGACGCCGCTGTCGCCGGTGACGGTCTGGCAGGTGCCGTCGGTGTATTCGATGACCGCGTCCAGCAGCAGCGCCGTGGTGTCGCCGTACTGGCAGCAGTCGCCGGTGGTGCCCACGCGGCCCGCCCACCAGCCGTCCGCCAGCACCGCGCCGATGACGTTTTCGCCCCTGCGGACGAGGTCGGTGACGTCGTAGGTCTGATAAAGCAGCAGCTTGTTATAGGCGGTGTTCTCCGGGGCGAACAGCCGTTCGTCCGGGCAGGCCCCGTTCACCGTCAGCCGGTACAGGCCGTGGGCGGTGGCGTAGATTCGTGCGCGCGCAACGCCCCTGCCCGCGCGGAAGGGGATGCGGATGTACTGGGCGGGCCGGAACTCGCCGAAGGTGCGGTTCCCGTCTTCGTCCAGCTCCATGGCATCGTAGGTGTCGCCATCGCGCGCCGCGCCCATCGAGGAGGGCGTGGGCCGCTGGACCGGCTCCGCCCAGGCGCTCGAGAAGGGCAGGCCCATGCGCCCGGTCTCGAAGCGGCCCTCGAGGGTCGCGGTCCTGCCAAAGTTGTCCGTGACGCTGACGCTCACCCGGTAGCGGGTCATCGGCGCGGCGGTGAAGCCAGGCACGGTCACCTCGATGCTCCGGTCAGAGGCCACCGCGCCGGTATCCGCGACGGTCCCGGCGTCGTCCCCCAGGATCAGGCGATAGGCGGCCTGGACGGTATCGTTCCTGTCGCTGTTCAGCTTCCAGGCGAAGCAGGGCGTGGCATCGTCGATGCCGATGGGGTCGGACAGGTGGTCGACGGTCAGGTCCGTCAAATACAGCCTGTCGCTCTTGAACATGACACACACTCCTTCTCTTGCCTTTGCCCGGTCCTTATTTACAGCATCGCCCCGCCTATATCCGGCCGGCAAACACGCGAATGGAATCGGTCAGCCGCTGGTGCCGCACGGAAGTGGCGTCGAAGCGGACCGTGCGGAAGGCCAGCTGCATGATGGGGCCCGTGGCGAAGGCGCAGATCAGCGTGCCCACGCCCACCGGTCCGCCCAGCAGCCAGCCGGTCAGCGTCGCCAGGCTCAGAAGCGCGACGCTGACCGCCCCGATCGGCAGCCGCTTCAGGCGCTTCGCCAGCCCGACAAGCAGCGTATCCCTGGGCCCGCAGCCCAGCGACGCGATCATGTAGGTGTACTGGGTATAGGCCATGATGAACAGGCCCAGGATCATCACCGGTATCCCCGCCGCCAGGGACTGGCGGGGCGGCACGAGATTGATCCAGTTGAAGAAATCCACCGCCTTGCCAACCACGACGGCGTCGATGAACATGGCGATGCCGATGGGCTCCTTCATGGCGATGTCGATGAGGAGGATGGTGCAGGAAACCGCAATGGACGCCGTGCCGTACAGTATGCCCAGCGTCTTTGCCAATCCCAGGTTCAGCACGTCCCACGGTCCCGCGCCGATGTTCGCCTGGATCGTCAGGTACACGCCGAAGCCGTTGACAAACAGGCTGGCCGCGGCCAGCAGCATATTCAGTACAATCGCGCCGGGAGTCCGGTTCTCCCGAAGGGACCGGAAGCGCATTGCATTGCAGTTCATCGTAAAACGCCCCTCAAGACTGTTTTTCGCTGCACAGTATAGCACATTCAGGCCCTTCTTAACAGGCAGTAATTGTTATACATGTCACGGGGATGTATATAAATACTGCTTCTTCGGCTTCAGGTACGTCAATTCCCTGGACCCCGCCGTGCTCGGCGCGGCCATGGGCGAGATCGTGCAGATCGCCGTCGAATACGGCTTCGAGCTTCTGAAGCAGGGCAAATAAACGCTTTCACAAGAGACAGAGCAAAGGAGCATGGCCATGGCAAAGCTGGATATCTACGGCGGCCTGTTGGGGGCCGGCAAGACCACTTTGATCAGGGCCATGCTCCTTTGCGCCTACCGGGGCAAGCGGGTCGCGATGATCGAAAACGAGATCGGACGGGTGAACCTGGACGCCGGCGCGTTCTCCGGTGTCACCGTGCGCCCGCTCACCGCCGGCTGCGTCTGCTGCATACTGAAGGGCGACCTCGTTACAGCCGTCCGCGAGCTTTTTACAGGGCGTCGCGCCGGAGTACATCGTCATGGAGGCCTCCGGCGCCGCGGACCTGGAGGCGATCCGCCGGATCTGTGCCGAGATCGACGGGGTTTCGCTGAACCGCTGCGTCATGGTCGTCAACGCCCGGAAGCTGAGAAAGCTGATGACGGTGGTCGGCGAATTCTACCGCATCCAGCTCCGGGACGCCACCGATATCTACCTGAATTTCACGGAGGGTCTTCCCCGGACGGAGCTCGACGCGGTCAGGCAGCTGCTGCGGGAAATCAACCCCAGCGCCCGACTGATCGACACCTCCATCGACCAATTGGAGGCGGATACCCTCCCGGAGGGCGACGCGGGCACCGCGCCACCGACGCCCGGCTTTAAGCCCGTCCCCGTCCTCTGGAACCGGCAGGCCGACGCCGCCCAAGGCGACCGCCCGGCCCTGACCGTGCTGGACCCGTCACAGCTGCCCTCTGCCCTGCCGGCCGGCCGTTTCCTGCGGGACTTCGGGTCCCCGGCCCCGGGGAAGCACAGCGGTACCGGCATCCGCGCCGCCGATGCCGGAAAGACGCTGTACACCCTGACGCTTAGCATCCCCGCCCCCCTCACAGGGCAGGACCTCGAACGCCTCCGGCAGCGGCTGGACCAGGGCGGCATCTGGCGCGCCAAGGGCTATGCGACGATGTCGGACGGCAGCGTCATAAAGCTCGACTACGCCTTCGGCGACTTTTTCACAACCCCCGCGAACCCCGACGCGGCAGCTGCATTGAATGCGCTCGTGCTGATCGGTGAGGACCGCCAGGCGCTGTCGGAAGCGGATGCGGCAGAGCGGTTCTTCGGGCGGCATACTCCCGGATAGATATGTGGTTGATCGACTGGCGAATTTATGGTACAATGTAAATTGAAAAAGAGGCGAATCAATCGCCCCTCTCACCATGGACACAGCTAAGGAGATGCCCCCATGATACTCAGAAAACTGCCCTATGCGCTGACCGTGTGCAAGGTACTGTCCCCGGCGGAGATCAACCTGTACGCTGATTTCTTCTTCATCGGGAAGACAGACGAAGAACTCTCCCTCGTGTGCATCACCTCCGACGTCCCCGTTCACACGACCAATCGCAACGACGGCTGGCGCGGCTTCCGCATCGAGGGCGAGCTGGACTTCGCCCCGGTCAGCAGCCTTTCGGTGCTGTCAGCCCTCCTGTTTGAACATCACATCGACATCTTTGCCGTATCGACCTTCAACACGGATTACATACTCGTGAAGAAAGCCCAGTTTGACCGCGCCATCGGCGTGCTGGAGAAGGAGGGCTATGTGATTCAGTAGCGGCTTACCGCTTTGCAGGCTCCGCGCCGCCACTGTAATACTTTCGGATCAGCGCGTCGAGGGACAGGGAATCGGAAAAACCGACGCCCTGGAGGGTGGTGACGCTGAAGCCGTGCACGATGTCCCGCATCCGGGGCTGCATATGTCCTTGACATTGATGTGCTTCACGTATTCGGCGGCCAAGCGGGTCAGGTAATCCAGGGTGTTGCGCGCCCGGGGATCCGTTTCGATGTCCCTGGAGAGCTGGCTGTTGATGCTCACCGCGTCCACAGGCTCGCTGCGCAGGAAGCCGATGGAATCGCTGCCGCTGCCAAAGTCCTCGATGATCGTCAGTATGCCCCTGGCGTGCAGCGCCTGGATGATGCTCTTCAGGCGCTCCATGCCGATATATCGACAGCCGTTGTCGAACTTGAGGCTCAGCTGCCGGGGTGGAAAGCCCGTGGCGCTCAGGTAGTGCTGCAGCGTGTCGATGAAGTAGCCGGATTCCAGCTGGGTGCGGTACACGTCCAGGCACAGCAGGAAATCCGGATCACATTCCAGCAGCCTCACGCCGTCGGACAGGCCCCTTTCGAGCATGAAATCCCCCAGCTCCTCGAATATGAAATCCCGCTCCAGTATGGGCATGAACGCCTCCGGCGCCACCCGACCGTGCCGGGCGTCCCGCCAGTAGATGATGGCCTCCGCGCCGTTGATGCGTCCCGTTTGGGCGTCGATCACCGGCAGGTATTCCAGCTCAATGCCCCGGCAGCCCTCGGCGGCGCATTCGCGTATGGTGTCGATCAGCTCCAGCGCCTCCGTGCCGTCGTAGTTGACGCTGCCGTTGAAATCCACCAGGTCGCCGTGCTTGTGCCTGCGGGATTCCTCGTAGGCATAGTTCATGCAGGCGTACACGGTGGACGCGCTCACCTCGGTGCCGACGCTGGAGATCATGCCGCCCCCCCTCCGTCAGTATGTTCTTGATGCCGTTGACCCTTCAAACAAAAGTCCGTCTACCGTCAGATCCCCGGAGAGGTCGATCCCCTCCAGGGCCAGCGCGTCCGTCGGCAGATCCCCGGCGGGGCCGTCCAGTCCCTCCAGGCCCTCGTTCAGCTCAGGCGGGATGACCAGCGCATCGTCGCCTTCCGCCGAAGCCATGGCCGGCAGCGCCAACAGCAGCGCCAGCATAATCGCCAGCATCCGCTTCGCCTTACTCTTCATACACACCTCGCCGTTTCTGACAGTATTCAACCTATCCGTTTTTGATCGAAAACCCGCCTGATTATAATTACACAGATAGAAAATACCACGGGAACATGAAAAAATAAAGGACTATTCCAAATATCTCTGATGCGCTTCAACTATCCCCTGTTGCCTGGACCGACGGGGTATGGTAAAATGTTATAAAAAGTGTATCCGGGCAACCCGGCGACATTCATTTCGGAGGTGCAGCCGCATGGAGTTTCATCATTCAATCGCCTGCCGAAGGGGCAACCCGCTGCAGCCGACAGGCACGCCCGACAACATGTTTCCCGACCCCCACATCAAGATCTTCGTCAACCCGGATACCGGGCGGGAAAACATGTACGTCTATGTGGGCCATGACGAGGGCAGGGACAGGTTCATCATGCGGGACTGGTACGTGCTGTTCAGCGAGGACCTGGTCCACTGGCAGTGCAAGAAATCGCTGGCGCGGGCGGACACGTACCTTCCGCCGGATTCCGTGGACTGCTGGGCCTGTGACGTCGTCCGCAGCCCGTGGGACGGCAAATACTACCTGTACTACTCCCACGGCGGGGAATCCACCGGCGTGGCGGTCAGCGACAGGCCGGACGGCCCCTTCGTCGACGCCCGCGGCAAAACGCCGCTATTGCCCAAGGGCATCACGCCCACCAACTCCTACGACCCCGACGTGATACTGCCCGACGACGGAGACCCCCGGGCGTGGATCGTGTTCGGCAGCGACTGGACGGACCATTACTGGGCCATGCAGCTGAAGGAAAACATGATCGAGGTCGTGCCCGGCAGCGCGCGGAAGGTGCCCGTCTATCCCGACGAAAACACCCGCGAGGAGCTGCTGGGCGTGCTGCGCTCGGACCAGGCGGAGGTCTTTCACTGCGGTGAGCGCTGGTATATGTACTGGGCGGGGCGGTACGCCACCTCCGACAACCGGCTGGGGCCCTACATCTACCGGGGCAACATCGGCGCGGACATCCCCCACTATCCAGACGGCAGGGCCTTTATCGACCACGGCTCGTTCCTGGAGTGGAAGGGCCAGTGGTATTACGCCGTGAGTTGCGGCCTGGAGAGCTGGTCCTACCGGCAATCCTGGCTGATGTACCTGCACGTTTGCGACGACGGCACGCTGATGTTTGACGAGGAAATCCGCGAATACGGCGTCGGGCAATACTGCGCGGACTGGGAGAAGATCCAGGCGGAGTGGTACATGGCAATCGACGCCCCCGCCCTGAAAAAGATCGAGCTGAAGCGGGATGGCAGGCACCTCGGCTTTGCCATCGCCCAGGAATCCGGCACCCACTCCGCGCTCTATCCCCATGTCTACGGCATGCGCAAGGACATGGAACTGACCCTCTGCCTGCGCGGGGAAGCGGGCGCGGCGGTATCGGTCCTCGCGGACGGAAGGGAAGCCGGCCGGTTGGCGCTGGATGCGGATCAGCCGGATTTCGCCGAGCGGACCCTGCCCCTGCAAAACGAAGCCGGGGAGCACGAAATCACCCTGATATTGACGGGCAAGCTGGCGATGGACTGGTTCCGGCTGCGGTAATCACCGCCAACGCCGTATCGGCGGCCCTAAAGGACTCACTTCGTATCGCAACCTGCCGCCACGGGCAATCTGCCGCCATGTGGCGCCTGATAGACGCCGCTACGGTTTTCCCAAAACACACGGGGACGGTCCTTTTGCGTTGACACAAAAGGCCCGTCCCCGTGTGTTCTGCCATCACGCCAGCGGAAGGCTTTCACGTTCAAACATCTCGTGGAACTTCGCGTAGAGCTCGCGCTGCACGCGGAAGCTGACCTCCTCGTTGCATTCGCAGGTGACGGCGATCGTCACCCTGTTGCCGTTCATCGAGACGATGCCCTTGTAGGTCGGGCCGCTGATGATGTCGGGGATCGAACGGCCCATCCCGGGCAGCTCCCGGTTCATGATCTCCTCGATTTTATGCAGCGGGAATGTATTGGAGAGCGTAAATTCCATGTCGATCCAGGAATTCATGCGGCTCATGTTCAACACGTTGCGCACGTCCCGGTTGCTGATGATCTTGATGTTGTCGCCACGGCCCAGCAGCTTCGTGGTGCGCACGCCGATCTCCACCACCTTGCCGCGATAGCCGCCAACGTCGATGACGTCGCCCACCTGGTATTCGCCCTCGAACACGATGGTGATGCCCGCGAGGATGTCCTGCACCAGCTCCCTCGAGCCAATGGACAGCGCCAGCGAAACCAGGGCCAGCGGCGCCAGCAGCGCACGCACGTCGATGCCGAAGAACTCGAAGGCGTAAAACAGCAGCAGCAGCACCGCCGCGTATTGCAGCAGGTTGTAGCAGAGGCGGCAGATCGTCTCCCCCTTGGTGTCCAGCGCCATCGAGGTCAGCTTCAGCACCACCTTCATGACCATCAGCCCAAAGGCGAAAACGAGGGCAAGGAGCAGGATCGACACGATGGCGAACAGGTTGAAGCCGCGGTTCCAAACCCCGCTGATGATGAACGCGAGAATGCCATTGGAGGTGAACCGGTTGACCAGCACATCATAGATGCCCCAGAGCATGCACAGGCCAAGGCCCAGGCTGAACACGCTCTCTGCGGTCTGCTCCGGCAGCAGGTTGCTCCAGTTCGTGAAGCTGAACGCCCAGCGGCGGGAGGGATCGATGCTGCGCTTGACCTTTCCGTCTGCCATCACCGTCTGCGAGCCTCGGGTATCAAATTCAGAGCCGATGACCGAATAGTAGGCGTACCACTTGTTGGTATAGCCCAGCAGCAGGTAGACAGACAGTATCAGGTACATGGCCGCAAACCCGGCGGCGACCAGGCAGGCGTAGCGCAGCGTGCGCCGCAGCAATCCCCTTGTGTTGCAGATGTAGTAGTATACCCGGTCGCCCGTTTCGCTGGAGAACCCGTAGGAGCGCTCGCCCATCAGATAGAAGGCGTCCATGTAGCTGTCCCGGATGCTGTCCGCCGGGATGCCGAGGGCTTCGGCCCCGAGGCCTATGATATCCGCCTCGCTTGAATAGAGGACGGTCTTGCTCTCCCTGTCGAACACGAGCGTGAGCCAGCCCGGCTTCGTCATCGAATAGATGGTGCTGTTGATTTCTGCGGCCTCATCCGTCTCGTCCGGCTCGAAGGCGAGTATGAGGGCGCCGAACCGCCCGCGACGCGCAGTTAGTCCTTTCGGATCGTCCATTTGGCAGCTGACGCCGACCATGCGGGTATTCACGCCGGTGCGCTCGTCCACCGCCGGATCGTGAGCCAGCTGGGGCACCCCCAGCAGCAGCCGCCTGAAATCGGTGGTCGAATCCTCCGGGTCCGTGCCCAACGCGAAGCCGGTATAACGGGCGCTGCATGCGCGTTCGTTGCCGTCCCCGTCGAACAGCATCAGGTACATGGCTCCGATCGCGTCGTTGCATTCCGAAAGGGTATCCCCGTCGGCCAGGGCGGAGTCCAGCTCGATGGCCCCGGCCAGGCGGCGGGCGCAGTCGAGCTGCCACTCAACGCGCATGCGCGCCTCCGAAGCCCGGATGCCGTCGTTTTTCTCCAGGCGCTGCTCGAGTGTAAACGATGAAACACAGCTTTCCAGGTAGCGCCCGTAAAAATCGCTCATGGTACGGACCACGCAGCCCGCAACAAAGATGGCCGCGATGCCTATACCGCCCAGCACCAGGGCCATCCAACGCATCTTGGACGGCTTGTAGCGGCGCTGCATCGGCTTGGTCAGGATCTTGTCGACCACCAGGCGCTGCGTCGCCAGATGCCAGGCCGTGACCGCGAGCAGTATGATCCCGGCCAGCGCGGTGATGAGGATCGCCTGATTTTGCATCTGGTCGGCGGTAGCGGCGAATTGCGCAAGATAAACGCCGGTCTCCTCCCCTTCCCGGATGGCGCGGAAGGCGCAATGGTATTGCTCGCCGCCGATCTCCAGGGTTTTCGGCCTGTCCTCGAGGAACTGGCGGGTGATGCCCAGGGCCTCCGGGGTCTCATAGCCGTCAAAGAGAAAGGATTTATACCCGAATTCCAGGCCCTGCCCCTGATCGACGATATCCAGGAAGAAGCCGCCGTGGGCGATTTCAACGGAGGACAGCAGCTGCGCCTGTTCGTCGCTGTACGCCGTGAACAGGCTCGCATCGTCCCCTTCATCCACCCAATGCACATAATACGCGCCGTCCTCCAGGGGGATGGCGCAGAGGATGGCCTTCAGCGCCTCGGCGCCATCCACGCCACTGAGCGTGCCGGAGGTGACCCGGGCCCCGTCCCCAAACAGGTCACCGTATTCCGCCAGGCGGACGGCGCTGCCGGCGGGATAGATCACGCGGCCGTTGCGCACCCAGACCGTCATCTCGTTTTCCCGTGGCGCGTGCTTCCGGTATTCCGCCGACCGCTTCAGCAGGGCGGCCTCCAGCTTCGCGGTAGCGCACATCTGGGCGGAGAGGGCGCTCATTTTATTGGCCTTCTCCGTGGCAAGGCTCTCCATCGCCTCGATGATCGAGTCCAGCTTGTCCTCGTTTGATTTTTCAAAGGATTTCAGGGTCCCCGACTCGATGCGCGAATTGATCGCCTGATAGTATGCAAAGAGAAGCGCGCACAGCAGTACCAACGCCCCAATCAGCTTGATCACCGGATGCTTCATCACCCGTTCACCACCATCGCCTGTTTCGGATGACGCCCATAGCCGCGGCCGGCCCGCGAGCGCCACAACAGCATTATAGCCATCCCTTCACTGTCTTGTCAAGCATGTGGACAGTCCCGCAAAGGAAAGCCCCGGCTGGTCTCGCGTGCCAGCCGGGGGATTCAGGAGGAGGGATATTCATTTATTATATTTTAAACAGCGCCTTGCTGATGGTTATATACTACCATCCAATTATGAACCGGCTGTGAACCGCCTATAAACAAATCCAAACGATTCCGGGGCCGTTTATCCCTCCGCTGGCTGCGCCGATCAGTCGACAGCCACGATGCGACCCTGTCCATAGGGGTTCGCATAGGCGTCGCCCACGATGCCGTTCAGGTCTTCCAGAAGATAGGCGGCCACCACGCCATAATCCGGCACGTCGGCCTGCCAGACCGTCTTCGCCCCATCGAAGGCGGTCTGGCCGTCTCCGTGGTTGAGCAGGGTAAAATCCTGGGTCGCGAGGGTGTACACCCGACCCAGCGCCAGCGGTTCGACCCCGATCATGACGTTCCTGACCCGGTATTCCCCCTCCACGCCCGTGAACAGGCCGTTCCCGTCCTTCTTGCAGCCGCTTGGAATGTCGGTGCGGATCTCATAGGTCATCCCCGATGCGTACAGGAAGCCGCCGCTCTCCTCGGGCACCATTCGCGCGCCCCACTCCAGCGCATCCAGTATCTGCCGGCCGGTGACCTCCGCCTTGTAGATGCGATTGCCGAAGGGATAGGTATTACTGTGAAACCACTAACTAACCGGGGACGAAAGGCGCAAAAAGTCCACCTAAGGCAAAACCAGAGAGGGATATGAGTTAAGCTAAATCGGCAATAGTGGCAATATTTGCAGCATAGCCCAACTGTTTGAGCTTTTTTAGACAGCCCTCCGCTTTTCGTTCCCGATTGAAAGTATTGTAGTATTCAGAACCCAAATCCATAAAAGTCGCACCATATCTTAGCATATGGTAGATTGCGATCAACATGGAATGGGCTACTGCAACATAAGCGCGCTTCTTCCCGCGATGAACACTGATTCTGGCAAACTGAGCTGCAAAGTAGCTTTCTTTGACCCTGACAGCAGCATGGGCGCAGAGGACAAGCGTTGTTTTCAACGTCTTGTTGCCTTTGGTCGTTCTACCAGAGTTCCGCTTCTTGGCGCTCTCGTTATTCCCCGGACACAAACCCGCCCATTTGGAAATATGCTTGTCCGTTGGAAAGCGGCTCATGTCTGTCCCTATCACGGAAATAATAGCCTCGGCGCTTACCTTGCCAATTCCCGGTACTTCTTCTATGGCTTTTACCGCTGCTTTTTCTCCTGAATCCATGAAGCGGTCAATGTCGTCGCTTAGATTCTTGATATGCCTCTCAAGCTCATCAATGTGTTTGAGCAGCTCCCGAATCATCTTACGTTGCAATGCTGTTAATACCCCGTCCATGTCGTCGACAATCTTCTGCTTGGACGCTTTTAACCGCTTGGATACCTTCTTCTCCGATACCATCGATTCCAGCTTCTTCAGGTCAAGCACTTCTCCTGAAAGTATGACTTCCAGCATATTGCGAGAGCTTTTTCCGTTGATGTCCGATACTGTCCCAGACAGCTTAATGTTCCCGCCCTCCAGCATCTTCTGCAATCGGTTCAACTCTCGTGCTTCGTCCTCTATCAGGCTTTTACGGTAACACACCAGTTCGCGCAGCTCTCGCTGTGCCTTATCCGGTATATAGCTCGCTTTCAGCAACCCATGTTGCAGCAAGTCTGCTATCCACTCCGCATCCTTGACATCCGTCTTCCTACCTGGTACGGCCTTCATGTGTTGAGCATTGACTATGATCGCCTGCAAGCCGCAACTCTCTATGATGTTGTATATCGGCTTCCAATAAGACCCCGTGCTCTCCATCGCGATCATCTCGCAGCCCTTATCCGTTAGCCAGTCCGTCAGACTCAGTATTTCCTTCGTTGATGTGCCAAACTCCCGTATCTCATTCTTACGGCCACTTCGCAAGCATGCTACGATCAGCTTCTTATGTACATCGATACCACAGCACTTGTCGTATATCTTTTCCATGGGGTCCCTCCATGTCTTAATATACGGCATGATTCCCTCTCAGTATTATTTTACTGTACGTCCTTTTCTCGCTTCTTGCGAACAGACAGTTCGTGGTGCAACTCGGGAATCATTAGTCAGATTCAGTCTCGGGCTCTTCACCCACTTATAGTAAACGACAAAAGAGATTTTACTTAAAGGAGCAGAGCGACCTCAACTGATCGTTGGGGGAAGCCCATACCTCAAAGGCTGAATCGACCGTCGATTCAAGGAGGGAAAGCGATGAGAAGAAGACATTGTGAGTGTT
>JAFRJF010000289.1 GCA_017432405.1 Clostridia bacterium | reverse complement strand
GCCTGGGTGATGGCGCCCAGGAAGGTGCCGTCGGCGACGGCGGCCTTGATGACAGCGCCGGAGTCGAAGCCCGCGCCGATGACCTGGCCTTCGCCGGTGCCCAGCTTCTGCAGGTTCTCGTTGGCGGTGACCATGGCCTCAGCGGAGTGCTGGTTGGAGCCATACAGGGCGATGATGTCGCTCTTGTTCAGCAGGTTCTGGCAGTCGATGGCGGACAGCTCAGCGGTGACCTGGGAGGGCACCAGGGTCTCGATGACGATCTTGCCGTCGTCCACGGACTCGACCTTGGCGTCGTTGACATACTTCTCGTTGCCTTCCAGCTTCACGGTGTAGCCGTCGGCGGCAGCCAGCTCACCGATCTTGTCGATGAAGCCCAGGCCGCGCTGGGTGACGGACTCGGAAACGGCGTCCTGCGCGGACACGCCGATGCGCACGGTGCCTTCGGCGGCAGCGATGCGATCCTTGATCGCGGCATAGACCATCTCGCCGGCCAGGGCGCCAGCGTTGTAGTTGTTGGTGGCGCAGTTGGCCAGGATCGCGCCTTCGGGAGCGCCGGGCACGCCAGAGTCAAAGCCGATGATCGGGATGCCGGACTCCTGGGCGGTCTTGATGGCGTCCAGGCAGGTCTCGGTGGACAGGGCGGCCAGGCCGATAGCCTTGGGCGCCGCGTTGATGGCGGAGTTCAGCTGGGACAGCTGCTCGTCGTAGGCGGACTCGTTGGCGGGGCCGACGAAGTTGATCTCGACGCCGAGCTCAGCAGCCTTGGCCTGGGCGCCGGCCAGCACGGCCTGCCAGTACTGGTGCTGGAAGCCCTTGGACACGATCTCGTAATCCGCGGCGAAAGCAGCGGTGGCGCTGAAGACCAGCATCAGAGCCAGGACGATAGCCAACATTTTCTTCATGGGGATACCTCCTAAAATGATATTATGTCAACCGCTTTGCGGTCAAACATCGTGGTAGGGATTGGGAATTAGGGGAATCGGCTGACACCATCTCCCGCAGGGGAGATGCCGCGCCTCGTGCCGTTCTTACGCCGTCTTCTTGTTCTTCAGAACGTCGATGTAGATGGCCACGATCAGCACGATACCGGTGATGATCTGCTGCCAGTTGGCCTGCAGGCCCACGTAGGGAAGGCCGGTCTTGAGCAGCGACATCACGAACACGCCCAGCAGCGTGCCGATGATGCTGCCCTGGCCGCCGGTCATCGAAGTGCCGCCGATGATCGCGCCGCCGATGGCGTCCAGCTCCAGGCCGGCGCCGGTGCCGGGGGCCACGGAGGAGGAGAAGGTGGCCGAGTAGGCGATGCCCGCCAGCCCCGCGAAGAAGCCGGAGATGATGTAGGCCAGCATCTGGTACTTGACCACGTTCACGCCGGACAGGCGCGCGGCCTCCTTGTTGGAGCCGATGGCGATGATGTAGCGGCCCACCCGGGTCTTGTTCAGCACGATGGACATCAGTATGATGCTGACGATGACGATGGCAAAGCCTACCGGGATGATCTTGCCGTTGTTGATGATCTTGAACAGGCTGCGGAACCAGCCGCCTGCGCTGTTGCGGGAGGGCCAGGATACGGCCATGCCGCCGGTCAGTATGGAACCCAGGCCGCGGGTGATCAGCATCGTGCACAGCGTGGCGATGAAGGGGGGCAGGTTCATAATGGCCACCATCGCTCCGTTCAGCACGCCGAAGCACAGGCCGATGGCGATGGTCACCAGCATGCCGCCCCACACCGGCCAACCCATGTGCTGCACCAGGTAGCCGCCGGCCAGCGCGTAGCAGATCATGCCCGTGCCCACGGACAGGTCGTTGCCGCCGGAGATCAGGCAGAAGGTGACGCCGATGGCCATGAAGGTGATGTAGTAGGAGTAATCAAGTATGCTGACCACGGTGGCGTACTGGCGGAACGCGGGGCTGAGGATCGAGAACAGCACCGCCTCCAGTATGACCGCCAGCACCACGACGATGCGCTGCAGGCCGATGGCCTTGACGATGGGGTTGTTGGCAAAGCCGCGCTTTTCATTAAGCTGTTTCTGCATACTCGCGCCTCCTCACTTCTTGCGGCTGCTGGAGCGGATGTCCGAGAACACGGCCAGCGCCACGATGATGCCGGTGATGATGTACTGGTAGTCCGGCCTGAAGCCCATGGCCTGTATGCCCACGCGCAGCAGGGAGATGATGAAAACGCCGATGACGGTGCCGCCGATGGAGGCGATGCCGCCGGTCATCGAGGTGCCGCCCATCACGCAGCTTGCGATGGCGTTGTTGTTGAATTCGTCGCCGAGGCCCGGCTGCACCTGGGTGATGACGCCCACGTAGGTGATGGCGGCGATGCCGGCCAGCGTGCCGCAGATGACGTAGGCCAGGGCCTCCCACTTGCGGGTGTCCACGCCGGACAGGCGCACCGCCTCGCGGTTGGAGCCGATGCACAGGATGTAGCGGCCGATCTTGGTCTTGTTCATGATGATGGCGCAGACGACGGCCACCACCAGCAAGAACAGCAGGCCCGTGGGGAAGCCGTTATAGTTGACGAAGTACTTGTACCAGCTGTTGGGCTCGCCGCTGGCGGGCCAGTTGGAGTTCTGTACATGGGTGAAAACCGAGCCGACGCCCTTGGCCAGCATCATCGAGGCCATCGACGAAATGAACGAGGGCAGGCCCATGTAGGCTACCAGTATGCCGTTGAACACGCCGAAGACCATGCCCACGATTACGCACATGACCAGCGCCAGCCACAGCGGCCACCCGAAGGTGACCAGCAGCCTGCCGCCGATCAGGCCCGCGCACACCATCACCGGGCCGATGGAAAAGTCGATGCCGCCGGTGGCGATGACGAAGGTGACGCCCAAAGCCAGGAAGCCCAGGTAGTCCACCATGTTCAGGGCGTTGTTGATGTCGCCGCTGCCCAGCATGCGCCCGCTGCCCAGGGAGAACACGAAGTACATCAGGATCAGCACGCCAACCAACACGATTCTGTTGAAGCCCAATTTCTTGATAATTGGCAGGTTCTTGAAATTCTCCATGCGTCACCCTCCTGTCACCTGAGCGTCGCGGCGTGCATGATCTTTTCCTGCGTCGCCTCGGCGATATCAATTTCAGCGGTCTTGCGACCCTCGCACATGACCACGATGCGGTCGGACATGCGCAGGATCTCGGTCATTTCAGAGGAGATCATGATGATGGATTTGCCCTCGGCGGCAAGCTCGTTCATCAGGTGGTAGATTTCGCTCTTCGCGCCGACGTCGATGCCGCGGGTGGGCTCGTCAAAAATCAGTATGTCGCAGTTGCGCACCAGCCACTTGGCCACGACCACCTTCTGCTGGTTGCCGCCGGACAGGTTCACCACCAGCTGGTCCACGCTGGGCGTCTTGGTCTTGAGCCGGTCGATGTACTTCTGTGTAGCCTCGTTTTCCTTCTTTTTGTCGATGAACAGGCCCTTCAGGAAGTCCTTCAGCGAGGCCATCGTGGAGTTTTCCGCAATGGTCTTGCCCACCACGATGCCGTAGCGCTTGCGGTCCTCGGAGAGGTAGCCGATGCCGCATTTGACGGCGTCCTGGGGGGAGTGGATTTCGACCTTTTGCTCGTTGATCCAGATGTCGCCGGATTCCTTGGGGTCCGCGCCGAACAGGGCCCGGGCGGTCTCGGTGCGGCCCGCGCCCATCAGGCCCGAAAAGCCGAGGATCTCGCCCTTGTGCAGCTCGAAGCTGACGTCCTTGACCATCTTGCCGGCGTTCAGGTGCTCCACCTTCAAAACCACCGGCGCGCCGGGCTTGACCATGCTGTGGGTCTTCGGGTCCTCGTAGATCACACGGCCCACCATCATGTTGATGATGTCGTTCTTGGTGCAGTCGGCGGTGATCAGCGTGCCCACATAGCCGCCGTCGCGCATGACGGTGACCCGGTCGGTGATGACCTTGATCTCGTCCATGCGGTGGGAGATGTACACGATGCCCAGCTGCTTTGCGCGCAGGTCGCGGATGATCTTGAACAGCTCTTCGATCTCCGCCTCCGTCAGCGCGGCGGAGGGCTCGTCGAATATGATGACCTTGGCCTCGTGGGAGATGGCCTTGGCGATCTCGCACATCTGCTGCTTGCCGACGGTCAGGTTGCCCATCTTCTCAGCGGGGTTGATGTCGATGCCCAGCTGGCTGAACAGCTTGCGGGCCTCGTCGTTCATTTTGCCGTCGTCAATCAGGCCGCCCTTCATGAATTCGCGGCCGATGAATATGTTCTGGGCCACCGTCAGGTGGTTCATCATGTTCAGCTCCTGGTGAACGATGACGATGCCCGCGTCCTGGGCCTCCTTGGGGCTGTGGAACTCCACCTCGCGCCCCTCGTAGGTGATGGTGCCGGAATCCTTGGTGTAGATGCCGGTCAGCACCTTCATCAGCGTGGATTTGCCCGCGCCGTTTTCACCCATCAGCGCGTGCACCTCGCCCTTGCGCACCTCCAGATCGACGTGATCCAGCGCGTGCACGCCGGGGAACGATTTGTCGATGCCCTTCATCGTCAATATGACTTCTCCCACGACACTACCTCCGTTTCGTTCGTTGTGGGGTTGCCTTCGCCGGTCCCCTGGTCCTGCGCCGGGCGCGGCCGCGGACAGAATTGTCGCCAACGATGGTCGATGTGTTTTGCGCCGGATCAATGGTCGTTGGTTGATCCGGCGCAATGAACGGTTACATTATATACATTTCGCAACGAAATGTCAATCTGATTTTAGCAATCTGTGCAATTGTCAAAAATCAGCAATCCGTGCAGCTGACGATCACGCCGTCCTCGTCCCACAGGTCGTGCCAGTCGTTGGCGCCGGGCCACAGGAACACCTGGCCCTTCACCAGGCGGTTGTTCCGCTCCAGCGTGGCGATGGTGGCCATCTCTTCGTCGGTCAGCTTCTCGGTGACGGCGGCGCGCAGGTTGGCCTCGTAGTTGTGCACCGAGAAGGGGATCGGCAGCTGGCCCCGCTGCAGCGCCCACTTCAGGCAGATGATGGCGGGGTGGCAGCCGTGGGCCTTCGCGATCTCAACCAGCTCGGGCATCTGCATGTCGGCGATGTCCTCGGGCAGTATGTCGCGCTCGGGGCGGCGGGGGGAGCCCAGGGGCATGTAGCCCACGTTCAGTATGTCCCGCGCCTTCAGGTAGTCGAACAGCGCCTGCTGCTGGAAGCAGGGGTGCAGCTCCGATTCGCAGGCCGCGGGCTTGATGCGCAGCTTGGGAAGAACGGCGTCCAGCTTCGGGATGGTCATGTTGGAAATGCCGATGTGCTTCACCAGGCCCTCGTCCACCAGCGCCTCGATCTGGCGGTAGGTGTCCAGGAACTCCGCCACCGAGAAGGGCTTCGAGTCGGGGTTGCGGGAATCCACGTCGCAGAAGGGGGCGTGGTAGTTCGGGAAGGGCCAGTGGATGAACAGCATGTCCAGATAGTCGCACTGAAGATCCGCGATGGTCTTTTTGCAGGACTCGGCCACGCGGCGGTGCATGTCGTTCCACACCTTGGACATGATGAACAGCTCCTCACGCTTCACCACGCCCTCGTCAAGGGCCCGCCTGAACTCGACGCCGATCTTGTCCTCGTTGCCGTAGCAGGCGGCGCAGTCGAACAGCCGGTAGCCCACGCGGATGCCGCCGGCCACGGCCTGGGCCACCTCGTCGGGGGTCACCCGGTCCGAGCCGAAGGTGCCCATGCCGATGCAGGGGATGACGCCGCCGTCGTTAAGCGTAAATACCGGTACAATCTTGGGATCGATCATTGTTTTTCCCTCCGATTGGTTGTCGATCAATGAGGAATGAGGATTGGAGGAGCAAATCCTGACGGATTTGTTTTTATTGAAGGAGGAAGCTTCATTGTTTCAATAAATGAAATCCGAAGGATTTCCACATCAATTCCTAATTCAAATCCTCCAAGGGATGTTTAGTCGGGGTACACGATGGCGACCTTGCCGCACTGGCCGCTGGCCATCAGGCGGTAGGCCTCAGCCACGTCCTTCAGCTCGAAGCGGTGGGTGATCAGCTTGTCGGGATGGATGCCCCAGCGCACCAGGTGCTCCACCAGCTCCTCCATGCGCCACAGGGACGTGACCCAGCTGCCGTAGATGCTCTTCTGGCCGTGCATGATGTCGGGGGAGGGGTTGAAGGTCACGTCGTTGCCCTCGCCGACCATGGCCATCTTGCCCCACTCGCGGGTGCAGCGGATCGCCATCGCCCGGGCGGAGTTGTTGGCGGAGCAGTCGATGGCCCGCTCGCAGCCGTAGCCCTGGGTGACCTCCATGATCTTCTTCTCGCATTCCTCGACGTTGGCGCTGTTGAACACGTAGTCCGCCAGGCCCAGGTCCTTGGCCAGCTTCATGCGGTCCTCGTTCACGTCGCAGCCGATGGTGGTGTCGCAGCCCATGGCCTTCGCCAGCATCAGCGTGGCCAGGCCCACCGGGCCCAGGCCGGTGACCAGCACCCGGTCGTTGCCGGAGACGCCGATCTTCATCAGGGCCTCGTAACAGGTGCCGAAGCCGCAGGCCACCTGCGCGCCGTCCTCATAGGTCAGCTCGTCGGGCAGGGCGATCAGGTCCTTCTCGTCGCAGAGCATGTAGGGGGCCATGCCGCCGTTTCGCTGCCAGCCGTAGGCCGCGCGGTAGGGGCTCTTGCAGGAGATGTAGTAGCCGCGCCGGCAGTCGTAGCACACGCCGCAGCCGGAGATGTGGTACACGATGACCCTGTCGCCCTTCTTGAAGCGCTTCAGGCCCTCGCCCTCTTCGACGATGATGCCGCAGGGCTCGTGGCCGGCGATCATGCCGGGCTGGTAGCCCTCGGGGCCCTTGCCCACGTGGGCGCGGTAGATGCAGCGAATGTCCGAGCCGCAGATGGTGGAAGCCTTGGTCTTCACCAACACCTGGCCGTGGCCCGGCTTGGGAATCTCAAACTCCTTCAGCTCGACGGTGCTGTTGCCCGGAAGAATGGCGCCAAGAATCTTTTTATCCATGATGAAAGCCTCCCTGTGTATTTTATCTCGATAATAAGAGTATAACAAATTCCGCGCCATTGGGTTAGAGAAAAACCCGACGTTTTTATGTTAAATATGTCGTTTTGACGAAGGTGGATGTCCGTTTGGTGTAAGTGTGGGATATAATAGGAATGAGGAATGAGGAATGAATATGGAAACCTACGAATTTTCCTTCGGCTTTGAGCTGGGGTGCCTGCACGTCGCGCCGGTGCACGTGCGCATCGAGCAGCTGCCGGCGGTCATCGCGGCGCACAGGCATTCGAACACAAGCTATGAGATCCATTACACCCGCAGCGGTCAGGGCGACGTGACCATCGACGGCAGGACACGGGGCGTAGGGCCTGATACGCTGTACGTCACCGGGCCGGGGGTCGAGCACGCCCAGCGCTCGGACCCCCGCAGCCCCATCGTCGAATACTGCCTATACCTGAACTGCGAGCTGGCGGCGCGGGCGACGGAGGACCCGTTCTTCCGCTTTGCCCGGACCCACTTCTGGATGGGCGAGGACGGCGGGCGGGTGTACCCGCTGCTGGAGAAGCTGGTGGAGGAGGGTCGCGACCCCAGGCCGGGGGCGCGGGAGATGGCGGAGGCGCTGCTGCGGCAGATCATCGTGCTGCTGATGCGCATGTACCGCATGGAGACCGGGCCAGCGCCCGTGCGCGTCCGCGTGCCGGCGCTGACCCGGGCGGGGCTGATGCCCATCGTCGAGGACGCCTTCTTCTACCGCCACCGCACGCTGACGCTTTCGGACCTGGCCAGCCTTTTGAACCTGAGCCAGCGCCAGACCCAGCGGCTGCTGCGGGACAACTTTGGCAAGACCTTTTCCCAGAAGCTGACCGACGCCCGCATGGCGGCGGCTTCCCAGCTGCTCACCGGCACCGACCTGTCCGTCACAGAGATCGCCGAGCGCTCCGGCTATTCCTCCATCGAGCACTTTTCCGCCGCCTTCCACCGGCATATGGGGTGTTCGCCCAGGGAGTACAGGAAGGGGCAGAGGGAACAGGACAGCCGGTAGCGGCGCGGCATTGCTCCTTACCGGGTTGACGCTGAATGAAAATAACTCTGTGGCATATGTGGCAGGCTTATAAAGAGGCTTATATAGAGATATATAAGGGCAAATATAAAGCTGCCCCATTCTGCCCCGGATCGGCGGGGTGATTCCCTTTTTTGGGCATTTATGGTAGAATAACACTTGGCGCGCATCCGCGCCGGGAAGGCGGTACGGCATATGGACAGAGAAGCGGCGCTGCGGGCGTATATCCAGGCGATCCTGCCGGAGCGGGAGGACTACCTGTACCAGCGTGCGCTGAACAAGGTGAGGGGAATCACCCGGGGCATGAGCGCGGAGGAGGCGGAGGCCTACTACCGGGGCAAGGCCTTCGGCAACGCGCTGTACCACGTCCGCAAGGGGGACGAGGTCTACCAGGCGCTGCTGCGGGGCGAGCCGGGACAGGAGCGCTACGCGGCGGAGTTCGAGCGCCTCGCCCCAATGATCGCCCAGGAGCTCCGGGACGGCAATCCCGTGGACCTGGCCTTCCTGCGCTCGGTGGACCGCAGCCATGTGAACCTGAAGAAGGCGCGCACGGCGCTGCGCCTTGTGAAGCAGCAGGCTCCCCGCAAGCTGCTGGAGGGCCAGGTGAAGCGCCTGGCGGACCAGTCCAGCGACAGGGTGGAGCGCTATCTGCTGAAGGCGGACCTGTCCCGGCTGGTGACCGATCCCTCAGTGGCGGACGTGGTGCCCTGGCTGATGGAGGGCCCCTTCAACAAGGGCCTGAGCGTGGACGTGCTGGAGCGGGCCTGGCGGCCGAAGTCGCTGACCGGGGCGCTGCGGGGCGCGCTGTACCGCGACCACCCCGAGCTGGCGGCCTGCGGGCAGCTGCGCACCCCGGACGGCGGCACGGTGTCCGAGGCGCTGAAGCGGGATATCCAGCAGGCGAAGGTCGCCATCTGCGCCCGCATGCGCCAGCGCTGGCCCCGGGAGCGCATCCAGCGGCTGCTGTCGGCCAACCCCTCGGTGCGCCAGCTGCAAAGGCAGGCGGACGCCACCTTCGGCAGGGCGAAGAAGCTGCGCTCGGCGCTTTTGAACGCTGTGCCGGAGCACTACCGGGACCTGTACCCGCTGGCCCGACAGATGCGCCGCAAATTCATATTGCACCTGGGCCCCACCAACTCCGGCAAGACCTACGAGGGGGTCCAGCGGCTGCGCTACGCCCGCAACGGCATCTACCTTGGGCCCCTGCGGCTGCTGGCCGCGGAGCAGTTCGAGACCCTGAACCGGGACGGCACGCCCTGCTCTCTGGTGACCGGCGAGGAGCAGATCCGGGTGCCCGACAGCCGGGTCCAGTCCTCTACGGTGGAGATGGCCGACCTGAAGGCGCGCTACGACGTGGCGGTGATCGACGAGTGCCAGATGATCGCCGACCGGGACCGTGGCGGCGCCTGGACCGCGGCGATACTGGGCCTGTGCGCCGACGAGATCCACGCCTGCGCCTCGCCGGACGCCGAGGGGCTGCTGAAGCGGATCATCGAGGAGTGCGGCGACGAATTGGAGATCGTGCGCCACCGGCGCATGGTGCCGCTGGTGGCGGAGAAGGAGGGCTTTCGCTTCCCGGCGTCGGTGCGCAAGGGGGACGCGCTGATCGTGTTCTCGAAGGCGCGGGTCCACGCCGTGGCGGCGGAGCTGAAGCGCCAGGGCTGGCGGGTGTCGCTGATCTACGGCGCGCTGCCGCCGGACGTGCGAAGGGACCAGGCCGAGCGCTTCCACGAGGGGGATACCCAGGTGGTGGTGTCCACCGACGCCATCGCCATGGGCATGAACCTGCCCATCCAGCGGGTGGTGTTCCTGGAGTCGGAGAAGTTCGACGGCGACATCACCCGGCCCCTGACCGACGCCGAGATCAAGCAGATCGCCGGTCGCGCCGGACGCTACGGCCAGTACGACGTGGGCTATGTGAACGCCTACGGCTTCAAGGGCATCGTGGCCCAGGCGCTGAACAAGCCGCTGTACGCGCTGACCGAGGCGGTCATCAGCTTCCCGGAGTCGCTGCTGGGCCTGCCGCTGCCGCTGAGCCAGATCATCAACCAGTGGCTGGCCATGAAGGACAAGGGCTGCTTCTCCAAGGCGTCCACCGAGCGCATGGCGGCGCTGGCGGCCATGATGGAGACGCCGAAGACCGACAAGGCGCTGCTCTATCGCTTCCTGTGCATCCCCTTCGACGAGACCGACCCGGACCTGCTGGCTCGCTGGAAGGCCATGTACCGCGCCGAGTGCAATCGCGAGCACATCGAGGTGGAAGCGGAGCTGCCCTGGCCCCCGGAGCCGGAGGACTGCACCACCGCCATGCTGGACGGCCTCGAGGCCGACTACCGGCGCTGCGACCTCTACTATAACTATGCCCGGCTGTTCCTGGAGGACCCGGACGGCGTGCTGGAGGAGATCCAGCGCCGCAAGGGGCTGATCTCCGAGGGCATCATCCACATCCTCTCCACCCAGAAGCTCCAGCAGCGCACCTGCCCCTCCTGCAAGGCGCCGCTGCCCTGGAACTGGCCCTATCGCGTCTGCGATGTGTGCCACGACCGGCAGCGGGGAAGGCGCAGGGGATGGGCGGAACGCGATTGATGATGGGTGTTGTAAAAGCTTTATAAAATTTGACAATAATGCGACAAAGTTGTAACATATTTTCCAATTTTTTGATGTATAATATTACCAACGACCATAATCCGGGCGGGCAGCGCATAAAAGAAAAGGGAAATGCCTGCGACCCGTTGGCCCAGGTCGACGCGGGCGCTCCGGATGCGGCAAGAATTTATGGGGAGGATATCAACATGAAGAGAATTCTCGCGGTTCTCCTGGCGGTGATGCTGCTTGTGGCGGCGATCCCCGCGGTGTCTGTGGCGGAGGAAGTCTCCTCCAATTCCTGTGATTGCGATTATGCGAAGGTTTACCGGGTCCATACCAACGGCGGCCGCCTGTACCTGCGCACGGGCCCCGGCACCGGCTACAGGATCATCACCTCGCTGAGCAACGGCAAGCCCCTCAAGCTGATCCGCAAGTCCGGCAGCTGGTACAAGGTAAGGACCTTCGGCGGCACCACCGGCTGGGTCTCCAAGAAGTACGTCAAGGCTGGCGCCTATGCCGACGTGGACACCGCGTCCACCGGCCTGAACATCCGCAAGGGTCCCGGCACCTGCTACGGCATCAAGGGCAGCTTCGCCCACGGCACCCGGCACCTGCTGGTGAGCAAGGTTTCCGGCAACTGGGCCTATGTGACGAAGAACTGCAAGTCTGGCTGGTGCAGCATGAATTATCTGGACTGGTGCCATTGCTGATCTGAATGAAAGCCAAGCAAAAGAGCGGACGCGAATCGCGTCCGCTTTTTGATTGGCATTATGTCTGTTTTCAGCACCCGAACAGCGCGGCGGCCTTTGCCATCCGCTCGGCGATCTTCACCTCAAAGGGGCAGCGCGCCTCGCAGCTGCGGCAGCCGACGCAGTCGGCTGCGGTGGGGCCGAGGGCGCGATAGTGCTCCCGCAGGCTCTGGGGCACACTGTCCTGCTGGACGGCCAGGTCGTAGAGCTTGTTGACCATGGCGATGTCGATCTCCATCGGACAGGGCTTGCAGTGGCCGCAGTAGGTGCACTGGCCCTTGTAGCTGTGCAGCGGCGCGGCGGCGATGACGGAGGCGTAATCCCGCTCGTCGGGCGAGGCGGTCTCGTAGGCCACGGCCCGGTCGATCTGCTCCACGGTGTCGTAGCCGCACAGGATCGAGGCCACCGCGGGCCGGGTCAGCGCGTAGTGGATCAGCTGGGCGGGGGTGAATACGGCCCCGAAGGGCGAGCGCTTTTCGTCGAACAGCGCGCCGCCGAAGAAGCCCTTCATCACGGTGATGCCCACGTCCCTTTCCTCGCACAGCCGGTACAGCGCCGAGCGCTGGGGGTCGATGCCGCTGAGGGCAGGGTCGAAATTGCCCGAGAGCAGGTCCTCCAGGTTCTCCGTGGCCGGGTGCATGTCGAAGGCGGGGTTGATGCTGAACAGTATCATCTCCACGAAGCCGGTCTCCACCGCGCGCCTGGCCATGACGGGGTTGTGGGTGCTCAGGCCGATGTGGCGGATGACGCCGTCCCTGTGCAGGGCATGGACGTAGTCGATGAAGGGACCGCTCATGGCGGCCTGCCAGTCGGCCTCGGAATCCACGTAGTGGATCATGCCCAGGTCGATGTATCCGCCGCCGATGCGCCCCAGCAGGTCCTCGAAGGCGGGCACGACCTGCGCCATGTTTCGGTCGCGCACGTACTGGCCGCCCTGCCAGGTGGAGCCGATGTGGCCCTGCACGAACCACTGGTCCCGGCAATCGGCGATGCCCTGGCCGATGATGTCCCGGGACTTGGGGTCTGGCATCCAGCAGTCGATGATGTTGATCCCCTTTTCGTGGGCGTGACGGATGAGGTTTACGGAGTGCTCGACGTCGTGGCGTTCCAGCCACTCCCCGCCGAAGCCCACCTCGCTGACCAGAAGGCCGGTCTTGCCGAGTTTGCGGTAATTCATAGTATAACTCCTTTCGGTAAATCAGTATTTACAGCGCTCTCTTCTCCACCGTCCCGGCCCGCCTCGGATACTTCCGGGGGGTGGGGGCGGTCTTTGCGATCCAGGCGGCCCGGTGGTTCCAGTCCCGGCCGGGGATGGCGAGGGGCTGCACGCGCTCAACTTCGCCGCCCAGCAGCTTGAGGGCGTTTTCGGCCCGGGTCAGCTCCTCGTCCAGGCCCGGGCCCTTCAGCGCCAGCATATGTCCGCCCACTTTGACCAGGGGCAGCATATATTCGCACAGCACGTTCATCGGGGCCACCGCCCGGGCGACGGCCAGGTCGAAGCCCTCCCGCAGCCCCTCCCGCCGGGCCGCGTCCTCGGCCCGCAGGTGCAGCGCCTCGGCGTTCAGGCCCAGGCGGTCGATGACGCCCCGCAGGAAATCTACCCGCTTGCCCAGGGCGTCCACCAGCGTGAAGCGGGTGTCCGGCAGCATGATGGCCAGCGGTATGCCGGGAAAGCCCGCGCCGGAGCCCACGTCCACGGCGCTGGCGACCGCCGGGAAGCCTCCGGCCAGCGGGGCGATGCAGTCCAGGTAGTTGCGGTCCACGGCCTCGGCGGGGTCCTCCGGCACCCGGGTCAGGTTCATGCGGGCGTTGGCTTCAACGAGCATATCATGGTAAATATTGAATTGTCCGGCCTGCCCCTGGCTCATGGGGATGCCCATGGCGGCGGCGCGCTCCAACAGCAATGATGTAAGCATGAAATCAGCCCCAGAACACCGACAGCGCGGGTATGACCTGCTTCTTGCGGGAGAGTATGCCCGGCAGGAAGGCCTGGTTGCCGTCCGGGCGCACGTTGAAGGCCTGGGCGATCACATCCGGCGAACCCAGGAACAGCAGCTGGCTGCCCTCCTGGAGCATGTCGGTGATCAGGAACAGCATCAGGTCGTACTTGCGCTCCTCCATGCGCGCCTGCATGGCCTCCAGGAAGGCCTCCCGGCGCTTCAGCACCCGGTCGGAATCCAGCGTCACCACCTGGCCCACGCCCAGCGTGTGGCCGGAGATCATGAACTCCTTGTAGTCCTGGAACAGTATGTCGTCCGGGGACTTGTCGTCGCTGGTGGAGGCGGAGAAGATCATCTGCCCCAGGGCGTCCAGCGATTCGTGGGCGATGGAGGCCATGCGCTCGGCCATCAGCCGGTCCCGGGGGGTGCAGGTGGGGGATTTGAACATCAGCGTGTCGGAGATGATGGCGCAGGTGATCAGCCCCGCCATGCGGGTGCCGGGCATCAGGCCGCGCTCCATGAACATGCCGGCGATGATGGTGGCGGTGCTGCCCACGGGCTCGTTGCGCATGTAGATGGGGTTGCCGGTCTGCACGTCGGCCAGGCGGTGATGGTCGATGATCTCCAGGATCTCGGCCTGTTCCAGCCCGGGCACGGACTGAGACACCTCGTTGTGGTCCACCAGCACCACCCGCTTGCGCCGGGGCTTGAGCAGGTGGATGCGGCTGAGCATGCCCACCACGCGGTCGTCGTCGTCCACCACGGGGAAGGCCCGGTGCTTGTTGTCCTGGGCCATCTGGCGCACGTCGTCCACGTAGTCCGAAAGCCGCGCCGGGCACAGCTCTTCGGTGCGGCACACCCGCCACACCGGCACCGACTGGAAGATCATCCGGGCGGCGCGATAGGGCTCCTGGGGGGTGGAGATGACCAGGCTGCTCAGGGGCAGCTCCCGGGCCTCCTCGGGCACGGCGGCCTGGCACACCACCACGCAGGGTACCTTCGCCCTCAGGGCGTCCAGTATCACGTCGGGCTGGTTGCCGCAGACCAGCACCGTATCGGGGGAGAGGTTGATGGCCTCCTCGCCGTTGGCCGGCAGGGCGATGGTCACCCGGCCGGACACGCTGTTGGTGGGGGTCTGGGCGTCCAGCACGATGCTGCCCTCCAGTGCGCTGACCAGGTTGAACACGGGGATGTCCTCGATGACCGGGTTCAGCACCGAATTCATGTCCTGGGCGGCGATGGTGTTGGTGGACAGCATGCCGAACAGCGTGCCGTCGTCCTCCACCACGGGCAGGGCCACGGTGTTCTCGTCCCGGTGCAGCAGCTGCCAGGCACGGTCCACCGTGGCGGCCTTGTTCAGGGCCGGGGGCGTGTCGTAGTTCAGGTCGCTGACCTGGGTGCGCAGGTCGTGGATCAGCACCGGGGGCTCGAAGCCGAATCGGTCCAGCACCAGCTGGGTCTCGTCGCTGATGCGCCCCAGGCGCGCGGCCACGTATTCCCGGTCGCCCAGGGCTGTGCGCAGCTGGGCATAGGCCATGGCCGAGACGATGGAATCGGTATCGGGGTTGCGGTGGCCTGTGACATAGATGGGTTCCATGGCGTCACCTCCTGTGTCGTATAGACCCATTATAACACATTTTTTGACGCCGGAGAAGGGGGAGAGGGGGAATATTGTGCGTTTGCCGGAGGGGACCTTCACCGGCGGGACCGCCGCTCCCGGACGTCAAATTTCGACAGCATTGTGCGGAAAACATAATGGCGAGGCGATTTGTTTCGACACACAGATTAACAAACCGGAGTCTTTTACCCGGAAACGGATAAGCCCGGAAGCCCGAATGGCAGGGGCGAACAGGGCGGGGAGCCGCCGGGCGGCGAACTGACCGGCGGAGGGGCCCGGCGGTTTGTTAAGTCGACCGGAGTCGATTGTTAATTGGACTGGTGCGCAGCTTTTCCGGGGATTGTGACGGCATTGTGATGCGCCTGCCCTTCGGATGGAGGCGGCGCGGGGCGCCGCCAGCGGCGCGTGCCGCCCGGGGCAGATACAGACCGAAGTCTACATTGAAAAATGGGGATAATAATAATCAGGTCCCCGAAAAAAGGCGAATTTTCGCCCTTTTTCGGGGACCTGATTCCTTCACACTCAGTGCCCCTTGAACAGCTTCGGCCGCAGCTTCCGCACGTACACGATGAGCATGATGTTCAGCAGGCGGTCATAGAGCACCAGCGTCACGTTGGCCAGCAGTATGAACGCCACCAGCATGACCCGGCTCATCTCCCGGTATTCGGCGATGATCTGGTCCATCCGAAAGACATAGAAGATCAGCGCTGCCATCGCCCCGGCGCAGGCGTTCCATAACAGCAGCTTCACCGGCAGCCCCTTCCAGCCCGGCAGCCTGGCGTCCAGCGTCCACTTCATCGCCGGATACCAGCCCAGGAAGGCGAACAGCAGCGCCGCCTCCTTGTCCGCGCAGAGCATCAGGCCCAGGGCGCTGACCGCCAGCCAGGCCCCCAGGGCCATGCGCCGCCCGCCCTCCACCAGCACGGGGATCATGACGATTCCGGCCAGGGCGGGGCCGACGAAGGTGGCGGCGGGGATCACGCCGCCCATCAGCAGTATGGCCGTCGCCAGCGCCACCATCATGCCGCTGATGGCCACGCGGCGGGTTTGCTTGTTCATGGCGTTTACGCCTCGCTTTCCCCTAAATCCTAAAATCCTAAATCCTAAATCCTAATCCCTCACTTCCCGTACAGCTGATACAGCAGCCAGCGCACCGCCCGGCAGGGCAGCAGGCTGTCCAGCAGCACCAGGAACTTATAGGAAAGGCCGATGGCATAGAAGGGCTTGACCCGCCCCTGCTTCAGCGCCACCCGCGCGATGGTCTTCGCGGCCCCCTCCGGTCGCATGCCGTTCTGCTCGTCCTTCTCCATCTTCGCCACCGAGGCGCTGATGCGCCCGCCGTAGACGTCGTCGCCCTCGACGCTCTTCTTCCGGGCGGCGGTGAAGCCGGTGCGGATGTCGCCGGGCATCACGCTGGTCACCTGGATGCCGAAGGGGGCCACCTCGTTGTACAGGGCCATGGTCAGCGCGCGCACCGCCGCCTTGGAGATGGAATACCAGGCCTGGAAGGGGATGGCGAACACCCCCGCCACGCTGCTGATGTTCACGATCCGGCCGGAGCCGGCCCTGCGCATGTGGGGCAGCGCGGCGCGGATGGCGTTGTCCATGCCGAAAAGGTTGACCTCCATCAGCCGGTGGGCGTCGGCGGGGTCGGTGAATTCCATCGCCCCGGATATGCCGAAGCCTGCGTTGTTGATCAGTATGTCGATGCGGCCCTCCCGCTCGAACACGGCGTCCGTGGCGGCCTTCACCGCCGCGCCGTCGGTCACGTCCACGCCCATGTGAAAGGGGTCCTCCGGGGCGGGGCGGCGGCTGAACTCATACACCGTGCAGCCCTGTTCCCGCAGCAACCGGGCCGTGGCCCGGCCGATGCCGCTCGAGCCGCCGGTGAGTATGACGACCTTGTCCATCTGTGTTGCCTCCATTGGCTGTGCCGGTTGATCCCTTCCATTATACACGAAACCGGGGCAAAAGTGAACCGCCATTTGTCATTATTTAGTCAACTTTTCTACGCACGGATACACGATTGTGATGCTATACTGATATTTGAATAAGTATACTTGGGGTACGAGACCCGTTGCCCCGTTGACATAATATGGAACCGACGGGGCGCGCGCTGCGTCCAATGGCGGACGACGCAGGCGCCCGGCCCGGGGCCGCCGGGGGTGCGCCTGCCCGACCGGGAGGTGCCTATGAACTTCTTTCAGTCCTTCTTTCAGAACGCCCTCAGCGGCGTATCGAACCTGGTGGTCTACATCGCCATCGTGGTGCTCTTCGTGGTGGGCCTGGTGCGCTGCATCGCGCCGGTGGTGCACACCCGGGGCACGCTGCGCCGGGCCATCCGCAGCATCCGCTCCCAGGGGGACAAGAAATACGCCTGGCAGCAGGACGATTTCCTGGGCAAGGGCGCGCTGTATCCCCACTGGAGCGAGTACCTGAACAACCTGTTCTTCGCCGACGGCGTTTATCACAACGCCAGCAACGTGGAGGACTATATCAATGAAGAGACCGTCATGTACGGCCCCGGCCGGGCGTCCTTCGCCGAGTCGCTGCCCGGGCTGATGACCTCGCTGGGCTTCCTGGGCACGCTGATCGGCCTGGCCCAGGGCCTTTCCGGCTTCAACATGAGCGACTCCGCCGCGGTGCAGCAGTCCATCGTCACGCTGATCCCCGGCATGCGCTACGCCTTCACCACGTCCATATTCGGCGTGGTGGGCAGCGTGCTGTTCACGCTGATCACCAGGGCGGTCTACGGATCCAGCGAGCACACGCTGAAGGAGTTCTACGGGGCCATGAGCCGCCACGCCGGCGTGCTGAGCGTGGACCCGATGACCCAGATCGCCATCTACCAGCAGGAGCAGACCGCCCTGATCCAGACCATGGCCAAGGACCTGAACGGCGCCTTCACCGAAAACATGGCCGCCGCCGTCCGCGACGCCGTCGAGCCGCTGAACCAGTCCTTCAAGAGCTTCGTCAACGTCTCCACCAAGGAACAGATGCGCTTCATGGACGCGGTGATGCAGCGCTTCGCCGACCGGCTGGACGAGACCATGCGCGGCCGGCTGCAGCGCTTCGGCGAGGTGCTGGACGAGACCAGCCGCCAGCAGCAGGAGAGCTGCGTGGTGGTGCGGGCATCGCTGGCCGGGGCGAAGAGCGCCCTCGAGGACCTGCAGAAGATGCAGCAGCTCTCCCAGGAGACGCTCAAGGGCATGTCGGATTACGTTCGCCAGCTCAACGAGTCCAGCCGCCAGGCTGACGTGAACCTGGTGAACATGGCAGATGCCGTGGATAAGATGGAGCAGGTCTCCCGCCAGCAGAACAGCTACCTGAAGACGGTCAGCTCGATGCAGGCCGACCTGAGCCGCATCGTGGACGCCATGCAGAAGGCCACCGCCGACCTGCGCTCCTCCGCCGCCAGCATCGAAAAGGTGCACATCCAGGCCAACCGGCAGCTTCAGGACGAGTTCAACAGCACCATGGACGCCTACCGCGACTATGTCAACCAGTTCACCCAGCGGGTGGATTACCTGGCTTCGAACATCGCCTCCGCGGTGCAGGGCCTGCCCGACGCGGTCTCCGACGTCAACAACCGCTTCCTGGACCAGGTGGACCGCCTGACCGACGCCATGGTCCAGGCCCAGCAGGCCCTGGAGGACACGGCGGACCGCTTATATCGACAATAACCGAAAGGGGGTTTGCCCATGCGCAGCACACGCGCCCACACCCATCGCCGGGTGAGCAACAACGGCGTGCAGTGGCTCAGCTTTTCAGACCTGATGAGCGCCCTTTTGCTGATATTCATACTGATCATGTTCTACATCATGTACCAGTATTTTGATATGTACGAAATCAACATGGCGGAGATCGCCCGCCAGCAGTACGACCTGGACCAGGCCAACGCCAGCCTGGAGGAGCAGAAGACCAAGCTGAGCGAATCCGAGACCCAGCTGATCGCCCAGCAGATCCGCCTGGAGGCCGCCCAGCGGGGGCTGGAGGACGCCCAGAGCGTGCTGGCCAGCCAGCAGGAGGAGCTGAGCAAGGCCCAGTCGCTGGTGCAGGAAAAGGAGGACGAGATCGCCGCACAGAAGGAGCAGCTGGACGCGCTGAGCGTACAGCTGGGCGCCCAGCAGACCCAGATCGACCAGCAGCAAAAAGTGTTGGAGGATCAGCAGGTACAGATCGAGGCCCTGGTGGGCCTGCGCACACGCATCATATCGTCGCTGTCCAGCGCCCTGAAGGGCGCCAGCATCCAG
This sequence comes from Clostridia bacterium, assembly GCA_017432405.1. The sequence continues at coordinate 6,845 of JAFRJF010000289.1, read as the reverse complement.
GCCCAGGTGGACCCGGCCAACGGCGCCATCGCCCTGGAATCCGACGTGATGTTCGAGCTGGGCAGCTATGACCTGTCCGAGCGGGGCGAGCGCTTCATCGACCGCTTCCTGCCCGTGTACCTGGACGTGCTGTTCTCCGAGGAATACGAAAACTACGTGTCGGAGATCCTCATCGAGGGCCACACCGATTCCCTGGGCACCTACCTGGACAACCTGGCCCTGTCCCAGCAGCGCGCGCTGGCGGTGGCGTCCTACGTGCTGGACGACGATTACCGGGGCATCAGCGCCGCCCAGAAGCGCCGGCTGCGCGAGGTGGTGACCGCCAACGGGCGCTCCTTCAGCGATCCGGTGCTGGACGCCAACGGCTTCGAGGACATGGACGCCTCCCGCCGCGTGGTGTTCAAGTTCCGTCTGACCGACGAGCAGATGATCCAGCAGCTGAAGTCCATACTGGAGGAAAACGATTAGCATAAGACAGGAGTAGTGTTACCTTGCTGTACTTCCGAAGACTGATCTGGTTTATCGCCTCGCGGATGCTGCTCGTCTGCGTGCTGCTGGGCATGCTGGTGTGCGGCTTCTTCATGGCCATGAACGGCGCGAACATCTATGTGGTGCTCAACGAGGGCATGGAAAAGCGGGTGGACGTCATACTCACCCGCCAGCAGGCCGCGGAGCTGAACAAGTACTTTCACGCCGATTTCCTGATGGCCGACACCGCCCTGGAGGGCGCGCTGAACGGCAACAGCACCTATTCGGATTACAACATCACGGGCTTTGAATACGAGCTGACCATCGAAAAGCTGTGGGCCTGGCCCTGGGACGCCTATGCCAACTGCACCGTGGTCGAGCGCGTGCCGACCATCACCGGCAGCGTCATCTCCAGCCGCCGCAGCGAGGTCTCCGAGCGCATTCCCCGCTGGCAGGGCGGCCGCTACGACATCACGCTGGTGAAGACCGGCGGCCAGTGGAAGATCGTCGGCATGCAGCAAAAGACCGTCCTCGTCGAGCCCGAGGTGGACAACGACGGGCTGGAGACGGAGGTGCTGGTGCAGTAAAGGGCTGACGCCCTTTGGCGGGGGAACTGCTTCCCCCGCCAATACCACCCCTTTGACAGATTTGCCTGAAATCGCAAGCGATTTCCGGGCGGCAAATCTGCAAGGAAGCTTTTTTTGCTCTGGTCGACAGGCTCCCTGCCGCAAAAAAAGCCCCGCCCGCGGCGTACACGCCGCCGCGTACGATTGAAGATCGGGGGCGCTCCGCCCCCCGATACCCCCAGGTAAGACGGTTGCCTTTCAGAATAACGAATCAAGGAGAATCGACACCATGCGCGTAGTCGTGGGCATGTCGGGCGGCGTGGACAGTTCGGTCGCCGCGCTGCTGATGAAGCGCGCCGGTCACGAGGTGATCGGCGTGTTCATGAAGAACTGGGAGGAAAAGGACGAAAACGGCGTGTGCACCAGCGAGCGGGACTGGGCGGACGTCCGGCAGGTGTGCGAGGCGCTGGATATTCCCTATTATTCCGTCAACTTCGCCAAGCAGTACCGGGAGCGGGTGTTTGAGCACTTCCTGTCGGAATACCGCAAGGGGCGCACGCCCAACCCGGACGTGCTGTGCAACCGGGAGATCAAGTTCAGCGTGTTCCTGGATTTTGCCGAGCAGCTGGGGGCCGAGAAGCTGGTCACCGGCCACTTTGCGAACATCGACTGCGTGAACGGCGAATACCGGCTGCTCCGGGCGGCGGACGAGAACAAGGACCAGACCTATTTCCTGTATATGCTGGGCCAGCGGGCGCTTTCAAAGGCGCTGTTCCCGGTGGGCAACCTGACCAAGGGCCAGATCCGCCAGATCGCCCGCGAGGCCGGGCTGCCCGTCAGCGAGAAGAAGGATTCCACGGGGGTGTGCTTCATCGGCGAGCGCAATTTCAAGCAGTTCCTCTCCGGCTTCCTCCCCGCGCAGCCGGGGGACATGGTCACTCCCGACGGCAGGGTCGTGGGACGCCACGACGGGCTGATGTACTACACCCTCGGCCAGCGCCGGGGGCTGGGCATCGGCGGCGGGGGCAACGGCCAGCGCTGGTTTGTGCTGGGCAAGGACCTGGAGCACAACCGGCTGATCGTCAGCCAGGGCGAGGACGACGCGCTGTTCAGCTTAAGCGCCACGGGCTCGGAGCTGACGTGGCTGGCGGAGCGCCCGCCGGCGGCGGAGGGCGAGCCCCTGGACTGCCAGGTGCGGCTGCGCCACCGCCAGCCGCTGCAGGACTGCCGGCTGACGCTCTCAGGCGGCAGGGCCCACATGGCGTTCGCCACCCCACAGCGGGCGGTTACCCCGGGGCAGTCGGCGGTGTTCTATCAGGGTCAGGTGTGCCTGGGCGGAGCGATCGTGGATTGAAACATTAATTCGACAAAATGCCGCGAAGACCTTGTTAAGTACAGCCCATTCATGCTATAATAAAATCAGATATATATACAGGGAGGCCGTGTTATGAATTCCAAAGGCAAAGTGTGGCAAATCGTGCTGCTGGTGCTGCTGGTGCTCGCCATCATCGCGATACTGTTTTTCAACAGCAAGCTGAACGCCAGCAAGGAATCCCTCTCCTCCACGCAGGCCCAGCTGGCGGAGGAACAGAACAATTCCGCGACGCTCCAGGCGGATCTGGATGCGGCCAAGGCCCAGTATGAGGATGTCAGCGCCCAGCTGGCGGAGGCAAAGACCCAGGCCGAGACGCTGACCGCCCAGGTGGAGAGCGGCGAGGCGACCAATCAACAGCTCCAGGCGGACCTGACCGCCGCTAACGAGCAGGTGACCCGGCTGGAGGCCGAGGCGGCTGAGACGAAGGCCAAGGTGACCGAGCTGGAGGGCCTGGTCAGCCAGAAAGACGCGGCCATCGGAGAATTGAACGCGTCGACTGCTGAAAAGGACACGGCCATCGAGGAGCTGAACGCTGCGGTTACCGAGAAGGACGCGGCCATCGAGGAGATGAACGCCTCGATCGCCGAAAAGGACGCGGCCATCAGGGAATTGAGCGCCTCGATCGCCGAAAAGGAAGCGGCCATCGAGGGGCTGAACGCCGCGGTCACCGAGAAGGAAGCGGCCATCGAGGGGCTGAACGCCGCGATCGCGGAGAAGGAAGCGGCCATCGAGGGGCTGAACGCCGGCGCGCAGGCGGCAAACGCGGCGGACGCCTCCGGCATGGTGTTCGACTCTGTACCGGAATCGGGGGTCGAAGCCGGAGGGAAGTTCGGGACCGATAAGGAAGCGGAGCCCGGTTACGAGCCGGAAGCTGAGCCCGTGCCCGGGAAGGAAGCGGAGCCCGTCTCTGAAGCCCCGACGGCGGAGGACAAGGCCAGGGAGGCAGAGGAAGAGGCGGCGCTTGAGACGGCAGCCGCAGACCTGGAGCGCGCGATCGTGACGGTCGCCGGCCTGCAGAGCCAGGCGGAGAACGTCCCCGAGGCGGTGGCCGATATCGACCTGGACGCGGTTCGGGACCAGATGACGGCCATCGTAGAGGATGAATCCGACAACACCACGGACGCGACGCGCATCGAAGCGCTGACCGTCCTGCGCGAGAGCCTGGAGGCGGCATTGCCGGAGGCCGAACAGGCCGTTGTGGACGCCCAGGCCAGGCTGGATGCCGCCGACGCCGAACTGGAGCGCCTCACCGCCCAGCTGCTGGAAAAGGCGGGCGATATCGCCATGCTGAATGAGCTCAATGAGGTGCTGGACGCCCAGGCAGCGAGCGACGCGGCGAAGCTGGAGGCGCTGGTGGCGCAGCTGACCCAGGCCGAGGCCGACCTCGAAGCCCGCCAGAAGGAACTGGAGGCGGTCGAGGCCCAGGCCAAGGCCGATGAGGAGGCCCACCAGAAGGCCCTTGAGGACGCCAGGACCGAATACGAGGAGAGCCTGGCCCAGGCCGAGGCTGAAACCCAGACCCAGAAGGAAGCGCTGGAGGACGCCCAGGCCGAGATCCAGAGCCAGAAGGAAGCGATAGAGGACGCCCAGGCCGAGATCCAGAGCCAGAAGGAAGCGATAGAGGACGCCCAGGCCGAGATCCAGAGCCAGAAGGAAGCGATGGAGGACGCCCAGGCCGAATATGAGAGCAGCCTGGCCGAGGCGGAGGCCTACAAGGTGGAGCGCGCGCCTGAAAACGGCGAGGCCCACCTGTCCACCGAGGTGGACAGCGACATCCAGGTGGCCGCCGACGGCGTCACCGTCGATTGCCAGTATACCAACAACGACGCCAGCGGCAACACGGTCACCGTGGCGCTGGTGGTGGACGGGGAGACGGTGTATACCGGTGCCCTGAAGCCGGGCGAGTCCATCGACGGCATCACCCTCGACAAGCCCCTCGCCGCGGGCAATTACGAGGCGATGGTCGTCACCACCGTCAAGGATGACGCCGGCGAGACCGTGATGACCACCCGCGTGCCCGTGACCGTCAGCGTGGCGGCGGAGTGATCCTCGATTCAACCGCCCTCCGCGATCAGCGCGGAGGGCGGTTGCGTTTTGGGAAGCGGTATGGTATGATACTGGTAAATACTGATTTATCGCAGCGCGACAAATCAGAATTTGCAGGAGGCAATCATGACTCACACAGACACCGTCCCCCAATCCCTTCGCGCGTTCTTCGACGCCCATCCACGACTGGCGCTGGCCTTTTCCGGGGGGGTGGACAGCGCGTATCTGCTGTATGCCGCCAGGGCCTGCGGTTGCGACGTGGCGCCCTTTTATGCCCGGTCGGCCTTCCAGCCCGAATTTGAGCGCCGGGACGCGCAGCGCCTGACGGCGCAGCTGGGCGTGGCGCTGAACGAGGTGCCGCTGGACGTGCTGGCGGTGGAGGCGGTGCGGCGCAACCCCGCCAACCGCTGCTATCACTGCAAGCAGGCGATATTTACCGCCCTGCTGGCGGCGGCCCGGGCGCGGGGCTACGACGCCGTCATGGACGGCACCAACGCCTCCGACGACGCGGGGGACCGCCCCGGCATGCGGGCGCTCGGGGAGCTGGGCGTGCTCTCGCCGCTGCGGCTGTGCGGCGTCACGAAGGATGAGGTGCGGGAATATTCCCGCAGGGCGGGGCTGTTCACGTGGGATAAGCCCGCCTATGCCTGCCTGGCGACGCGCGTCCCCTCGGGCACGTCGATCACATCGGATATGCTGGCCAGCGTGGAAGGCGCGGAGGGCGCGCTGTTTGAAATGGGCTTTTCCGACTTCCGGGTGCGCCTCTTCCACGGCGCGGCGCGATTGCAGCTGCCCGGCGGGCAGATGGCCCGGGCCCTTGACCGGCGGGCGGAGATCCGCGCGGCGCTCGCGCCCTGGTTTGATACGGTCATGCTGGATTTGAAGGACAGGTGAGAATATGGACAGGGATCAGATGCTGGAGGCGCTGAAGGAAGTGCAGGCGGGGCGCATGGCGCCGGAGGCGGCGCTGAAGCTGCTGGCCCAGGCCCCCTATGAGGACATCGGCTATGCCAAGATCGACCATCACCGGGGACTGCGCAACGGCACCGGAGAGGTGATCTACGGCGCGGGGAAAACCGCGGAGCAGATCGTCGCCATCGTCAGCCGCATGGTGGCGGCGGGGGGCAAGAACATACTGGTCACCCGGATGGACGAGGAAAAGGCGGCGCGGGTGGCGCAGGCCGTGCCCCTGTTCTACGACGCCCAGGCCCGCCTGGGCGTGGTCAATCGCGTGCCGCGGGTGCTGGTGGGCAGCGTGGTGGTGGCCTCCGGCGGCACCAGCGACCTGCCCGTGTGCGAGGAGGCGGCGCTGACCGCCGAGACCCTGGGCAGCCGGGTCACCCGCCTGTACGACGTGGGCGTGGCCGGGCTGCACCGGCTGCTGTCCCACCTGGACGAGCTGCAATCGGCCCGGGCGGTGGTGGCCGTGGCGGGCATGGAGGGCGCGCTGGCCAGCGTGGTCGGCGGGCTGGTGGACTGCCCCGTGATCGCGGTGCCCACCTCCGTGGGCTACGGCGCCAGCTTCGGCGGCGTGTCGGCGCTGCTGTCCATGCTGAACGCCTGCGCCAGCGGCATTTCGGTGGTGAACATCGACAACGGCTTCGGCGCGGGCTACCTGGCCAACCGAATCAACCGAATGAAAGGAATTGACGAGGCATGAGGACGCTTTACATCGAATGCAACATGGGCGCGGCGGGGGACATGCTGATGGCCGCGCTGAGCGAGCTGCTCCCCGACCCGGATCGCTTTATCGCCCGCATGAACGCCCTGGACCTGCCCGGCGTGCGCTTTGGGCGCAAAAAGGCGGAGAAGTGCGGCATCACCGGCACGCACATTTCCGTGACCGTGGACGGGGAGGAGGAGCAGGCTGAGGACGTGGACAATGGGGAATCAAATGGCCATGGGCATTCCCATGACGTGGAGGGAACAGGGAACAGGGAACAGGGAACAGGAATAGCGCATGAGCAGCCCCATAGCCACGAGCATCATCACGATCACGCCCACGATCACGAACATGACCACCATCATCACCACCATTCCTCCCTCCGGGACATCCACGCCGTCATCGACGGGCTCGACCTGCCGGAGGCGGTGAAGGCGGACGCGAAGGCGGTGTATATGCGCATCGCAGACGCGGAGTCGCAGGTGCACGGCCAGTCGGTGGATCAGATCCACTTCCACGAGGTGGGCGCGCTGGACGCCGTGGCCGACGTGGTGGGGGTCTGCGCGCTGATGCGCGAGATCGCCCCCGAGCGGGTGGTGGTATCGCCGGTGCACGTGGGCAGCGGCCAGGTGCGCTGCGCCCACGGCGTGCTGCCGGTGCCGGCGCCGGCCACGGCGCTGCTGCTGAAGGGCGTGCCCGTCTACGGCGGCCAGGTGCGCGGCGAACT
>JAFRJF010000288.1 GCA_017432405.1 Clostridia bacterium | reverse complement strand
GGACTTGGGCCCGGGAACGCCCCATATGTCGCTGGCCATGTTCCGCAGGTTGTTGTTGACCAGCGTGCTGATCAGGTCCATTTGGGTTTGTATGATCTCATCGCGATTATCCATGCTCGTGCTCCTGTCGGTTGATCATAAGGGAATAACCGATGCCGATTGACATCGGTTATTCCAAATTCATTTTCCTTATTCGGCGGTCTCTTTCTTCTTCCGGGGGGCGCGTGGCTTCTTCGGCGCGTCCTCGGCGCTGGCGGCCTTTTTGCGGGTCGCGGGCTTCTTTTCCGGGGCTTCGGCCCCGGCAGCCTCCGCCTTGGGCTTGGCAGCTCTCTTGCGGGTGGCGGGCTTCTCCGCGACGTCCTCAGCCGCCTTGGCCTTCTCCGCGGCGTCCTCAGCCGCCTTGGCCTTCGGCGCCGCCTTCTTCTTTGCGGGCTTCTTCGCGGCCTCCGGGATCAGCTTTTCATACAGTTCGATGTACTTCTTTGCGGACTGGTCCCAGCCGTACTGGCCCTTCATGGCCCGTATGGCCAGGCTGTTGAACAGCTCGCGCTGCTCGTGGAACATGCGCACGGCGTTTTCGATGACGTGCAGCATGTCGTGGGCGTTGTAGTAGAGGAAGGTGAAGCCGTTGCCGTCGCCGGTGTATTCGTTGTAGGCGAGCACGGTGTCCCGCAGGCCGCCGGTCTCGCGGGTGATGGGCAGCGTGCCGTAGCGCAGCGAGATCAGCTGGCTCAGGCCGCAGGGCTCGAACAGCGAGGGCATCAGGAACAGGTCCGCCGCGGCGTAGATCTTGTGGGCCAGGGCGTTGTTCATCTGGAAGTTGGCCGAAACCTGCAGCGGGTACTTCCACTGGGCCCAGCTGAACAGGTCGACGTAGCGGCTCTCGCCCATGCCCAGTATCACCAGCTGGGCGCCGGTGTTCATGATCTCCGGCAGCACGCACTCCACCAGATCCAGGCCCTTCTGGCCGGCCAGGCGGGTGATCATGGCGATCATCGGCACATTGGCGTCGACGGTCAGGCCCAGCTCGCGCTGCAGCGCCAGCTTGTTCTCGACCTTTTTGTCGTAGGTGTCCGGGGTGTAGTTCTGGGTTAGCAGCGGGTCCTTCTCGGGGTCGAACTCCTCGGTGTCGATGCCGTTGAGTATGCCGCAGAGGTGGTCCACCCGGGTGCGAAGCAGGCCGTCCAGCCGCTCGCCGTAGTAGGCGGTCTGTATCTCCTGGGAATAGGTGGGGCTGACGGTGGTGATCTCATCGGCGAACACGATGCCGCCCTTCATGCAGGAGCACATGCCGTAGAACTCCAGGGCGTCGCTGGTGTAGGCCAGGTTGCCAAGGTACAGCAGGTCCTCGATGGTGTCGATGGGGAACAGGCCCTGGTACTGCAGGTTGTGGATGGTGTAGACCGTCCGCATGTTCGCGAACAGCTCCAGGTGCTTGTATTGCAGCTTGTGCAGCACCGGGATCAGGCCGGTCTGCCAGTCGTTGCAGTGCAGCACGTCGGGGATGAAATCGCTCGGCGGCAGCGCCTCCATGACGGCGCGGCAGAAGTAGGCGAAGCGCTCGCCCTCGTCGCCGCCCATGCCGGAGATGTAGTCGCGGCCAAAGTACTGCTC
>JAFRJF010000030.1 GCA_017432405.1 Clostridia bacterium | reverse complement strand
ATCCTGCTGCCGGTCTGCACGCCGATCATCGCCACCATCTGCATGTGGCAGTTCGTGGGCATGTGGAACAGCTACTTCGACGCCATGATCTACCTGAACGACGTCTCCAAGCAGCCCCTGCAGCTGGTGCTGCGCGGCATATTGATCCAGAGCCAGCCGGAGCCCGGCATGGTCTCCGACATGCAGTCCACCGCCGCCCGCGCCCAGCTGGCCGAGCTTCTGAAGTACGCCACCATCATCATCTCCAGCCTGCCGCTGCTGATCATGTATCCCTTCTTCCAGAGGTACTTTGACAGCGGCATCATGGCCGGCGCCGTCAAGGGATGACCCGTCAATCCTTAACACTGCAGGCGTGAAAGCCTGTGCAATAACAGAAAAGGAGAATTTACCATGCGTAAGATTTCCATGATCCTGGCCCTGTGCCTGTGCCTGGCAATGCTGGCGAGCGCCGCCCTGGCCGACGGCTACACCTTCCCGCTGGAGAACACCGAGAGCTTCACCGCCCTGACCAACTATGGCGTGGGCACCGAACCCGACCCCAACAACCGCACCATCTTCAAGCGCCTGGAGGAGGCCACCAACGTGCACGTCGAGTGGCGCACCATCCAGTCCGACCAGTGGGGCGACAAGATCACCCTGGAGATGTCCAACCCCAAGACCCTGCCGGAGCTGGTGTTCAACGCCGGTTTTGACAACAACGACCTTCTGAGGTACGCCAAGCAGGGCGCCATCATTCCGGTGGAGAAGTACATCGACACCTGCATGCCCAACCTGCAGAAGGTGTTCGAGCAGGCGCCCGAGTATCGCGTGATGTGCACCGACGAGAACGGCCACATCTGGGCCTTCCCCTGGATCGAGCAGCTGGGCTATGAGAAGACCGCCATCCAGACCGTCGGCGCCATGCCCTTCATCAACAAGGGCTGGCTGGACTTCCTGAAGCTGGAAGTGCCCACCACCGTGGACGACTTCGAGGCGGCCCTGATCGCCTTCCGAGACAACGCCGACGCCCTGAAGGCCGAGTTCGGCATCGACGGCTCCATCATCCCCATGTCCTTCATCATGAACGGCGGCGAGGATCCCTTCCTCCTGATCAACGGCTTCGGCGAGGGCTATGGCGACGTGGACAGCGGCCGTCATATCGCCGTGACCAACGACAAGCAGGTCATCAGCGTGGCCACCACCGAGGGCTTCAAGAAGGGCACCGCGTGGATGCACAAGCTGTACGAGGAAGGCCTGATCGACCCCGAGGCCTTCACTCAGGAATGGTCCACCTATGTGGCCAAGGGCAAGTCCGGCCGCTACGGCGTTTGCTTCACCTGGGACGTGGCCAACGTCGCCCAGGTCAGCATGGACGACCTGATCGCCGGCAAGAGCTGGGTGCCGCTGCCCGCGCTGACTGCCGACGTGCGCAACATCACCCCCCAGAACACCTCCTATACCTCCGGCTTCAACCGTGGCCGCTGCGTCGTGACCGCCACCTGCAAGAACCCCGAGCTGGTCTGCGCCTGGGTCGACCAGATGTATGATCCGATCCAGTCCCCCCAGAACAACTGGGGCACCTACGGCGAGGATGACGAGTTCGACATCTTCGAGATGAGCACCAACGACGCCGGCGAGCCCATGCTGAAGCACGCCTGGCTGGGCGACGCCTCTCCCGTCGAGGTTCGCGAGGCCGAGTGCGTATGGGGCCCCCTGGCCATCCTGGACAGCTACTACGGCAAGTACGTGACCCTGCCCGACGACGCGGCCTACCGCCTCAACTGGATCAAGGACGTCTACACCCCCGACATGAACAACGACTATGTGTTCCCCGACGTGTTCTTCAACGAGGCGGACATGAAGGAGATCTCCAACCTGCAGGCCGACCTGACCAAGTGCATCAATACCGCCAAGTCCGACTGGGTGATGAACGGCTTCACCGACGCTGACTGGGACCAGTTCCAGAACGACCTGAAGGCCTACGGCCTGGACCGTTACCTGGAGATCCACCAGAAGTACCTGGACGCCTACTTCGCGGGCTGATTGAATTGACCCATATGCCATCCTCCCCCTCTTCTCCCCTCTCGGGGGAGGATGGTTCCCTTTGACCCAACCGAAACCGCAACAGGAAGGAAACGCTTATGATCAGCCAGACTTTGCAGAAGGCGCGGGATTTTGAATCCCAGTACATGTCCTATGTACCGCAGGAGGAACGTCCGGAATTTCACGTCACCGGAGCCATCGGCTGGATCAACGATCCCAACGGGTTCTCCGTCTACAAGGGCGAGTACCACCTGTTTCACCAGTACTACCCCTACAAGGCCATCTGGGGACCGATGCACTGGGGACACCTCAAGACGAAGGATTTCATCCGCTGGGAGCGGCTTCCTGCGGCGCTGGCCCCGGACATGCCCTACGACAAGGACGGCTGCTTTTCCGGCAGCGCCATCGAGCTGCCGGACGGCCGCCAGCTGCTGATGTACACCGGCGTGCGCGAGGAGCGTCAGGCGGACGGCTCGATGAAGCCCTTCCAGACCCAGTGCCTGGCCGTGGGGGACGGCGTGAACTATGAAAAGCTCGACGCCAATCCCGTGCTCACCGCGAAGGACCTGCCCAAGGGCGGCAGCACCGAGGACTTCCGCGACCCCAAGATGTGGAAGGAGGGCGACAGCTACTATGCCGTGGTGGGCAATCGCCCCTCCGACGGCAGCGGCTCGATCCTGCTGTTCAAGAGCGAGGACGCCTTCCACTGGACCTATCAGGGCCGCGTGGCCTCCAACCATCGTCAGTACGGCATGATGTGGGAATGCCCGGATTACTTCAAGCTGGACGGCAAGGACGTGCTGATGGTCAGCCCCCAGGAGATGAGCCCCATGGGGCTGGAATTCCACGCGGGCAACGGCACCGTCTGCATGATCGGCCAGGAGAACGAGAAGAAGCACCTGATCCGCGAGAACGTCCATGCCATCGACTACGGCATCGATTTCTACGCGCCCCAGACGCTCAAGGCGCTGGACGGCAGGCGCGTCATGATCGCCTGGCTGCAGAACTGGGATACGGCGCGCAGCCATCCCGCCACCGACCGCATCTGCGGCCAGATGACCCTGCCCAGGGAGCTGTCCATACGGGACGGCCGGCTGATCCAGCAGCCCGTGCGGGAGATCGAGAACTACTACGGCGAAAAGATCAGCTACAAGAACGTGCCCCTGTCCACCGAGACCTTCCTGACGGGCATCCGCGGGCGCACCATCGACATGACCGTGAACGTGCGACCCGCCAACGGCAGCGAGATGTACCACGCCTTCAGGATGAACCTGGCCAAGGACGGCGAACACGTCACCACGATCCGCTACAAGCCCGGCCAGGCGCTCGTTCGCGTGGACCGCTCCCGCTGCGGATACCCGTTTGACATCGTGCATGTGCGGGAGTTCCCGGTCTATTCCAGGCACGGCTGCATCAGGCTGCGGGTGGTCATGGACAGGCACAGCCTGGAGCTGTTCGTCAACGACGGCGAGCAGGCCGCCAGCTTCGTGATGTATACCCCCGTCAGCGCGGACGTGATCAGCTTTGAGGCCGAGGGCGAGGTGCTGATGGACGTGGACAAGCACGACCTGATCTTTGAAAAAGAGGAAGAAGAATAATGAAGCGATATGATGTCGTCGCGCTGGGCGAGCTGCTGATCGACTTTACCGAGAACGGCACGAGCGCGCAGGGCAATCCGGTCTTCGAGGCCAATCCCGGCGGCGCGCCCTGCAATGTGCTGGCGATGCTTAGGAAGCTGGACAGGCGCTGCGCCTTCGTCGGCAAGGTGGGCAACGACATGTTCGGCCACCAGCTGAAGGCCGTCGCCGAGGAAGCCGGCATCGACATGGGCGCCCTGCGCATGGACGATGCCGTCCATACCACGCTGGCCTTCGTCAAGACCTACGAGGACGGCGACAGGGATTTCTCCTTTTACCGCAATCCCGGCGCGGACATGATGCTCACCGAGGACGAGCTGCCCATGGATATGATTCGCGATACGCGGATCTTCCACTTTGGCACGCTGTCCATGACCCACGGGGCCGTGCGGCAGGCCACCAGGGCCGCGGTGCTGGCGGCGAAGGAGGCCGGGGCGATCATCTCCTTCGACCCGAACCTGCGCCCGCCCCTCTGGGACAGCCTGAACGAGGCCAGGGCCCAGATGCTCTGGGGGCTTTCCCAGGCGGACGTGGTGAAGATCGCCGACAACGAGATCGAGTTTCTCACCGACACATCGGACTACGAGAAGGGCGCGCGGCTCCTGAGGGAGCGCTTCCCGGGCATCCGGCTGCTGAACGTCACCGCCGGGGCCAACGGAAGCTATGCCTTCTGCGGGGACAGGAAGATCTTCGTTCCCAGCTTCCTGCTGGGCGGCACCATCGAGACCACCGGGGCGGGGGACACCTTCTGCGCAAGCGTTCTGGACTTCGTGCTGGCGCACGGCACGGACGGCCTTTCCAAGGATGAACTGCGGGCTATGCTCCGCTTCGCCAACGCGGCGGCATACCTGGTGACCACCAGGAAGGGCGCGATTCGCTCCATGCCAGAGCGCGGGCTGGTGGAAGCGCTGCTGGAAGAACACTGACATGACCGATAGAATCGAACTTTCGACCATATTCCAATGGGACGGCGCCACTCCACATATTGGCCCCGTTCACATTCAAGAAGGAGGAAGCAAGTCCGCAGGCTCGCGGTGCGGCAGTGTGGAGACCTGTCGTAATGCGGTTCACGAGAGGCGCAATGGCGTTTGATACGTGACGCGAGGCCGCCCCGGAGGAATCCCGGCTGCCAGAGCAATACGCTATGTCTACTGTTTTGCTGAAGGATCTGAAGAAGGTTTATGACGGCAATGTCGTGGCCGTTCACGACGTGAATCTGGAGATCGCCGACAAGGAATTCATCGTGCTGGTCGGCCCCTCCGGCTGCGGCAAGTCCACCACGCTGCGCATGGTCGCCGGCCTGGAGGACATCTCCGACGGCGAGCTGTACATCGACGGCAGGCTTTGCAACGACGTGGCCCCCAAGGACAGGGACATCGCCATGGTCTTCCAGAGCTACGCGCTGTATCCCCATCTGTCGGTCTATGACAACATGGCCTTCGCGCTGAAGCTGAAGAAGACGCCCAAGGCGGTCATCGACAAGAAGGTGCGCGAGGTGGCCCAGATCCTCGACATCACCCAGTACCTGGACCGCAAGCCCAAGGCCCTTTCAGGCGGCCAGAGGCAGCGCGTGGCCATCGGCCGCGCCATGGTGCGCGACCCCAAGGTGTTCCTGATGGACGAGCCCCTGTCCAACCTGGACGCCAAGCTGCGCAACCAGATGCGCGCCGAGATCATCAAGCTGCGCCAGCGCATCAACACCACCTTCATGTACGTCACCCACGACCAGACCGAGGCCATGACCCTGGGCGACCGCATCGTCATCATGAAGGACGGCTTTGTCAACCAGATCGGCACCCCGGTGGAGGTGTTCAACAAGCCCGTAAACCTGTTCGTGGCAGGCTTCATCGGCATGCCCGTGATGAACTTCTTCGACAACTGCAAGCTGCTGTTGGAGAACGGTGTCTATTACGCGGAGATTCGCGGCGTGCGGTTTGAGCTGGACGCCTTCCAGCAGCGGGTGCTGCGCGACAAGCACCAGCAGCCCTGCGACATCGTGGCGGGCATCCGTCCCCAGCACATCACCGTGGGCGAGGGCGAGCTGACCGCGCTGATCGAGGTTTCCGAGATGCTGGGCACCGAGGTCAACCTGCACACCCGCAGCAACAACGACGAGGTGGTAATGGTGATCCCCACCGTCGACCTGACCGTGGACGTCTCCATGGGCAAGACGATCCACTTCACCACCCAGCCCAGGCTGATCCAGCTGTTCGACAAGGCCAGCGGCAACAACATGATCTGGTTCGACGAGGAATCCTACAGGAACAACGCGCCGATGTGCAAGAATTACGACTTCTGATCTGAGTATATACAATCGGGACTGGATGCCAGGCTTGACTGGCCTCCAGTCCCTTCCTTAGTGTGCCGTTCCCACGAGAAAGGAGAACAGGATATGAACAGAAGATCGGTGGCCCTGGCGGCCTTGATGGCGCTCTTCGCTTCTATCATCGCGCCATGCGCCCTGACCGAGGCCTATGCGCCGGTGGACTACCGCCTCTATCCCGCGCCGGAGGGCGGCTATGTGGGCGACACCATGCCCTTTGTGACCGAGGACGGCACCCTCGAGCTCTATTACCTGTACGACACCGATCACAACGGCCAGGGCTATCATCCGATCTACAGGTTTACCACGGATGATTTTGTCGATTACGCGGACGATGGCATGATGCTGGAATACGGCCTCATGTCCGACCCCGATCCGGCCCTGGGCACCGGCTCGGTCCTGCGGGACCGGGAGGGACTGTATCACCTCTTCTACACCGGCCATAACGATACCGGCAACGGCGGCATGGGCAAGGAGTGCGTCATGCACGCCACGAGCCCGGACCGCGTGCGCTGGGAAAAGCACCCGGAGGACACCTTCTTCAGCCCGGAGGGCTACTCCAGGGACGACTTCCGCGACCCGGAAGTGTTCTGGATGGAGGCGGACCAGCGCTACTGGCTGCTCATCGCGGCGCGGGAAGCGACGCTGGGCGGCGTGGTCGCGAAGTATACCTCGCCGGATTTGAAGGATTGGACCTTTGAGGGCCCGATCTACGCGCCACGGGCGCAGTACATGCTGGAATGCCCGGACCTGTTCTGCATGGACGGCGCATGGTATCTGACCTACAGCTGGGACTGCGTCACCTATTACGCCGTCGGCGAATCCATGAACGGCCCCTTCGCCGCGCCGGAGGACAACATACTGGACGGCCAGGGCCTGATGGAGGGCAACGGCTTCGTGTTCTACGCAGCCAAGACCGCCGAGTGGGACGGGAACACCTACCTGTGCGGCTGGCTGGGCCGGGCCGGGCTGTCCGCGGATTCCGGTATCTACCAGTGGGCCGGCAATGCGCTCAACCATCAGCTGGTCCGGCGCGAGGACGGGACGCTGGGCGTGAAGGCGCCGCAGTCCTTTGGGGATTACTTCGCCCAGGATCTGGCCTTTGAGGTCAAAAACGTTGAGGGCAAGGCGGAGATTGGGGGAAACGCCGTCGAGCTCTCGGCGGCAGGCGGCGAAATCGCGCTGGCGGACATGGGCGTGCGCGCCCCGACGATGCTGCTGGAGTGCGACGTGACGCTGGACGCGGACGGCTGCGCCGGATTTGCCTTCGGCGGCAGCGCGGCGGACGCGGCCTGGACCGCGCTGTGCCTGGACGCCGGGCGAAACCTGCTGCACTATGAGGGGTACGAGCTGACAGAGCTTGACGACTATCCCCCGATGGCGGTCACGCGGTTCGATTTCTCGGAAAAACAGAGCCACCATGTAACGCTGGTCTGCGAAAATGAGATCGTCGTACTGTACATCGACGATCAAAAGGCCCTCAGCTCCCGCATCGGCCACTCCACGGGCGGCGCGCACATCGGCGTTTTTGCTTCAGACGGCGATGCCGTGTTCTGCAATATCACGATGAAGATACCGGGAGCGTGAAGAACCCGGGTCAAACAAACGGGATGCCGGCTTTTGATGCCGGCATCCCTTTGTCTGGCCCGGCGCGTTACGCCGCGGCGTCCATCTCCGTCTCGCCGTACTGCTCGTCCAGATGGTCGAAGGCGTCCATGGCGCCCTCGAACAGGCCCAGCAGGTCCGCCTCGGCGATCAGGCCGTCGGCGTTCTTTTCCACGCCCTTGAAATCCAGGGCGTAGCGCATCGGCGGATTGTCCAGGGTCAGCTCCGAGACCTCACGGGTCTGCTGGGTGCTCTGGTAGATCATGCTCACGTCGTACCAGTTCGCGCCGGCCTCGTCGGTGAGGCGCTGGAACACCAGCTTTACGCCGATGGGCGTGTGCATCTCCAGTGTGTTCGGCAGCGTGTAGTCCTTAACGCCCAGGGAGGACAACACGCCCAGTATGGTGCAGTCGTGGGCGCAGCTGAAGCTGAACACCCGGTTTTCGTTCTTCAGCTCGCTGTAGATGTCCTTCACCACCGGGTTGGCGATGGACAGGGCCACTAGCGGCGCGCCGTGGCGCAGCATGCCGAAGGTCTCCTTCACGTCCACGATCTGCTTCCACTGTTCCTCGGTCAGCTCGTGGCCGAAGGCGGCGGCCACCGGGTCGGGCATCTCGTAATACTGCAGCATCAGCGCGTCGGCCACCTGGTTGGCGGTCTTGATGGGGCCGTAGAGGTCCGGCTCCTGGTCGGGTTCAAGGTTGATGCCCGAGGGGTCGGCCAGCAGGTCGCCGTACTTGCCGCTCTGGTAGATCTCGCTGTCTGCCATGTCGACCACGTCCATCACCAGCGCGATGCCGTCCTTCAGGGCCTCGCTGGCGCTGGCAAAGCCGTTTTCATCGGCGATTTCGTTGACGTTGGCGATGGCGGCTTCGGCGTAGGCGTCGCTGTAGTAGCGCAGCACCGGCTTGAAAATGTCGTCGGGGTGGTTAGCGTCGCCGGTGTATTCCACGACCGTGTCCGCCAGGGGCATCATGCCTGTGGCGAAATAGCGGGCGGTGGCGATGCAGCGCTGCTTGTTCCGGGCGAAGAAGCGCACCTCGCCGTCGGTGGGCACGTAGTTTTCCGGGATCAGGCCCTCGCCTTCCAGCCATTTGCGGAAGTACTGGCCCATGCGTATCTCCAGCGCGCCGCCCTTCAGCGTCAGCTCGCTGGAATTGCCGGTCCACGCGTTCCAGGCGTGGGGGGTCAGCTCCTCGGGCACGGACCCGTTGCTGGACAGCGGTGCCCGCAGGTTGTGGCGGCTGAGTATGGTGACCTGGCGCAGGGTGTAGCCCTCGGGCGCGGCCAGCGCGGCCTGGGCGATCAGGCACAGGGCCAGGGCGACGGTGAGCATCAGCATCAGTTTCTTTTTCACGGGCTTTCTCCTTGCAGTGTATGTGAAATATATGGTCATCGGTGGTTCTCCATCAATCCGCCTTCACGCCGATCACGATGTGGTGGCCGTCGCCGTCGCGGGCGGGGATCGTCACCAGTCGGCAGGGCTTCAGTACGCCGCCGCGCAGGCAGCGATAGGTCGTCACGGTCTCGGCCTCGCCGGAGGACGCCGGGGCGAGGCGACCCTTCTGCAGCGCGTCACGAACCCTTTCGGCGTCCTCCTCGGCCACGCCGTCCAGCAGCTTCATGGGGGCGTCGCGGAAAAAGTCGGTGCCGCCGGGGCGAATCTCCAGCACGCCCCGGGAGCCCCTGTAGAACTCCAGGTAGCAATCGGTGCGCGTGTCGATGTAGTAGATGCGCTCGCAGTCGCTGTCCAGGAAGTCGGAAGCGCCCATGAAGCGGGTGCGCACCTCGGGGCTGATTTCGGCGCTGTCCCTGCTGCGCTCCACCAGGAAGCGCTCAAACGCCTCGGCGGGCACCGGCTTGGAGAAGTAATAGCCCTGCACGTAGTCGCAGCCCAGCTCCTTCAGCGCCAGCAGCTGTTCCTCGGTCTCCACGCCCTCGGCCACCACGGGCACCCGCAGGTATTCGGCGATGTCGATGATCAGCTCGATCATGCGCACGTCCCGCCTCTCCCCGAAGGCGCTGCGCACGAAGGACATATCCAGCTTCAGCGCGTCGATGGGCAGCTTGGTCAGCATGCCCAGCGAGGAATAGCCGGTGCCGAAGTCGTCCATCTCGATGCGAAAGCCCATCCCCATGCCCCGCAGCTCCCGGGCGGTGGACAGCACCTGGTCGGATTCGCGGGTGTAGGCGGACTCGGTGATCTCCAGCATGAAGTCCTCGGTGTCCAGGTCGCAGGCTTCCAGGATCTCGTTGAATATGCCCTTCAGGTTCGGGTTCAGCATGTCGATCCTGGACACGTTCACGGACACGGGCACGGCGAAGCCGTACTTGTCCTTCCACTGGCGGATGCGCGCGGCGGCCTCGCGCCAGACGAAGCGGTCCAGTTCCAGTATCATGCCGCTCTCCTCCAGCAGCGGTATGAACACCATCGGGCTGATCAGGCCCAGCTCGGGGTGATCCCAGCGCACCAGCGCCTCGGCGCTGGAGAGCACCGGCTTGTCGGGCCGGATGTCAAACTTGGGCTGGAAGTAGACCTTGAAGCGCCGGTTTTCCACAGAGCTGTGGAAGTCCTCCAGCAGCCGGTCGCGGAACAGCGCGGCCTCGTGCAGCTCCGCGTCGTAGATGCCGATGGCCCGGGCCTGGCCGCTCTTGACCGAATCGGCGGCCATCTTGGCCCTGTCGAAGCGGCGCTCGATGTCCAGCGTCTTGTCTACCTGGGGATAGACGCCCATGCGCAGGCGCACCCGGTCCGCGGCGCTGTTGTCCACGGCCACGTCCGCGGCAAGCTGCTCCATCAGCGGGGAATAATCCTCGTGGAACGGGCAGTACAGCAGGAAGGTGTCGGCCCCCTGGCGACAGCCCACGCCGCCCATCCTGCGGGCCGCCCGGCGAATGCCCTCGCCGATCTTTCGCAGGATATCGTCGGCATAGTGCTTGCCGTAGCGCTCGTTGAGCATGTGGAACTGGTTGATGTCCACCACCACGGCGTCCATGGCCATCTCGGGGTAGCGCTGGTCGTACAGGTTGACGTAGCGCAGGAAGTAGTCGATGTTGTACAGCCTGGTCAGGCCGTCGCGTTCGGTGGATTTGATGGTCTCCCGGCTCTCGGACAGCTCCACGCAACGGTCCACCCGGGCCTTGACGATCTCCCAGGCGGGGTAGGGCTTCGGTATGAAATCCACGGCGCCGATTTTCAGGCATTCCAGCTCCGCGTCCTGGTCGGCGGTGAGCACGATGATGGGCAGCTGCCGCAGGTCCTTGTCCGCCTTGACGGCCTTGAGGACCTCCATGCCGTTCATGCGGGGCATCTGCAGATCCAGCAGCAGCAGCGCCAGGTCGCCCTTGTTGGCTTCGATCAGGTGCATGGCCTCGATGCCGTCCTCGGCGTAGAGCACGTCGTAATCGGCTTCGATGACGTTGCCCAGCATCATCCGGTTGACCGCCTCGTCCTCGACCACCAGCACCTTCTTGCGCACGTTGAGCACGGAGGCCTCGTCGCCGGGCTTTTCCTCCTCGGGGTCCTCGTCCCGGCTGATGGAGCCCAGGCCCTTCAGCAGCTGCTTTTCTTCATACATCAGCGCGTCTGCGCGCTCGAAGACCTGGTGGAAGCTGACGTCCTCGCCCCTGACGAAGTCGGAAATGCCGCCGGAGACCACCACGCCCTCGGTGGAGATGTGGTCCACGGAGCGGTCGTGCAGCACCTTCATCAGTTCCTTGCGCACGGCGTAATCCCGGTCCGTGAGTACGACCACGAATTCGTCGCCGCCGGTGCGGTAGACGGGGCTGTGCTTGAAGATCTCGCAGATCAGCTTCGAGGCCTTGCAGATGTATTCGTCGCCGGCCTTGTGGCCGAGGGTATCGTTGATCTTCTTCAGGCCGTTCACGTCGCAGACCGCTATGGCGAAATCCTTGACGGTGCCGTCTGAGATGGTTCCGTCGATGTCCCGCTCCTTCTTCAGGAAGGCGTGCTTGCTCTTCACGCCGGTCATCGGGTCGACGTTGGCCGCCTGCTCGCTCTCATTCGCCCGCCGGCTCAGGTAGGCGTGGTTCGAGAACATCATGCCTACGGCGATGGAGAACATGACGATGGCCATCAGCAGCGTGCGGGAGTTCTGGGTGTCCAGCCAGTTGGCCTGCTGTTCGATATAGGCCTCGTCGGCCATGCGGGTGGCGTCGCCGATCTCGGCGTAGTAGGCCTTGATGCTGCCCAGCATCTGGTCGTTGGCCACGATCATCGACTGGCGCATCCAGATCAGGCTGATCAGCAGCACCAGCGACAGCAGCGCGATCCACACCACCACAGAGCCTCCGAACCGCTTTTCCCTGTCGTTGCGCAGTATGGCGCGGAAGAACAGGAAGCCCAGCACGCTCCACACCACGAACAGGAAATAGGTCTCGGGCTCCATCGAGCCGTAGGAGACCAGGTTCGGCAGCAGTATGTACAGGCCAAAGGCGATCATCAGCCCCAGGCCGATCAGGCCGGTCCACTTCTCCACCTTGTCCCTGCGGCTCTTCGCCGTCTTGTAGGCCGCGGCGGACACGAAGCCGTAGATCAGCGTGGCGCCGATGGTGGTGACGTCCACGATCCAGCCGATGGCCGTGCGGCCCACGAAGGGAACCACCGCCGACACCGCCGCGATCAGCTTCATGGCGTTGGCGGGCACGCCCTGTTCGTTGAGCTCGGAGATCTTTTTGGGCAGTATGCCGTCCAGGCTCTGGGCGTAGAACAGGCGGCTCAGGCAGGTGGTGTTGCCGATGAGGGAGGTCAGGATCAGCGCTATCAGCGAGGCCATCAGTATCCACACGCCGCCCTCGCCCAGGTAGTGGTGGGCGGCGTAGAAGGCAGGAACGGCCTCGATACCCGAGAGGTTGCCCCGATCCCGGATGTATTCCAGCCAGGAGCCGTACCGCTCGGGATAGGCGGTGACGGACAGCAGCGTGACCAGGGCGTACAGCAGCCCCGTGGCGATCAGCGCCGCCACCATCACCCGGAAGATCTTCCTGTGGGGGAAGGCGAACTCCTCGGTGCGGTGGGAGATGCTCTCGAAGCCGATGAAGGCCCAGGGGCTGATGACCGCGATCTTGACGATCTGTCCCAGGACGCCGGCGTCGGGAATGGTGCGGGGCTCGAGGGGGATCTTCAAACCGAGCATCGCCGCGACGAACACGGCGACGATCCCCCCACAGAATACGCAGACCAGGCCGGTCATCAGCCCCACGGTGAGCTTGTGGCTGTGGGTGCACAGATAGGCCGTGGCCAGGATCACCGCGATGGTGACCACGGTCTCGCCCAGGTAGACGTCGTAGCCGAATATGGTGTACATCTTCCCGATCTGAAGCAACCCGCCCAGAAAGTAGCGGGTGAACAGGGGGATCGACGTGGCGTTGGCCCACAGCACCGCCAGGTAGGTCAGCGTCAGAAACCAGCCGGTCAGAAAGCCGTGGTCGTAGCCGAACACCTCGCGGCTGTAGGTATAGGCGCCGCCGGCGTCGGGAAAGACCTGCATCATGTAACTGTAGTTCCGGCCGATGAACAGCATGATCAGCGTGCCCAGCACGATGCCCAGCACGCTGCCCACCGGTCCGGCCTGGCCGAGATAGCTGTTCGCCGTCACCACCAGCGAGCCCCAGCCCACCGCCGTGCCCAGCGCGAACGCCCAGGCGTTGAAGGGCGACAGCCGCGCGCCCAGCCGTGTCTGATTGTTGGTCTGCATAGACATACCCCTTTTGCGAGAAAATGAATACAAGAATATATTTCCACAATTACCTGATAATATTGTAACATGCGGGGCGGGGGATTGTCCATAGCTTTTGTGGATTTTGGGAGATAAACAAATACTGATTTGTCTGGGAGACGTCAAGGCAATAGGCAATAGGGAATAGGCAATAGGAATGGCGGCTGCCGCGTACATATCGATATCGTGCGTGTCGTCCCAAGGGATTAAGGAGCTGTGCATAAAATATTAAGTCGTGTGAGGTAAGATGGTGTAGT
>JAFRJF010000287.1 GCA_017432405.1 Clostridia bacterium | reverse complement strand
TGTACGCCTTGGCCACGTCCGCGTAGCCGGACTCCGACAGCACCTTCTCCACGCTGTCCTGGATGTCCTCCACGGTGATCTGGCCGTCGTGGATCTTGTCCTCAAAGTCCGATGTCACGTGCAGCGCCAGCAGCTCGATCACGCTGGGATGGTACTGCCGCTGGGTCGCCTCGAAGGCCTTCGTGATCGCCCCCGTGATCTTCGATATCGAAAAATCGACGACCTTGCCGTCCCGCTTGACTACATCGTACATATAAAATATCCCCCTCGTTTGTTTGTCGCGTAGGCGCTCCGCCCGGGTCCCGCCCGCACGGAACAATCCTACCCTACCACAATCCAAGGGGGTTGTCAAGCGCATTCATCACAATATATTGTGCTTCACATTTATCAAAAACGTCATATATTGTGTTTTCAGACCCCGGTCCATTCTCCGGTTCCCGCCCGGCGACGCCCTTTGCGCCGCCGGGCTTGCGCCCATATCATTACAAAAGTGTGACAAACCAGGAATTGAGACAACAATATGCCAATTTCCATATTTTTGGGTTTCAGTCCGCCCCGCGCAGCCGGCTCTCTGGCACATACCGGCGCATGATCTCAAGCCAGGCCTCCATTTTTTCCCTCGACGGCGCGTGCAGGCCCTCGAAGGGCACGGTGTCCCGGTCGGTGAAGGGCTGCATGAAAAAGCGCCTGGCCCCGGCGATCCACGCGCCGATGGCCTCGAAGTCGGCAGCCTCGTGCAGCTCGTCCACCACAGTGGTGCGGAATTCGTAATCCACATCCCCGTTCATCAGCAGCGCCACGCTGCGGCGGATGGGGGCCAGGTCCAGTGCCTCCAGGCCCGCGGTCCGGGCGTACTTTTCGGGGCTGTTCTTGATGTCCATGGCCACGTAGTCGGCCAGCCCCTCCCCCAGGATCGCCGCCAGCCGGTCCGGGTGCATGCCGTTGGTGTCCAGCTTCACGGCGTAGCCCATGGCCTTCAGCTTCCCCATCAGCGCCGGCAGGCCGGGGTGCAGGCAGGGCTCGCCCCCGGTGATGGCCACGCCGTCCAGCAGGCCCAGCCGCTTTTGAAGAAAGCCCAGCAGCTCGTCCTCGTCCATGACGGGCCTTGCGCTGCCGTCCGCCAGCTCGAAGTTGTGGCAGAAGGGGCAGCGAAAGTCGCACCCGCCCAGGAACACCGTGCAGGCCACCCGCCCCGGAAAGTCCAGCAGGGTCATCTTTTGCAGGCCGTGTATCTTCATATTTTATCCCTCTTGCTTGCCCCTCGGCGGCTCCTTGCGGCGGTACAGCTTGCGGTCCAGGGACCAGATGCGCTCGGTAAAGCCGCCGGGCTGGGCGTTTTGCAGTTCCCGGTTCATCTCGAATATGCGGGCGTCCAGCAGGTCCAGCACGTGCAGCACCTCGGCCTCCGGGAACATCGGCGGCTTGGGGCTGCCGTATTCGGGCAGGTCGTGGTGGGAGAGGATCATGTGCTCCAGCATCATCAAAAGCTCGCTGCGCACGTTCAGCTCCCGCCCGCAGCGGGCCAGCTCGGCCACGCCCTGCACCAGGTGGCCGATCAGCATGCCCTCGGCGGTGTAATCGGACACCAGGCCGATGGCGTCGGCCTTCATTTCGGTGATCTTGCACAGGTCGTGGAGGATCACCCCCGCCGCCAGCAGCTCCCCGTCCAGCGTGGGATAGATCGCGCAGACGGCTTCTGCGGTCCGGAGCATGGTGCTGGTGTGGTGCAGCAGGCCGGAGCGCTCGGCGTGGTGCAGCTTCGAGGCCGCCGGATAGTAGTTCAGCGCCTCGCCGCACTCCTCCAGCCGCTTGAGCACCAGCGCCTTCAGCTCCTCGTCGGCAAAGGCCTCCACCCGCTGCCGTATGTAGCCCAGCATGTCCTCCGGCGGCAGCGGCGCGCAGGGCGTCAGGGCGTCCATGTCGTAGCTGTCCGCCTCTGTCACCGCCCGCATCTTGTCCACCCGAAGCTGGGGCCGGCCGTTGTACTCCAGCATCATGCCCCGCAGGCGAACCACCTGGGCCGCCGGAGGCGGCGAAGCGGTCCCGTCCCACATCTTGGCGTTCACCTCGCCGGAGATATCGCACAGCGTCATGTCCAGGTACTTGCCCCCGTTGGAGCTGGTCCGCTGGGTGGACGCGCGAACCATCAAATAGCCGTCAAAAACCTGTCCCTTGATCATCGTCGCCAACTGTGGCTGCGGCTTCATCGGTCATTCCCCCTCGTTCAAGCAAACAAAATATGCCTCTATTGTAGACGACCCGCCGCCGGCTGTCAAGCGGGGATGGGCGTGACTTCTTCCTTTACAATTGTCATCATTTATGTTAATATAAAACACATGGGGACGGTTCTCTGTGTTGATTGTTTTATGATAAAGTGTACTCCGATTCCCTGTTCCATCGTAAGAACACAGAGAACCGTCCCTGCGTGCTCTTGAATTTACTCAGTTGCTGAATGATGGCCGCAGAAACAGAGTGTTCATTGGCGTCGTTAGCGGAAAAGTTACTATTGTGCCGTATTTGGATTGACAATTGATCATCTCACACTATGTAAATGTACTAATTTGAAAAAGAAATGGATTTTTTGTTAAATACCGTTGACAACCGCAGCTCTGCTGCATATAATTAGGTTACGGGAGATGTCTCAACAACTCGAAGGCTTGCGTTCCTACGTGGGGTATTATTAGGGTTGTTCAGACATCTCCTTTAATATGGTTTGAATTCCCAATGCTCATAGGGGCTGTTCCAGTGTGGATACTCAAACCCGTGTGCTCCGGTTGAAACACCGATATTAAACCGTGGATGAACCTTGCATATTTCATCATGGATACACTTATAGACGGACTCCTTCGCTCGTGTCCGTTTACCGCGATAGCGCTGTCCCGGTTCTTTCGACAGATGCAGATTATTCAATCTGAAATACATCGCGCCAAGAACAACATCAACACACTGAAGCAACACATGATCATGGGATTTTACTTCACCAATATCTCTTTTTCTGATGTTCAATCCAGTGTTCTTCTGCGCGAGGACATTGGGCAAGCGGCAAAGATAATCCTTGAATGCACCAGCAGAAGCGGATTGATCGGGCAATTCGTCCAATAGGAGATGAACGTAATACTCCCCTGTAACCACTTTGTCCGTCGCAAACCCGAACGCATGCTTAATAAACTCGTAATAGAGTTTGAAATAGCGTTCATCTTTAACGGGTCGATTCTCTGGTGAGTATTGATTCTCAGTCTTTCGAAACATGATTCGAACTTTTATGTCACCCGTCTGAATAAATTGAAAAAACATCCTTATTAATTCACAATACTTCTCTTTATAAGGTTCGGTGATTTTGGTCCATTTCACCTCTCCGTGGAGATTAAGTTCAGTTTTCTTGTTATTCAGAGCCTGCTCAATCTGATGAAGCCGATCCGCCCTGACAATGCAACCACCAAAGAAATCCGAGTACTTTTCTCCGTATGATGATGACTCATCACAATAACAAATGTATTCCACAGCCGTTTCCTCTTGATTCTATTTCAGACATATTATACTATATAGTTGACATTATTTCAATCATCATAACGCGAATGACCGTGCAACATCCGGAAATGAAAAAAGTTGCCTCCCAGGCGACCTTTCCCCCCGCCCCTCCTGCTATACTGTTTCCATCGACAACACCCACGACAATCCACCATCACACATTACTGGAGGTCACCGCCATGAAAGCACTGTCCGTCCGTCCCGAATACACCTTCGACATCTTCGTGGGCGAGCAAACCTTTGAAGAACGCACCTGGCAGACCGACCACCGCGGGGACCTGCTGATCTGCGCCAGCTCCAAAAAGGAGCCCGGCTTTGTCAGTGGTTACGCCTATTTCGTCATCCCTCTGCTGGACATCCAGCCCTCCAAAGAGGATTGGTTTGACGAGAGCGGCAAGCGCGTCACGATGTACGAATGGGCGCTGGGCAAGCCCAGGGCCATCGAGCCGATTCCCGTGAAGGGCAAGCTCCACCTGTACGACGTGGACGACGCGCTGATCCACTACGTCGACGGCGGCGACCTGGGCGCCTACGCCACTCAGGAGGAGGCAAACGCCTTCATCGACGCCTATATCAAGAAATACCTCGACCCTCTGGCCTACAAGCCCAAGAAGGCGCGCAAGTCCAGGACAGCCGAGGAAGAAGAGGAAGCGCTGCCGCCCCTGACGGAGGAAGAGATCGAGGCCATGCACAGCGCCGCCATGGTGGACTACGAGCCCATCATGAAGCGCATCGCCCTCATCCGGGAATGGCTCGGCCTGGGCGTGTTCTGGGACAGCATCTCCTCCCCCGCCGAGTCTGCCGACTTGGGTCCCCTGCCGGACGTCTGTGGGCTGTATTGGGATGAGCTGGACAAGCTGCTGGTCGAACTGGAAGGCCTGGAAGACGACCTCAAGGACAACGAACCGGCAAAGGGTACACCTGCCCACAAGGCATGGGCTGCCCTGATGAAGCAGGTCGGCAGCTACGCCGATACCGTCGACGACTTCATGGTTCAGGCGGAACAGGACATGGAAGAGGATGCCTTCAACAACCGGGACAAGACATGATGACGAACAGAAGCTCGGTGTAGCGGATCACCTCCGGGTTGGAGGTAAAGCAGGAGATGATGGGAACCCGGAAAATGAGCGCAATCAGCACGGTGATCACCTGATTGGCGGCGTTGACGCCGGAGGCTGCCAGGTCGTTGTACCGGCTGAGCATGAACACATCCACGAAGCCCAGCATCATATGCAGTATGGCTTCGATCAGGATCGGGATGGTCAGCTTCAATAAGTCCGGCGCCTTTTTTTTCTGCGTTGATGATCGTATCCGCAATTTTAATGTGCATAACAAAGGACCCCTTGCAGAGTAATTTTGGCCAGTAGAAATTATATCACGACTGCGGGCGCTTTGCAAGGGAAACACGGATTAAGGTCAGGGCTCACGCATGAATGCTTGAGCCTGTCACACATATTCCGAAGATGCAGTGCGGTAAATTCTGATTTGTCGCGGGGCGACAAACCAGAATTTGAATGTGACTGATCCGTCTGACAATTCATGCGTTCGCCGTGGGTCTTCCTCCAGATTTCCCTTGCGTCCCCGCCCATTCTGATTTATAATAAGGTATATCACGATTGACGGAGGCAGGCATGCCGGACACAAGATTCAGCTGGCGCGCGCTGCGCGAGCATTTGCGCAAATACATATGGCTCTACCTGCTGGGCATCGCGCTTGGCCTGCTGGGGGCGGAGCTGCTTTGGACCATGACCCGGCCCCGGATTCCCAACACGGCCAGCGTGAACATCTACCTTGCGGCGGGGTATTCCAACCCCGAGCCCCTGGAGGCCCTTGCCCCGGGCATACTTGCGCGGGTGCAGGAGGACGACCCGAGCATCCAACAGGTGGCCTTTGAGAGCATGCTGTACAACGACCAGGTGTATACCAGCAACATGCTGCTGATCACCCGGCTGACCGTGGGTGAGTGCGACGCCTTCCTGGCCAGCGCGGAGGCCATGGAGGCGCTGGTGTCCACCGCCGCGCTGACGCCGCTGGACGACGCCCTGGCGGCGGGCTGGATGGGCGCGTACAGCCTGGAGCCCTACGTGGTCACCACCGAGGAGGAGGAGGGCGGCCCGCGGCGCACCTGGACCGCGGGGCTGCGGCTGGACAGCCTGGACGCGCTGGCGCAGATGGGCGCCTTCGACAACCGGGGGGCGTTCCTGTGCGTCACCGGCAGCGGCGGCAACGAGGCCACCGCCATGAAGGCCCTGGAATACCTGGTCGGCGACCTGACGGAGGCAAGCCATGCTTAAGCAGAGCGTACGTAACCGACAGCCCACCGCCCTGCAGGGGGTGGGGCTGATCCTGCTGATCGCGCTGGCCGTGTTCGCCGGCTCGGCGTTCTTCACGCTGATGCAAAAGCGCATCGGCGCGCTGTCCTCGGCGCTGTTCATCGCCTACGGCTGCGCCATCGCCTGGTTCCTGCTGAACTGGTACGGCCTGAGCTTCGTCTACACCGCCACCAACGACGTGCTGCGCATCTGCCGCGCCTACGGCAAGCGGGAGCGCTTCGCCGCCGACATCTGGCTCAACCGGGTGGAGGCCTGGGGCGCGCCCGAGGCCATGAAGCAGCGCTACCCCCAGGCGAAGGTGCTGAACGCCACGCGCCCCCAGTGCACATTCGAGCCGCTGGCCCTGGTCTACCGGGACAGCGACAGCCTGAACATCGCCGTGATCCAGCCCGACGACGCCATGCGGGCCCATCTGCTGGGCGCCATACGCAAGGCGACGGGAAAGTAACCTATATGAACGGCCGGCGCAAAAATGCATTTTTGCGCCGGCCGTCCTGTTTTATTCCACCCCGCAGATTTCGTCGATCTTCCTGAGTTCCTCGGCCGTGAAGCTGCAATTCTGCGCCGCCTTCACGTTGTCCAGGATCTGCGCCGGCCTGGACGCGCCGATCAGCACCGAGCAGACGTCGCCGTCCTTCAGTATCCAGGCCAGGGCCATCTCGGCCAGGGTCTGACCCCGCTCGGCGGCGATGGCGTTCAGGGCGCGGATCTGGCCAAGCCGCGCCTCGGTCAGGCTGTCGGCCTTCAGGAAGCGCCCGTCCCGGCCGATGCGGCTGTCCGCGGGGATGCCGTTCAGGTAGCGGTCCGTCAGCAGGCCCTGGGCCAGCGGGCTGAAGGCGATGATGCCCATGCCGTTCTCCCGGCACCAGGCCTTCACGCCGTCCTGCTCGATGGTGCGGTCGAATATGGAATAGCGCCGCTGGTTCACGATCAGCGGGCAGTGCAATTCCTTCATGATCGCCACCGCCCGGGCGGTCTGCTCCCGGTCGTAGTTGGAGATGGCCGCGTACAGCGCCCGGCCGCTCTTGACGATGAAGTCCAGCGCCTCCATGGTCTCCTCCAGCGGGGTGTCGGGGTCCATGCGGTGGTGGTAGAACACGTCCACATAGTCCAGCCCCAGCCGCTTCAGGCTCTGGT
Source organism: Clostridia bacterium (assembly GCA_017432405.1). Next base: position 22,194 of record JAFRJF010000287.1, on the reverse strand, counting down.
CGCAGCTGGCCACCAGGTACTTCCGGCTGCCCCAGTTGCCGTAGGGGCCGTCCCACATGTCGTAGCCCGCCTTCGTCGCGATCACCAGCTCGTCCCGGTAGGGCCTGAAGTCCTCCCGGAGGATGCGGCCCGCGTTGATCTCGGCGCTGCCGGGGACGGGGCCGTAGTTGTTGGCCAGGTCGAACTGGGTGATGCCGTGGTCGAAGGCCGTGCGGCACATGGCCCTCATGTTGTCAAAGTCGCCGCCTGAGCCGAAGTTGTGCCAGAAGCCCAGCGAGACCGCCGGGAACCTCAGGCCGCTCCGGCCCACCCGGTTATAGCACATGGCTTCATAGCGCCCTTCGTCAGCCCGGTACACATTTGCGATGTCCGCCATGGATCTTGCCCTCCCTGTGATGATTCCTTTGCGTTTTACAGCAGCAGCGCCGCCGCGTCGGCGATGATCTTGGCGTGGTCGAAGGCCAATCTTCCGCCCTCGGGCAGCGCCACCGTAGCGGGTTTGCCCGCCGCCAGCCGCACGTCGAACCAGCCGGCCTCCGCCGCGTCGTCGTCGGCCACGGCGTCCAGCTCGGCCTCCACCCGGGTGCCATAGGCCGCGGACACGGTCCAGCCCCTCGGGTCGCGCCCCGGCGCGCTGTAGACGCCCACCAGCCTGAGCGCCAGGCCGGTGAGCCCGGTCTCCTCCTGAAGCTCCCGGGCGGCGGTGGTCTCGATGGTCTCCCCCTCGTCCGCAAAGCCCCCCGGCAGCGCCCAGCACCCCAGGTACGGGTGCCCGCCCCGGCGGATCAGCAGCAGCTTCCACCCCGCCCCCGCCCGGGCAAATATGCAGATATCCGCCGTCAGTGCCGGCTTGGGATAGTTCTTTTTGCGGTAGGCCGCGATGGCCTCCGCCTCGGTCATGCCGCGCTTGTCTCTGAGTTCGGTCATGTGGCTCTCTCCTTTTGTGTTGGATGGCAAATTCTGATTTATCGCCTATCGAAAAATCAGTATTTGCCCTCCTTCGTCAGCACCCCGCTGAACCGGGGCACGTTGAATCGATTGATGAACAGCTCGCACTTGCACATAAATATATAGAAGATGTTCCGCCCGCAGCCGGAAAGGCCCTCGTAGTTGGCCTGGCCCTTGGAGACGATCAGGTCGGCGGCGTCCACCTCGGCCAAAGCCTCGGCGGAGATGCGCGTCAGCACCGCGCCGGGCAGGTCGCAGCCGCTGCCCAGCACCCTGTGGGCCACCGCGCCCATGCCCACCTGTTCGGCGTCCTCCACGGTGGCGTCGTTCACCACGGGCGCGCCCCGCACGATCACGGCGACGTCCAGCGCCGGGTTCAGCCGCCGCAGTGTCCGCAGCAGCACCTTGTCGGCGACGATCTCGCCGCAGTTGTCGGTGAACAGCGCAAGCCGCCTCGCGGACACCGCCGCGCCGCGCAGCGCCTCCAGCGCCGCCGGGTCCACCGCCATGGCGTCCACCGCGCCAAGCCTTCGGCGCAGCTCGCCCTCGTCGATGTCCCCCAGGGCCGCGAAGTCGATGTAATTGCCCACCATGGCGTACTGCACCGCCCGCATAAGCGGGTCCGGCGCGGCGTCCACGTCCGCCTGGATCGACGGCTCCAGCGCCAGCATCAGGGCATTGAAGCGGCGCTTGACGTCGGTATAATCCCGCTCCGGGCCGAAGATTTCCCGGTAGATGGCGCTGATGTCGGCGTTCACCTCCGGCGAGCTGAACCCCCGCCCGTTCTCGATGACCGCCCTCACCCGCCGCCGGTATTCCGAAACCGCCCCGGGTTCGGCCCCCGCCGGATAATTGTCCAGCTTCCTGCGCAGCAGGCAGGCCACGCAACCCTCGTTCAGAAGCATGATTACCTCCTCGGCATCGCGTTCACGCACAGCCCCTCGGCGTCGTGGGCGGCCTCCTTGATGATCTCCGAAACCGTGGGATGGGGATGGATGACGTTCGCCAGCTGCTCGACGGTGCCGCCCAGCTCCAGCACGGCGGCGATCTCGGCGATCATGTCCGTGGCCCGCGCCGCCATCATCTGGCAGCCCAGCACCTTGCCGTCGGCCTTGTCGACGATCAGGCGGATCAGGCCCACGGGCTCGTTGATCACCATGCTGCGGCCGTTGGCGGCCACGTTGAAGCTGCCCACGGTCACCTCGTGGCCCGCAGCCTTCGCGGCCTCCTCGGTCATGCCCACCCAGGCGATCTCCGGCAGGGTGTAGATGCAGGCGGGCACCCGGTCGTAGCGCATGGCCCTGTCCTGGCCGGCGCAGTTCGCCGCGGCCACCATGCCCTGGGCCGAGGCCACGTGGGCCAGCTGGATCTTGCCGGTGATGTCGCCGATGGCGTAGACGTCCTTCACGGCGGTGCGCAGGCCCTCGTCCACCTCGACGAAGCCCCGCCGGTCCGTCTGAAGGCCGATGGTTTCCAGGCCGCAGTCCCGGGTCATCGGCTTGCGGCCCGCGCAGACGATCACCGTGGCGGACTGCCGCTCGTCGGTCACGCCGTCCTTCTCGAAGCGCACGGTGCGGCCCTTCACCACCTCGACCACCTTCGCCCCCAGTATGAACTCCACGCCCTTCTTCTTCAGCAGGGCCTTCAGCTTGGCGGTGATCTCCGGGATGCAGCCCGGCAGGATGTCCGGCATCATCTCGATGACGGTCACCTTCTTGCCCAGGGACGAAAACAGCGTGGCGAACTCGATGCCGATCACGCCGCCGCCGATGATGATGGCCCCGCTGGGCAGGTCGGTGGCCGACAGCACGTCGTCGCTGGTATGGGCCTTCTCCATGCCCGGCACCGGGGGCTTCGCCGGGGCGCTGCCCATGGCCAGGATCAGCTTGTCATAGGTGATTTTGCGGCCCTCGACGTCCATGGCGTTGGGCCCGGTCAGCCTGCCGAAGCCGCGAATGACCTCGACGCCGTGGGCCTTCTCCAGGGCCTCGATGCCCGCGACCAGCTTTTTGACCTTGTCGTCCTTGTAGGCCGCCAGCTGGGGATATTTCAGCGTCAGCCCGTCGGTGATCAGCCCGAAATCGCCGCCGGACTTCGCGTAGGCGTACAGCTCCGCGCCGTGCAGCAGCGCCTTGGTGGGAATGCACCCCCGGTTCAGGCAGGTGCCGCCCAGCTCCCGCGCCTCCACCAGGGCCGTCTTCAGGCCCAGCTGGGCGCAGCGAATCGCGCACTCGTAGCCGCCCGGCCCGCCGCCGAGCACCGCAACGTCAAATTCATGCTTCATGGGATAGCCTCCTTGGATGGTCCAGGGTGATATGCCGCAGGGGCGCCGGTTCGGCGCCCCTGCATTGCCTCAGTCGTTTCTTCGATCAGGCTTCAGAGAACATGTCCTTGCCCACGCCGCACAGGGGGCACTCAAAGTCGTCGGGCAGATCGGCAAACTTGGTGCCGGGGGCGATGCCGTTCTCGGGGCTGCCCAGTTCCTCGTCATATTCCCAGCCGCAAGCGTCGCAAACATACTTTGCCATGGTGTTACCTCCGTTATTCTGATGGGATGTAAAGATATTATACACTATTTTACAGGGAATGGGAAGACCCTGGGGAAAATTTTGGTGGAGTCGAACTGTCGACTCCACCAACGCTCTACCGCTCCTCGCGGAAGTAGTGCTGCCCCAGGCTCTCGGGGGGCTGGTCCTCCTTCTTCTTGCGCAGGCTGGTCAGAATCAGCACGATGATCGTGACCACGTAGGGCAGCATCTTGAAGATCTCCTGGGTGCTGCGGCCCAGGCCGGGAATGTACAGGTAGAGGATGTACAGCGCGCCGAACAGCAGCGAGCCCCACACGGCGTTCAGCGGACGCCAGCGGGCGAAGATCACCAGCGCCACGGCCAGCCAGCCCCGGTCGCCGAAGCCGTTGTTGGTCCAGGTGCCGCCGGAGTACTCCATCACGAAGTACAGGCCGCCCAGGCCGCAGATGGCCCCGCCGATGACGGTGGCCAGGTACTTGTACAGCGACACGTTGATGCCGGCGGCATCGGCGGTGGCGGGGTTCTCGCCCACCGCCCGCAGGCACAGGCCCTGGCGGGTTCGGTTCAGGTACCAGGACATCACGACGGACACCGCGATGGCGATATAGGTCAACAGGCCGTAGCTGAACAGCACGTCGCCCACCACCGGGATGTCCCGCAGCACGGGCAGCGTCAGCCGGAAGGCGCTGGCCGTGGCCGCGGTGGAGATCTGGCCCACGCCGCCCGCCAGCTTGGAAAGCGACCCGCCGAAGAAGTTGCCCAGGCCCACGCCGAAGGTGGTCAGGGCCAGGCCGGAGACGTTCTGGTTGGCCCGCAGGGAGATGGTCAGCACGCTGTAGACCAGCCCGCCCAGGCCGCCGGCCACCAGCGCCGCGATGAGCGCCAGCAGGAAGCCCACCGAGGGGTTGGGCGTCTGGGTCCCCCGCTCGTACATGAAGGCCGCCGCCAGGCCGGCGATGCCGCCCATGTACATCATGCCGGGCACGCCCAGGTTCAGGTTGCCGGATTTCTCGGTCAGTATCTCGCCGTTGGCGCCGAAGAGTATGCAGATGCCCTGGCGAATGGCGTTCTGCAGGAATGTGATGATCGCCGGCATGGCTCAGCCCTCCCTGTGGCGGTGGCGGAATTCCACCTTGTAGTTGATAAAGAACTCGCAGCCCAGCACAAAGAACAGCAGGATGCCGGTGATGATCTCGCTGGCGTTTTCGTTCAGGCTGAACTGGCTGGCGATCTGTATCGCGCCCTTGGCCATGAAGGTCAGCAGGAACGACACGATCATCATCGTGAAGGTGTTCAGCTTGCTCAGCCAGGCCACCACGATGGCGGTGAAGCCCCGGCCCCCGGCCAGGGTGGTGGAGATGGTGTGGCCCGCGCCCGAGACCAGTATGAACCCGGCCAGGCCGCACAGCGCGCCGGAGATGGCCATCGTGCGGATGATGACGGTCCTCACGTTGATGCCGGCGTAGCGGGCGGTGTTCACGCTCTGGCCCACGTAGGCGATCTCATAGCCCTGCTTGGAATAGCGCAGGTAGACGTAGATGAACACGGTGATGGCCACCACGATCACCAGGTTCCAGCCGTAGGTCAATCCGAACAGCGGCGGAAGCCAGCCGGCCTTGCTGGATGAATTGATGATGCCCACGCTGTTGGAGCCCGCGGGGTTTTCCCAGAACACGATGCAGAAGGACACGATCTGGGTGGCCACGTAGTTCATCATCAGTGTAAACAGCGTCTCGTTGGTGTTCCAGCCGGCCTTGAACAGCGCCGGGATCAGGCCCCAGACCATGCCCGCCAGCAGCGAAGCGCCGATCATCAGCGCAAACAGCACCGGCGCGGGCACCTTGTCGCCCAGGTTGATCATCACCGCGGCGGTGGCGGTGGCCCCGATCAGCACCTGTCCCTCGCCGCCCACGTTCCAGAAGCGCATCTTGAACGCGGGGGTGATGGCCACGGCCACCAGCAGCAGCGCCAGCGCGTCGCGGATGGTCACCCACAGCCTTCGGCTGGAGCCCACCGCGCCGTCGATGATGCCGGCGTAGACCTCCACCGGGTTCAGCCCGGTCAGCCCCACGATCACCACGCCGCAGACCACCAGCGCCAGCAGGATGGCCACCAGGCGCACACCTATGGCCAGCAGCAGGCTGGATTCCTGGCGCTTGGAGATGTGAAACAGCGGCTCATGGACGCCATGGATGTTCCTCGCCATCAGCGCTCGCCCCCCTTCCCGGATTGGGTCATCATCAGGCCGATCTGCTCCTTGGTGGCGGTGCGGGCGTCCACGACGCCCGTCACCCTGCCGCCGCAGAGCACCAGTATCCTGTCGCACAGGGCCAGCAGCACGTCCAGGTCCTCGCCCACGCACAGCACCGCCACGCCGCGCATCTTCTGCACGTTCAGCAGCGAATAGATGGTGTAGGCCGAGTTGATGTCCAGCCCGCGCACCGGATAGGCCACCATCAGCACCGTGGGCGCGGAAGCGATCTCGCGGCCCACCAGCACCTTCTGCACGTTGCCACCGGAGAGCTTGCCCACGGGCGTCGAGACGCCGGGGGTGACGATCTCCAGCGTACCGATGATGTGCTCCGCAAGGGTCTTGGGCGCGCGCCGGTCCGCCCAGAAGAAGCCGCCCTTTCGGTAGCTGCGGATCATCATGTTGTCGGTCATGTCCATCGCGCCGACCAGGCCCATGCCCAGCCGGTCCTCGGGCACGAAGGACAGCTTGATGCCCAGGCGGCTGATCTCCACGGCGGAGAGCCCGGTGATATCCATCGTCTCGCTGTTCGGCGGGTAGTATTCGATCTCGCCGGACTCCTTGGGGGTGAGCCCCGCGATGGACTCCAGCAGCTCCTTCTGCCCGCTGCCCGCCACGCCTGCGATGCCCAGGATCTCGCCGCCGTAGGCGGTGAAGGAGGCGTGGTTCAGCGTGATGACGCCCTCCGGGTCCACGCAGGTGACGTCCTTCATCACCAGGCGCACCTGGGGGTCCACCGGGTCGGGCCGGTCGATGTCCAGCGTCACCTTGCTGCCCACCATCATCTCGGTGAGGCTCTCCACGGTGGCGTCGGCGGTCTGGACGGTGCCCACGTATTTGCCCCTGCGCAGCACGGCCACCCGGTCGGACAGCGCCAGCACCTCGTTCAGCTTGTGGGTGATGATGATGATGGCTTTGCCGGCGTCGCGCATGTTGCGCAGCACCGCGAACAGCGCGTCGGTCTCCTGCGGCGTCAGCACCGCGGTGGGCTCGTCCAGTATCAGTATGTTCGCGCCGCGGTAGAGCATCTTCATGATCTCCACCGTCTGCTTTTCCGACACGGACATCTCGTAGATCTTCTTGAAGGGGTCGATGTCAAAGCCGTACTTCGCCGCCAGCTTGCTGATGCGGGTGGCCACGGCGGTGATGTCCAGCCGGGTGGGCCCCGACAGCCCCAGCACGATGTTTTCCGCGGCGGTGAGCACGTCCACCAGCTTGAAGTGCTGGTGGATCATGCCGATGCCCAGCGGAAAGGCGTCCTTAGGCGAGCGGATGGTGACCTCCTCCCCGTGGACGAAGATCTGGCCCTCGTCCGGGTAGTAGATGCCGGAGATCATGTTCATCAGCGTGGTCTTGCCGCTGCCGTTCTCCCCCAGTATGGCCAATATCTCCCCGCTGCGCACGGAGAGGTTGATGTGGTCGTTGGCGACGACCTTGCCGAACCGTTTGGATATGTTCCGAAGCTCAATGGCGTTTTCAGCCTTCACCCGGCAATCCCCCCATTTGTATTACTATGAACTTACCTTGTAGGGGCGCTCTCCGAGCGCCCGCGGGCGATTGGAAATCGCCCCTACGGATGCGTTCATTTATCGTGGCGCGGCTTAGCCGCATGGTGATTCAAATCCATGCATGGAACGCATAAGAAAAAAACCCGCACATTCATTATACCATGCGTGGGAATCGTTCACGTACGGAGGCGTGATAATTGTATGAAAAAATTGTGGTTGAGGGGGAAAAAGGGCGCCCCGGTTCAACCGTCGGTTGAACCGGGGCGCGTTGGTCGCCCGGGCCTGTTTCACGCCAAGGCATTATCCCTCGATACAGTTGACATAGAAGTAGACATTGTCGCTTGCGCCGTATTCGTCGCTGACAGCGCAATAGTAGTTGGTATATTCGCTGATCGGGCCGGTGGTATAGCTCGGTTCATTCGCGCCTTCGATGGGCTCGTTTTCCCTATACCACTGGTAGCTGAGCCCGCCGACCCTGCAGGTGGCCGCCACCGAGAGCGTCGCCGTCTCGCCCATATTGACAGACGGCGAGCTGTCTGTTTCAGCCCACGCGCCGAACTCGTTGTTGAGGCTCACGTAGAAACTGACATCCTGGCTGTTTCCCTGGTTGTCGCTGACCGTGCAGGAAAAGCTCGCGGATTCGGTCACCGTCAGCGTATATTCCGCCGTCGTCGCGCCTTCGATCGCTTCGCCCTCACGGGTCCACTGGTAGCTCAGGTCCGCCAGCTCGCCCTCCCGCGCGCATTCCGCGTTCACCCGCAGGCTGACCTCCGTTTCCGGCGCGACATACAGATAGCTGTTCTCGCCTTCGGCGCTGATCAGGCCGTGAAGGGCCGTCATGCAAACGTCAAAGCTGCCGGTATCGGAATAGTTGTTGAACGCCGCAGCGAAGTAATAGGTCTCTCCCTGTTCCAGCTTGCATCTGATGCTGAAATCGTTCCAGCCGGTTTCGCCCATGGTCTCCTGCATGGCACCGTCATACCGGTAGCCTATCGTTGCGTACTCGGCGCCGGACGAGGCGAAGGCATAATAGCCGGTCTCCTGGGGCGTGAAGCTGTAGTATATCCTCTGCCCCTCCCCGGAGATGGTCGCCTGCGCGGATACGCCCTCCGTCAGCCCGGTAACGTCGTACCGATCCAGCCGCACGGTAAAGCTGCCCGTCTCCTCGGACTCATGCCAGGCGCCGAAGTAATACGGCTGCCCCGCCTCAAGCCTGTAGACGGTGCGGAAGTTGTTGTCCGGCCCGCCGGCGAGATTGGAGGCGATGTTGTTCCAGTCTGCGTCGAAGATCGCGCCGCGAAGCGTGCGATAATCGTTGTTCGAGGATTCAAACACATACATGTCGGTCTTGTCCGGCGTGTAGCTGAACATGGCCTGCTGGCCGACGTTCTCCAGGGTCACGGACTGCTCCTCGCGCAGCGCCAGCGCCGTAACGCCGGTATTGTCAACGCAAACAACCGTGAATTCCACCTGGGTCCAGCCGCCGCAGCGGTCGCTGATATCGCACCTGTACTGGCCGTCTTCGGTGACGTAGGCAACGGTGTACTGGCGTTCGTTCGCGCCCTCGATCGCCTGCCATTCCTGATAGCTATATTCCTCGTCGCCCACTGTGACCAGCCGGTACCACTGATAGCTCAGCGCCTCCGGCCCGCTCAGGGAGCTGATCGCCAGCGCGAGCGCGACATCGTTCCCTGTGGGAACCGCAATCTTATCCAGGCCGTTCGCGACGGTAACGTTCAAATCGTTCTCGACGTTCACATCCACATAGCCTTCCGCTGTGCGCAGGTACCTGTCGATCGCCACCCACCTGTATGCCACGTCCGCCGTGGCCTCGGGGATAACGAGGCGTCCATCCTCAGAAGTTTCAATGTAGTACCAATCATTCTCCCGGTTTTCGTACCAGTGTATAATAGCATCCGCATCGCTGGCCGTCACGACGAGCGTCGCGGTTTCTCCGTAAAAGACGTTGGCATTGCTGTGCTCCCCGTCGATATCCGTGGTCAGTTCGCTGTTCACCAACACGCTGATATCCACGTTCGCGGTATTCCAGTATTTGTCGGAAACCTCGCAGCGATAGGTGGTCGTGAAGGCGTCCGCGCCGCTCAGGGTGTAGCTGGCTTCGTTCGCTTCGGGAATGCTCACCCACTCGCCATCCACCATGTTCCCGTGCACGTCCAGGCTCTTTCTCAGGTAAGACCAGCGGTAGGTCACGCCCTCCATGTCATTGGCCGACACATCGACCTGCAGCGTGGTCTGCTCCGTCGGGGAAACTTCGATGCTCGACGCGTCCGTCCAGGCCTGGAACTGGTTGTCGATATAATCGCCGCATTCGACGGAGAACGACACATTAGCCGAAGCGCCGTACTGATCCGTGACACAGCATTCGTAGTAGGCGGACGAGCGGTTGAACGGCTTCGTGGTATAGCTCGCCTGCGTCGCGCCTTCGATGAGCGAGTAGTCCTCATACCACTGATAGCTGAGCTCGCCAGCCGTACAGCTGGCCGTCACCGCGAGCTGTACGGTTTCGCCCATGGAAACGCTTAACTCGCTTTCACCGACAGCCTGGGCCGTCAAGGCGTTGTCGACGTTCACATAGAACCAGATTTCCCGGCTGTGCTCAAAGGCATCGCTGACCACGCACTTATAGCTCGCGTATCCGGTGGGTTCCAGCGTATAGCTGTCCGTCGTCGCGCCGTCGAGCAGCGCGCCGTCCAGATACCACTGATAGCTGAGGGTTTCCCCCTCGGTGCAGATTGCATCGACCTTCAGCGTGGCCTCTGTCCCCGGCACCACGATGACGGATTCCTGCGCCGCGCTGGCGCTCACCAGGCCCTGGTAACGCTTCAGCAGGACGCTGAAGCTGCCGGTATATGCGCCGTAATAACGCGCGCCGAAGTGATAAATCGCACCCGCGGTCAGCTCTCGCATGATGTAGAAATTGCCGTTTTCACCGTCATCGTCATTGTAAGCGAGCTCCTGCAGGTTTTCATCGTACAGGTGGCCATAGGTATCGTTGTCGGCCAGGGATTCGAAGCTGTAATAGCCCGTCTGAGCCGGCGTAAAGCTGAAGTAGGCGATCTGAAAATCCTCGTCGATATTTGCGCTCGCGGCCTCGCCGACAGTCAGCGCCGTAACGGGGAACGGATCCACCCGCACGCGGAACGAACCCGTCGTGATTTCAGAATGGTAGCGGGCGCTGAGATAATACAGGGTATCCGCCTGAAGCTGCCGCGTCACCCGGAATTCGCCTTCCGTGCCCCCCGCGTTATCGGTGGCCAGGATATTCAGGTTCGCGTCATAGACCGTACCCACAAGGCTCTCATACCCGTTTTCCGATGCCGTGAACAGATACAGGCCATCTTCATCAGGCGTGAAGCTGAACATCGCCCATTCGCAGGGATCGTTGATCGTAACATCCGCATCCGTGCCCAGCGTCAGGGGCGTGGCATTTGCCAGGTCGATGACATTGACGGTAAAGAAAGCGTATTGCACATTGGATCCGTAGCTGTCGCTGACGGTGCACTGGAACTTTGCCTTGTCCGTGATATTTTCCAGCGCGAGCGTCGCGCTGTTCTGGTCCTCCAGCTCCGTCCACACCCATTCGTTATCGTCGCCGCACCGAGCTTCCTGCCACTCATAGCCTATGCTGTCCGCGTCCACTGCGGAGGCCTCGACCTCCAGCGTCAGGTTGTCGCCGGAGGAGACCGTGAATTCTTCCACGCCGTCCCTGGCGCGGGCCGTCAGCTGATTGTCGACAATAACATTGAAGCAGACTTCGGCTGTATTGCTGGCTCTGTCGCTGACGCGGCAATAATACGAACCGTTGGTCGTCACCGGATCGATGGTGCAGGTCGCGCCCGTCCCGTTCTCGATGATCTGATCCGTCCAGCCCTCTTCCGGGCTGTAGACCTGACGGACCCACTGGTAATAGAGGGTGCCGTCGTCGCAGCTGGCGTCGACCGCCAGCGTCACGCTGCCCTTCGGCGCAACGTATACATCGCTGTCGCCCACGGCATTCGCGCTCAGATGGTTCTCCACGGAAACATAGACGTAATCGCTGTTGCGGTTCCAGTAGCGGTCTGTGACCACAAACCGATAAGCCTTCCGCACCGTAACCGGGGGTGTGGTGAACTCCGACCCGTTCTGATCATCAATGCGCGCCCACGTTTCTTCCTCCTGGTACCAGGTGTAATTCAAGTCTCCGGTGGGCTCCCCATCCAGCTTCGTCTTCAAAACCGCCGGCTCGCCATAGGGTACACCTGTCACGAGATTGTCGTAATCAAAGCGGGCCAGGGTCGCATCCGTGTTCTCGACCTGCACGGTGTAATAGGCATACGCCTCATTCGCGTACTGGTCGACGACCACGCAGCGATAGTTGGTTGAATGGAGCTCTGCGTCGCCCAGCGCGCGCGTCAGCGCCGCCTGGCGGCCCTCCGCCGTGAAGGCTTCCGGCTCGCCCAGGGCAGCCCATTCGCCATATTCCCATTCGCCCTGATCGTTCAGGGTCATGGACTGGTAGAACCACTGGACGGTCGCGCCCGTCAGGTCTTTGTCGGCCGACACGCTGGCCTGCAGCGTCACACCGTCCGTGGGCGTGGCGTAAATGGATCCATTCACCGCGCTGGCCTGCAGGTTGTTCTCGACATAATTGTCGCAGTCGATGTAGAACCAGACATCCCGTGTGTTGCCGTAGTCGTCGCTGACATGGCAGTACACCGCAGTGCGCTCGCTGCGGATCGGCTTCGTGGTATATGCCGCCGAATTCGCGCCTTCGATCTCATCGCCTGCCTCGTACCACTGGTAGCTGAGCTTGCCATCGTTGCAGCTGGCCTCAACCGCCAGCGCCACGGCCTCGCCCATATTGGCGTGGATGGTATCGTCCTCCTCGTCTTCAACGGCGGGGCTGACGCGACGTGCCTGCAGGCCGTTCTCGATGTTGATCCAGAACTGTACGGTCTTCCTGTTGCCATGCGTGTCGCTGACCTCGCACCTGTATTGCGCGGCTCGGGTCACGGTCACGGTATACGTGGGCTGGGTTTCGCCGTCGATCGATTCCGGCCCGCTTTCGCCGTCCAGGAACCACTGATAACTGACGTTTTCGCCCTCCGTGTATTCCGCGTTGACTCGCATCGTCACCTCGGTATTCGGCGCGACGGTTAAATCGGATTGTTCAGCGCTGGCGCTGATCAGGCCCTGGACGCGCTCCAGCAGGACATCAAAGGAACCGGTGTCGCCTGAATTGAGGTAGCGCGCGCCGAAATAGTAGGTCGCTCCGGCGGTCAACTGCCGCATGACTTTGAAGTTTTCGTCCTCGCCGCTATCATCGTCGGTCGCAATTTCCCTCAGTCTGTCGTCGTACAGATGTCCAAAGGTATCCGAATTCGCAGACGAGGAGAAGGCATAGTAGCCCGTCTGTTCCGGTGTATAGCTGAAGTAAGCCATATGGCCAGCTTCCGCGATTGTTGCCTTGGTGCTCCCGTTCAGGGATATCGGCGTAATGTTTAATTCCTCTTTAAGGTCAGCCTGTACCTTGATGGGGCCGGTAACCTCCTGGTCGTTAAATCTGGCGCCGATATAGTACAGTTTGCCGGCCTCAAGCATATGGGTAAGCTGGAATTCGTTGCCTTCCACATTATTGCTGTCCGCCCATTCGATCTCGGTCAGGTTGCTGTCGAACAAATAACCGAAGGTGCCATCCTCAACATCCTCGTTGGAATGAATGGTATAATTGGCGGTTTTTTCGGGGGTGAACTTGAACAAAGCAATCGAACTCCGCCTTGGAATGTTCGCTGAAGCCTCCGTATCCGCCGTCATCTCCACCGCATCCGCCGGATTTACCACGCATACACGGAAATCCGCGGAACTCATATTGTAATATTCGTCAGTGGCGCGGCAGTAGTACGTATTATCCTCAGTAACATTCCGCACGGTATAGGTCCGCTGGTTCGCGCCTTCAATGATCTGATCATTGCGATACCAGGCGTAGCTCACATTGCCTTGCCCGGACTGAACCTTGGGCTCAAGCTCAATGGAGTTCCCCTCCTTTACGATGAGCAGCGCGATTTCATTCCAGACCGACAGATCGGTGCTTACATCTACATTGAATTCCGCATCGGCAATGTTCCCATATTTATCGGTGACCGAGCAGCGATAGCTGGTCGTGAACAGCTCGCTGCTGCTCAACGCACGGGTCAACGCCGCCGATCCTCCCTCAGCTGTAATGTCTGTCTTTTCGCCCAGGGCAACCCATTCGTCCTCATGCCAGTAGCCTTCATCGTTCAGGGTCCTGGGCCGGTAGAACCACTGGGCAGTGGCGTCCGTCAGGTCATTGGCTGAGACGCTGGCCTCCAGCGTCGCCGTCTCCTCGGGCGTAACGGAAATGTAATCGCTCACCGCCCAGGCCTGGAGGTTGTTATCGACATAGTTGTCGCAGTCGATGTAGAACCAGACATCCCTGGTGTTGCCATAGTCGTCGCTGACACGGCAGTAAACCTCTGTCTCCTCCCTGCGGATCGGCTTCGTAGTGTAGGCCGCAGAATTCGCGCCTTCGATCCGCTCGCCCGCCTCGTACCACTGGTAGCTGGGTGTGCCCTCGTTGCAGCTGGCCTCAACCGCCAGCGCCACGGCATTGCCCATATTGGCGTGGATGGTATCGTCCTCCTCGTCTTCAACGGCAGGGCTGACGCGACGCGCCTGCAAGCCGTTGTCGACGTCGATCCAGAACCAGACGTAATGGTTATGGCCATATGCATCGTTGATGTCGCACTTGTAGCTTTCATGGCGGGTGACGGTCAGGGAATAGGTGGGACCATTCGCGCCGCTGATCGGCGTCTCCTCGCCTTCCCGGTACCACTCGAAGGTCAGCGGCACATCATCCGTACACTTCGTATAGACCTCAAGCGTCACCTGTTCACCCGGCGCGACAGTGAAGTTGCAACCATTCACAAAGTTTGCATCGTACAGGCCCTGTATGCGCTCCGCCTCCACCGTGAAGCTGTCCGCGCCATACTCGTTCGCGTACTCCGCAACAACGGTGTAGTTCTCCCCGGCTTCCGCATTCAACCGGACATGATACTTGCCGTCGCCCTGCCACTCTCTTACGATGCGTGTTCCGTCGTAAGGGAGCTTATGCATGGCCGCGTCGTACACGGAGATGGTGTAATCCTCAGCCAAGCCAAAGTGGATATCGTAGATGCCCGATTCGGACGGTGTAAAGGTGAAGGCGACGGTCTTGTCCGTCTCGTCCGTATCGAAGGTCAGCGCATCACCCAGGGTCAGCGCGGGAATGCTCTCCATGAACAGGGCCTCTTCCAGGCATACCTGGAAGCTGCCTGAATCGGGATACTCATACCTGGCGCCAAAGTAATACTTTGTGCCCGCCTCCAGCCGATACAGCAAGCGGAAGTTTCTATTCATGCCGCCATTGGTATCGTAAGCCACGGTACTCCAGTCCGCATCGTACAGCTCACCCCGTGTGGTGAGGTCGTCGTTTTCGGAAGAGCCAAACTGGTAAACGCCGGTCTTGACACATTCGTAGCTGAAGAGCGCCGTCTCATCCTCTTCAAGGGTCACGGAAACGGGTTCATTCAACATCAGCGCCGTGACATTGCTCGCATCTATGACTTCAACATAGAATTCCACACTCGCGTTATTGCCATAGGCATCGGTGACGGAGCACCGGTAACGGGCGCTTTCGGAAACAGCCTTGAGCGTGAGCTCGTTACCCGTTTCGACCTCGATTTCCGTATATCCTTCATATTCCGAATACTTCTGCCACTTCAGCATAAGGCCTTCGGCATCAATGGCCGTGACCTCAACCGCCAGCGCAGCATCGTCACCGGAGAATGCCCTGATCGTGGTTTTGCCGTCCCGGGCCTGCACGGACAATTCATTGTTCACACGGACATAGAAATCCACCTCTACGCTCGTGCCATACGAGTCGCGGACCTCACAGTAATAGTAAATATTCTCCGTGATTTCATCCGTGGTCAACGTTGCTCCGTTCGCATCGTCGAAGTAGATCCGTTGCCAGCCGGAGCCGCCGCCTTCATATTCAGCAAAGACTTCCTTCGACCAACGGTAGGTATGACTGTTGTCGTCGCTGCTCGCGTTCACCGCCAGTGTCGCCCTGCCATTCGGGGCCACGGATACGTCGCTGTCGCCCACGGCCTCAGCGGTCAGGTGGTTCTCCACGGTCACATCCAGTGCATTTGACGTGCTGTTCCAATACCTGTCGGCAGCGACAAACTCATATCTCTTGCGTCCGGTCACATCACTGACTGTAAGGCTCGTGCCGGTCTCGCCCTCGATCCTGACGCGACCGGTCTCATCCGTATAGCTGTACCAGGTGAGGCTTACGCCCTCGCCGGGGTCCTGTACCGCCAGCGTTGCCTCTGACCCATAAGGCGCTTTTGTTACAATCTTTTCCCAATCCCACTCAACAGACATTCCGCTGTCTACCGACACATAGAATTCCGCGTCTGCTTCATTGCCGTATTTGTCGGTAATGACACAGCGATAGTTCGTCGTATGAAGCTCGCCGTCGCTCAGCGCGCGGGTCACCGTCGCCTCGGTGCCCTCCGCAGTGAAGGCTTCCGGCTCGCCCAGGGATTCCCATTCGCCCTCATCCCAGTCTCCGTGATCGTTCAGGGTCCTGGGCCTGTAGAACCACTGGGCAGTCGCGCCCGTCAGGTCATTGGCTGAGACGCTGGCCTCCAGCGTCGCCGTCTCCTCGGGCGTAACGGAAATGTAATCGCTCACCGCCCAGGCCTGGAGGTTGTTATCGACATAGTTGTCGCAGTCGATGTAGAACCAGACATTCCTGGCATTGCCGTAGTCGTCGCTGACGCGGCAGTAAACCTCTGTCTCCTCCCTGTGGATCGGCTTCGTAGTGTAGGCCTCGGAATTCGCGCCTTCGATCCGCTCGCCTGCCTCGTACCACTGGTACCTGGGCGCACCGTCGTTGCAGCTGGCCTCAACCGCCAGCGCCACGGCCTCGCCCATATTGGCGTGGATGGTATCGCTCTCCTCGTCTTCAACGGCGGGGCTGACGCGACGTGCCTGCAGGCCGTTGTCGACGGAAACCTCAAATTCCACCCTTGCGCTGTTGCCGTAGGCATCGGTGACGATACACATGAAACGATCGTACTGTACAACCGTCAGCGTATAGCTGTCGCCCGTCTCGCCGTCAAGCGCTTCATCTTCGTCCGAAATCCGGTACCACTGATAGCCCAGCGTTTCGCCTTCCGTGCACACCGCATTGACCTGCAGCGTCACCTGGGTATTCGGCGCAACGGCGAAATTGGATTGTTCAGTCGAGGCATCGACCAGGCCCTGGATGCGCGCCAGCTTCACAGTGTAACTGCCCTGGCAATCATCGTTGTCGAACGCTGCCCCGTAGTAATAGGTGTTCCCCTGGACCAACTGATGCGCGAGGCTGAAATTGTTCCAGCCCGTTTTGCTCTCGATCACCCGGAAGTTGCCATCATAGAGGGAACCACGCGCTGCATTTCCGCTGTCGTTCTCAGAGGAGAAGGCATAATAGCCCGTCTGCGCCGGCGTGAAGCTGAAATATACGGTCTGGCCGTCCTCTGTGATGTTCACATTGGCAGGCGTATCCAACGCCAGCTCGGTCGCACTTTCCGAACGGTTGTCCTTGTTCAGCACGACGGTGAGGTCATAATCGGGATACCTTATGCAGTTACCTGCCTTGAAGTAGTACTTCTCACCGGCAGTCAGCAAGCAGGTCAAGCTGACCTCATACTGTCCCTCTTCGCGGTCGATCTTATTCATGGCGCTGTCATACGCCGCGACATACCTGGGCGTATAACGGTTGTCTTCATCTCCGACTTCGATGAAGGTATACAACCCGGTATCCTCGGGAGTATAGGTGTAAAGCGCACCTTCCGCCCAATCGGTATCGATATGCCTCGAATCAGGGACGCCGAGCTCCAGCGCCTGCGCCTCATTCGGATCGATGATCGTCACGCTGAACTCGACATTTTTGGTATCTCCGTAGATGTCGGTTACATCACAGCTGTACGCCCAATCCTCGGTTACCGCGTCAATGACGTAGCTGTCGCCGGTCACTTCGGTGAAATCCACCCTGTCTGCGTCGGGCAGCTTCCAGCCAGACCACTGATATTGCAGCGCATCCTGGCCGGCCAGGCAGCTGGCCTCCACCGCGAGGGTCAACTGTCCGCCATAGGGCACCGCGAAGATGGTCTCGCCGTTCGCGGCCCTGACATTCAGATCATTCTCCACGCCTACGAATTCACTCGTTCCGTATCTGTTCCAATAGGCGTCCACGGCAACGCACTTGTAGTCGTCGCGCCAGGTGACCGACGGTATGGTGTAGCTCGCGCCGGTCTGTCCGTCGATGCGTTCGAATTGATCGCCGTTGCGCTTGTACCAGGTGTAGCCAAGGCCTTCGACGGTGACGGGTTCCCAATCCTTCTCGATCCGGCTCGTGAGCGTCGCCGGTTCGCCATAGGGCACCGAACGCTGGGTATTCTCCCAATCCCAGTTCATGCTCAGCCCGGTATCTACGGCCACGCTGAACTCCGCAGCAGCGGTGTTGCCGTACTTATCGCTCACTTCACAGCGATAGTTCGTCGAATGAAGCTCGCCTTCGCCCAGCGTGCGGCTCAGCGTCGCCTCGCCGCCATCCGCCTCAACGGTTTCCGCTTCGCCGAGGGCAATCCATTCGCCCTCATCCCATTCGCCCTGTTCGTTCAGGGTCCTGGGCCGGTAGAACCACCGGGCGGTGGCATCCGTCAGGTCGTTGGCCGTCACGCTGGCCTGCAGCGTCGCCGTCTCCTCGGGCGTAACGGAAATGTAATCATTCACCGCGCTGACCTGGAGGTCATTGTCGACATAGTTGTCGCAGTAGATGTAGAACCAGACATCCCTGGTATTGCCGTAGTCGTCGCTGACACGGCAGTACACCTCCGTGCGCTCCCTGTGGATCGGCTTGGTGGTGTAGGACGCGGAATTCGCGCCTTCGATCCGCTCGCCCGCCTCGTACCACTGGTAGCTGGGTGTGCCCTCGTTGCAGCTGGCCTCAACCGCCAGCGCCACGGCATCGCCCATGTTGGCGTGGATAGTATCGTCCTCCCCATCTTCAACGGCGGGGGTGACGCGACGCGCCTGCAGGCCGTTGTCGACGTTGATCCAGAACTGTACGGTCTTCATGTTGCCATGCGTGTCGCTGACCTCGCACCTGTATTGCGCGGCGCGGGTCACGGTCACGGTATACGTGGGCTGGGTTTCGCCTTCGATCGATTCCGGCCCGCTATCGCCGACCAGGAACCACTGATAACTGACGGTTTCGCCCTCCGTGCACACCGTCTTGACCTGCATCGTCACCTCGGTTTCCGGCGCGACGGTGAATTGAGACTGTTCAGTGCTGGCGCTGATCAGGCCCTGAGCGCGCTCCAGCAGGACATCAAAGGAACCGGTGTCGCCTGAATCGTAATAGCGTGCGCCGAAATAGTAGGTCGCTCCGGCGGTCAACTGCTGCATGACTTTGAAGTTGCTGCCCTCGCCGCTATCGTCGTCCTCCGCAATTTCCCGCAGTCTGTCGTCGTACAGATAGCCATAGGTATCCGAATCCGCAGACGAGGAGAAGGCATAGTAGCCCGTCTCCTCCGGCGTGAAGCTGAAGTAGGCGCTCTGGCCGCCCTTGGAGATGCTTACAGTTGCAGGCGTATCCAGCTCCAACTTCTGAATTGGCATATATTCCGCACATGCGGTGATAGTGCCGGTCAATTCTTCGCCTTCGAAGCACACGGTGAAATAATAGTTGCCCGCGTCAAGCTGACGTATCAATGAAACTCTCGTACTCCACTGACGATCGGTAGCGATGATATTCCAATTCGCATCCATCAGGACGCCGCTCATCGTATAACCATAATCGTTTGACGCCGTGAAGCGATAGAATCCGGGATTATCTGCAGCGATACGGTATATTACGCCACTAGCATTGAGAATCTCAGAGTTTGTTGTTTCTCCAAGGGGTAGATCTGCGATATTCGACTGTTCAATTAGCCTGACTTCGAAGTCCACGTTGATGCTCGTGCCATAGCGATCCTGAACAACGCATATGTAATTGGCTTGTTCCTGTATGTTTTCCAAGGGCAGCGTCGCATCGTTCATACCCGGAAGGTTCATCCAACTCCAATCATCATCCTCAGTTTCTGTCCACTTCTGCCACTGATAAGTCAGGTTCGTCAGGTCGATCCCCTGGACTTCCACCTCTAATGTCGTGTTGCTTCCAGGCAAAACCATGATAAATGGATTACCATTTTTGGCTTGTGCGGTCAGGCAATTGTCCATGCTCACTGCGAAATCGACTGTTTTACTGTTACCATTCGTATCGCTAACCACACAGTTGTAGGTGCCGCTCTTGGGCTCTGCGACAGTGCATGTAGAGGTAGCAGCACTTTCAATCACCGCACCATTGGGGTCATGCCATACGTAGCTTAGCGTGACGTCTCCGACATAGCTGACCTGCACCTTCATGCTCACCGCGTTACCTGGCTCGACCTTGATCGAAGGATTATCTGTCCATGCATCTATAAGCCCGGTCGCGGGCGTCACGCTCAGGATCTTGAAGCCGTATTCCTCTACGCTGCCATCCGATTTGAGCCGGATGGTGAAGCTGTTCCCCATCACAGCAATCGTGCGGCCCGACAGTTCGCTGCCGGTATACATCTTCTCATCGCCGTTGGCGTCGGAGATATACAGGTAGTCGCACTCGTCCTCCAGCTCCGTCTTTGCGGAGAAGGTCACCTCCAGGGCCTCCGCCGCTTCGGGATGGGTATAAGTCCACGTTTCATTGGAATTGCTCTCATAGGGGTGGTCGGACTCCAGTATGCCCTCACTCTCGAAGAAGCCATGATCGTTGAACCAGTTCCAGGCATAGGTGCCCTCGGTCACCTGGATGTCCTTCAGCGCGTTGCAGCCATCGAAGGCATTGTCCCGGATGGTCTCAATGCTGTCGGGAACGACGATGCTCCGCAGCGCCGCGCAGCCCGAGAACGCGCCGTTCCAAATCGTCGTGACGCCATTGGGGATGGTCACGCCGGTGATGCTGTCATTATCCTCAAACGCCCATTCGTCGATGGCCACCACGGGATAGCCGTCGATCGTGGCCGGGATGACCAGCTCGGTCGCGTCGCCCTTGTAGCCCTGGATGTACACGCCGGTGATTGCGTCGCCCTCCCGCTGGTAGATGTACTTCCAATCCGGATTGGCCTCGTTCTCAACCGTAAAGTCGTAGTAGTTGGCGTACCTGTGGCCGTATGCGTCGTAGATCCACAGGAATACGCGATGATTGCCCTTCCCGCCGGGCTCCAGCATCGACTTCGCCACCTGCGCGGTGAAGCTGCTGCCAGCCGTCTCGGCGGTATAGCTGATGAAGGGCCTGTCGCCGTCCGAATCCCTCATGAGGTTGTTCGGTGTGATGATGCCGATTTCGTAGCGGGTCGCGCCGTCGACGGCGTTCCACGCGAGGTCGATCCCCTCAAAGGGCAGCGTCGCAACAGAGCTATCCTCTCCGGGCAGCGTCACCTTGCCCACCATCGCCGCAGGCTTGGTCAGACCCGCGATCAGATACGGCAGCTGGCTGACGGTATAGGTCACAGTTGTGGACTCCGAAGCAAAGGTGACCGTGCCCGTCCGGACCGCGCCAGTCAGGTTTTTGTCAATGTAGACCCAGACGTAGCCGGTGTACGCCCCGAAGGTGTTGCCATCTTCGCTGGTCTGCATCCAATCGTCGGAGACAGTAACCGTGAAGTCGCTCTCAGCCTCTGTTCTGAAGCGCAGGCTGTGGCGGTTGCCGTCCTTGTTCGTCCAGACATAGTCGCGTCCGTTCTCAGCGTGCCTGAAATAGCCGTCCTCGACCTCAGCAGTGACGACAAGGTCGGGCTCGGTCACCGTCACGGTGAACGCCACGCTCTGGGCCGCGCTGCCATAGGCGTCGCCCACCTCACACCTGTAGGTGTAGGTGCCGGCTTCAGACTTGGTCACGCTGTAGCTGGCGCTCTCGGCGCCCTCGATCGGTTCGCTGCTCTCGCCCTCGAACCACCTGTAGGTCGGCTCGCCCTTGGTGCAGCCGGCCTCCACGGCCAGCTCTGCGGCCTCATCGATGGTCACAGTCAGCTCGGCTTCACCGGACGCGCTGGCGGTCAAACCATTGTCCACGGTCACCGTGAAGGTGACCTCCTTGGTGTTCGTGCCGTCGCTGACCTGGCACTTGTAGGTATATTCGCCCACATTGCCCACGGTCACGGCATAGCTGGCTTCGTTCGCGCCGTCGATGGGATCGGTCGCCTCGCCCGCGTACCAGGCATAGGTCAGGGTGGGCGCGCCGGCGCATTCGGTCTGCACCTCAAGCGTCGCTGACCCGGTAGGCGCGACGGTAAAGGCGGCCTGCAACGCGGTGGCACTGGTCAGCTCGGGTGCGTTGACAACGTTCACGGTAAAGCTCAGCGTCACTTTATCGCTGCCGTAGCCGTCGTTGATCTCGCAGGTATAGCCATACTCGCCCACGGTATCATGGGCAACGGTAGTGTAGGCCGCTTCCGTGCCGAGAACAGTTTCAGGCGCGTCGGTCCTGGTCCACTTGTAGGAGAGCCTGTCGCCAGTCGCGCAGGCGGCCTCCACCTCCAACGTGGCGGCAGCCCCCATGAACACGGTCTTCGCGGCTTCGCCCTTCACCTGGGCGGAGAATGCGTTGTCCACGGTCACCGCGAAGGGGACTTCCTTGGTATTCGTGCCGTCGCTGACCTCGCACTTGTAGGTGTACTCACCCACATTGCCCGCGGTCACGGCATAGCTGGCTCCGGTCGCGCCGTCGATCTTGGTTTCATCAACGAACCACGTGTAGGTCAGGGTGGGCTGTCCGTCGGTGGTCACGTTCACCTTCAGCGTCGCCTCATCGGTCGGCTTCAGGGCG
>JAFRJF010000286.1 GCA_017432405.1 Clostridia bacterium | reverse complement strand
GCCCGCGCGCCCAGCGCCGCCGCGACGGGCAGCAGGAAGCGCAGCGTGGAGCCGCTTTCGCCGCAGTCCAGCGTGACCTCCGCCGGAATTTCGGCGATGGGGGAGAGCTTCTGGGCGTCGCCCTCCGCCTCGATGCCCGCGCCCAGCGCCCGCAGACAGGCGGCGGTGGCCTCGATGTCCCGGTTCATGGCGCTGATGGATATGCGGGTGGGGCCGTCCGCCAGCGCCGCGGCAATCAGCAGCCGGTGGGCGGTAGATTTGGAGGCCGGGACGCGCACCGCGCCGGACAGGGGGGAGGGGGTGATCACGACGTTCACAGCTTCAGCGCCTCCTGCGCGGCGAGGGCCCTCTCGAACCGGGCGGGCAGCTCGGTCACGGGTACCTTTTCAAGGTGACACTTGCCGATGGCGTCGGGCAGCACCAGCGTGATCGTGCCTCCGGAGCGCTTCTTGTCGGACAGCGCCGCATCGGCCAGCGCCCGGGCATCGTAGTCGCAGCGCACGGGCAGGCCGTTGCGCTTTATGCATCCGGCCAGCCGGACGATCATTTCCCCGGGACACCCTGCCGCCGAGGCGGCCATTACCGTGCCGACGGCCACGGCCTGGCCGTGGAGCAGCTTCAGGCCGGAGAGGTGCTCGATGGCGTGGCCAAAGGTGTGACCCAGGTTCAAAAAGGCCCGGTTGCCGGTGTCGAACTCGTCCCCGGCCACCACGTCCCGCTTGTAGGCCACGCAGCGCTCGACGACCTCGTCCACCTCATCCAACCAGTCGCCGCCCTCCAGCAGCGCGAACAGGCCCGGGTCATTGAGCACGCCGCACTTGATGGCCTCCGCCGCGCCGTTGGACAGCTGCAACGGGGGAAGCTCCCGAATCACGTCGGTGTCGGTGATCACCAGGCAGGGCTGGTGAAACGCGCCGACCATATTCTTGCCGAAGGGCATGTCGATGGCGGTCTTGCCGCCCACCGAGGAATCCACCGCTGCCAGCAGCGTGGTGGGGATCTGCACGAAGCGTATGCCCCGGGTATAGATCGCCGCGGCGAAGCCGGCGATGTCGCCCACCACGCCGCCGCCCAGCGCCACGACGAGGTCGCTGCGGCTCAGCCGGGTCTCGCCCAGCGCGTCCAGTATGTCCGACAGCGTGGACAGGTTCTTGCTGGCCTCCCCGGCGGGAAAGGCGAAGCGGGAGACGTCGAAGCCGGCATAGCTGAAGCTGATCTGCACCCGGTCGCCGTAGAGCTCGTCCACGGTATCGTCAGTGACGATCAGGCATTTGCAGGGCCTGACGACCTTCCTTGTCAATTCGCCGGACTTGTCGATCAGGCCCTCGCCGATCAGCACGTCGTATTCGGTGGAGGCGGCGACATGTACCTTTCGCATGGTGATCCCTCCTTGGTGTTGGTCAATCTGATGACAACTACTGATTTGTCGTGTTGATGGTGACGGTCCCAAAAGTAGCCTTCCCCTCTGGGGAAGGTGGATTTCGGTGAAAACGCTTGCGTTTTTGC
>JAFRJF010000285.1 GCA_017432405.1 Clostridia bacterium | reverse complement strand
CCCAACGCCGCCGAGCAGGTGCTGTTCCAGCTGGCCAAGGTGGTGCTGGGTTCCCTGATCGCCACCTTCGGCACGTCGCAGATCGCCGCCAACGGCATCGGGCAGACGCTGTGGTCGCTGGCCGCCTGCATGTGCACGTCCATGAGCCCGGTGTTCATCACCGTGGTGGGCCAGTGTATGGGCGCGGGCGACGCCGACGCCGCGGCCTGGTACATGCGGAAGCTGACGCGGCTGTCGCTGCTGCTTTCCACGCTGTGGAACGCCCTGGTGCTGCTGCTGGTGCCCGCGATCCTGCCGCTGTACGCCGTCACCGCCGAGACCCGGCACTACATCTGGGTCATCGTCATCATCCACAATATCTTTGCCGCGCTGGTGCAGCCCTTCGCCATGCCCCTGTCCTCCGGCCTGCGCGCCGCGGGCGACGTTCAGTTCAGCCTGTGGTCCTCGCTGCTGTGCACCGTGGTATTCCGCACGGCGCTCTCCTTCGTCCTGGGTCTGTGGCTGAACATGGGCATCGTCGGCATCGCCTGGGCCATGGTGCTGGACTGGTGCCTGAAGGCGCTGCTGGATGTGCTGCGCTTCTACAGCGGGAAATGGCGGGAGAAGAAGCTCATCTGAGCGGCCTGCGGACTGTGTGGTATTTGGGCTCACATTAAAATTACAGTTGATACAGAGGTGAATATATGGTAAAATCATGACAACCGAAAAGGCAAGGAAGTGACGCGCTATGGCCCCGGCCATCCACATAGAGCTCGACGCGCTGTGCCTGATACTGCTCTGCACCATCGCGATGCAGAGCCGGCAGAGCGTCAACCAGCAGAAGGATCGCATACTGTTTAGAACCACGGCCTATGGCATAATCATACTCCTCGCCCTCGATATCCTGTGGGTGCTGGTCGAGGGACGCCGGTTTCCCGGCGCCGTCACCGCCAATCTCGTCGTCAACGCCCTGTACCTGGGGGGCGGCGTCGTCATAGGCTGCCTGTGGTACCTGTACGTCCTGGAATCCCTGGGCTATCGGGTCACGCCAAAGCTACAGGCCCTGGTCATGCTCCCAGGCTACATCTTCATGGCGCTCAACCTGATATCCATATGGACGGGCTGGATCTTCACCGTCTCTCCTGATAACGTCTACAGCCACGGCCCCCTGTTCTGGCTGCAAACCATCGGCGCCTACGGCATGATCGTGATCTCGTTCGTGCACATCCTCATCCAACTGGTTCGCAGGGACGCCCGCGTGCCCCGCAAGGACATCCACAAGCTGCTCAAGTTCTACCTGATCCCGGTGATCGGGTCGATCGTGAGCCTGTTCCAGACCGGCATGCCCGGCACCTGGACCAGCGGCGCCGTTTCCATCGTGCTGATCTACCTGCAGGACCAGAACCGGGAGATCCTCTCCGGCATGATCACGGCCATGGCCGCCGATTACCGGAGCATCTACCACGCCAACCTCGACAAGGACGAATGCCTCTGCGTCAGGGCCACCGGGAAGACGCGGGGGGCCAGGATGTGGCGACGCGAAGCTAGTCCTTTAGGGCGACGCGAAGCTAGTCCTTTTGGAGAGGGCCGGAGCTTCTCCTTCCGGGAGGGCTTTGCCGAATATGCCGACCGCTACGTCTGCGAGGCGGACAAGGAGGCCTTCCTTCGGTTCATCGAACCCGACAACATCCGCGCCGGGCTTGCCAGCGAGAAGATGATCAGCCTGCGCTACCTGACCGTCAAGGACGGCGTGGAGCAATATGAGATGCTGCGCATCGCCGGCGTGCGCACCATTGACGAGCGCGACGACAATATCGTCCACGCCATCGGCGCGGGCTTCTCCAACGTCGACCGGGAGACCCGTCAGTCCCTGGAGCAAAACCGGGCGCTCACAGAGGCCCTGACCCGGGCGGAGGAGGCCAACGCGGCGAAGACCGCCTTCCTCAGCTCGATGAGCCATGAAATTCGCACGCCCCTGAACGCCATCATCGGGCTGGACAACATCGCCCTTCAGGACCCGAACATATCTGAACACACCCGGGAGGAGTTGGACAAGATCGGCTCCAGCGCCCGGCACCTGCTGTCCCTCATCAACGACATACTGGACATGAGCCGCATCGAATCCGGGCGCATGGTGCTCAGGGACGAGGTATTCTCCTTCCGGGAGATGCTCAATCAGATCAACGTCATCATCCACGGACAGTGCGCGGACAAGGGGCTGGATTTCGTCTGCAACCAGGTGGAGCCCCTGGACGGGTACTTCACCGGCGACGACCTGAGGCTCAAGCAGATCATCATCAACATATTGGGCAACGCCGTCAAGTTCACCGACGCGCCGGGAACCGTCACCTTTACCGTGGCGCAGCAGGATGCCCCGGACGGACGGGCCATCCTGTGCTTTACGGTGAAGGACACGGGCATCGGCATGGACCCCGCCTTCCTGCCGAAGCTGTTCGACCCCTTCGTCCAGGAGGACGCCACGACCACCAACCGCTACGGCGGCAGCGGCCTGGGCATGGCCATCACCAAGAACATGGTCGACCTGATGGGCGGCCAGATCGACGTGGAAAGCGAAAAGGGCCGCGGCACGACCTTCACCGTCCGCATCCCGCTGAAAAAGGCTGCGCATGTGGATACCGCGCCGGAGCCGGAAGCGCAGGCCCTCTCGCTGGCGGGGCTGCACATGTTGATCGCCGAGGACATGGAGCTGAACGCGGAGATCCTCACGGACCTGCTGGACATGGAGGACATCACCTCCGAATGGGCGGAAAACGGCCGCCGGGCCGTGGAGATGTTCGAGGCCAGCGCGCCGGGCCACTTCTGCGCGATCCTGATGGACATGCGCATGCCGGTCATGGACGGTTTGGCGGCGACGCGGGCCATCCGGGCGCTGGACAGGCCCGACGCGGCCACCATACCCATCATCGCCCTCACGGCCAACGCCTTCGAGGAGGACGTGAAGCAGTGCCTCCAGGCGGGCATGAACGCCCACCTGTCCAAGCCCGTGGAAATGGATCAACTGAAGGCGGTGCTGCGACGCGAAGCTAGTCCTTTAGGACGACGCGAAGCTAGTCCTTTAGGGCGACGCGAATTCGGTAAATACTGATTTGTCGAGTTGACGCGGTACCCCAAAGCCTTCCCCAGGCAGCGAAGCTGCCGGTTCAGGGGAAGGTGGCGCGGCGCAAAGCGCCGTGACGGATGAGGTCGTTCTCTTGGGAGGAAACGCGCAAAGCATCGT
>JAFRJF010000284.1 GCA_017432405.1 Clostridia bacterium | reverse complement strand
CTGATTTGTCGGGGAGAGGGATTAGGGATTAGAAATAGTGGCTGGCGCATGGTAGAAACAAACACCATCCCTTAAAACATGAATAATCCTCTGTTCTGTCGCGGGAACGGTCGCTCTATTCCTCGTGATACCTCGGTGCGCGGCTTTTCCTAATCCCTAATCCCTAATCCCTATTCCCTGCGCGTCAGCGCGACAAATCAGAATTTGTCAACGCTTTTGTGGGACAAGGGGACGGTTCTTTTGTCCCACATTCCTCATTCCTCATTCCTCATTCCCAATTGTTCCTTGCCTGCCACTGACATTTCTGCTATAATGACATTGGTATACGACTGATATGGGGGTCATACGAATGCAAAAGGTATTTGCACATCGCGGCGCTTCCGGCTACGCCCCGGAAAACACTCTGGAGGCCTTTGAGCTGGCGGTCCGGATGGGGGCGGACGGCGTGGAGCTGGACGTTCACATGACCAGGGACGGGGAATTGGTGGTCGCCCACGACGAAGCGCTCAGCCGCGTCTCCAACGGCCTGGGCTTCATACGGGATAAGACCGTGGCGGAACTGAAGCGGCTGCGCTTCAACAAGACCCATCCCGAGTATCCGAACGCGACCATTCCCACCCTTCGGGAGGTCTACGAGCTGCTGAAGCCCACCGGCCTTGAAGTCAATACGGAGCTGAAGACGAGCCGCATACGCTATGAGCACATCGAGGAAAAGTGCGTCAAGCTCGCCTCGGAAACGGGCATGACGGATCGCGTTCTCTATTCCAGCTTCAACAGTGCAAGCCTTCTGCTGATCAAGCACATGGAGCCGCACGCCCGCGTCGGCCTGCTCCGGACCCCCATCGGCAAGCTCAACAACCGGAAGGTCGTCGATCCCTGGGACCTGACGCACCTGGTGGGCATCGACGCCATACACCCCCACTTCTCCGAGCTGCTGCTGTATCGGGAGGCGGACAAGGCCCACGCCAGGGGTATGCAGGTGAACGTCTGGACCGTGAACGACGAGGCCGACATCCGCCAGAGCCTCGAAGCCGGCGCAGACATGCTGATCGGCGACTACCCGGACCGAATGCTGAGGATACGGGAGGAGAGCAACATTTGATTTGTCGCGGGGCGACAAATCAGATGTTGAGGGGTTAGGTTTTAGGTTATAGGTGTTAGGGAAGGGAACCTCCACCTAAAACCTATAACCTAAAACCTAAAACCTGATTTATCGAGCAAAGCTCGATGAATCAGAAGTTCCGCCTTGTCGTTCCCCACCCTTTCTGCTATAATACCCACGTAACGATTCAAGCACAAGGAGGTAACCTCAATGGACAAGAAGATCAATCGCATCGGCGTGCTGACCAGCGGCGGCGACTCCCCCGGCATGAACGCGGCGGTGCGCGCGGTGGTGCGCACCGCGCTCTCCAACGGCATACAGTGCGTCGGCATCCGCCGGGGCTGGCAGGGGCTGATCAACAGCGACTTCGTACAGCTGGACGCCGCCAGCGTGGGCCACATCATCTCCCGGGGCGGCACCATACTCTACACCGCCCGCAGCGAGGACTTCATGTCCGAAAAGGGCCGCCTGAAGGCGGTATCCACCTGTAAAATGCTGGGCCTGGACGGCATCGTGGCCATCGGCGGCGACGGCACCTTCCGGGGCGCGCTGGCCCTCTCCCGGCTGGGCGTGCCGGTGGTGGGCGTGCCGGCCACCATCGACAACGACATCGGCTGCACCAACTACACCATCGGCTTCGACACCGCCTGCAACACCGCCATAGAGTGCATCGACAAGCTGCGGGACACCATGCAGAGCCACGAGCGCTGCTCGGTGGTGGAGGTCATGGGCCGCAACGCCGGCTTCCTGGCGCTCTATGTGGGCATCGCCGTAGGCGCCACCGCCGTGCTGGTGCCGGAGCGGGAGCTGGACTTCCAGCGGGACGTGATCGAGCGCATCCGCAGCGCCCGCCTGGCCGGCAGCACCCACTTCATGATTGTGGTGGCCGAGGGCGTGGGCAGCGCGGTGGAGATCGGCAAGCAGATTCACGAGGCCATCGGCATCGAGCCCCGTGTGACCGTGCTGGGCCACATCCAGCGCGGCGGCACCCCCAACGCCAGGGACCGCGAGACCGCCACCCGCATGGGCTACTTCGCGGTGAAGGCCTTCGTGGAGGGCCGGGGCAACTGCGTCATCGGCACCCGCGGCGGCGACATGGTGGAGACCCCCATCGAGGAGGCCCTGCAGATGAAGAAGCACCTGCAGATGGACCGCTACCACGTGCTGGAGACGGTCAGCGTCACCACGCCCTACATCCAGCCGTCCATCGAGGGCCACTGAAAACACATTAGGGCACCTCTAAAAACGCGCATCGCCGCCGGACGGCTGAATAACAGCCATCCTCGTCTTGCCAAAACCTTGACTGCCCGCCAGGCAGCCTGCGTCTTTTGCAAGCCAAATCTGTCTACAATTCATCTCGTCGGGCGACGCGTTCGTTTTTAGAGGTACCCATCCAAACAGAAAGGGGAAACGAGCATATGGCGGAAATCTTGATCATGGGCGAGCTGTTGGTGGAAATCATGCGCGCCCGGGAGGATGTTCAGCTGTTTGAGACCGGCGAAACCTTCAGGGGACCCTTCCCCAGCGGCGCGCCGGGCATCTTTGCCAGCACCGCGGCCCGGCTGGGCCACGGCACCGGCATCATCTCCGGCGTGGGCAACGACGACTTCGGCAAGAACATACTGGACCGCCTGAACGCCGTGGGCGTGGACACCCGCCGGGTGCTGGTCTCCGATGCCGCCGCCACCGGCGCGGCCTTTGTGACCTACTTCGCCGACGGCGAGCGCAAGTTCATCTTCCACATCAACAACACCCCCGCGGTGATGGCGAAGGCCCCGGAGATGGCCGACGATCTGAAGGACTGCAAATACTTCCACATCATGGGCTGCTCGCTGATGGCCTCCATCCCCTTCGGCCAGGAGATCCTGAAGACCATGCGGCTGCTGAAGGGCCTCGGCGCGAAGGTCAGCTTCGACCCCAACGTGCGCCTGGAGATGCTCCGCGACCCCAGGGCCATGGACGTGGTGCGGGAGGCCTACCTGAATTGCAGCATCTTCATGCCGGGGCGCTCCGAGATCCGCATGATCACCGGCGAGGAGGACCTGGACAGGGCCATCGCGAAGGCCTTCGCCGACAACCCCGGGCTGGAGCTGATCGTGCTGAAGAGCGGCAGCGAGGGCTCGAAGATCTACGACCGGAACGGCCTGGCCGAGACCATGGGCGTCTACAAGGTGGAGCAGCTGGATGCCACCGGCGCCGGCGACAGCTACGACGCGGCCTTCATCTGCGGCCTGGCCGAGGGCAAAACCCTGAAGGGCGCGGCGCAGATGGGCGCGGCGGCAGGCGCGCTGAACGCGGCGGCCTTCGGACCCATGGAAGGCAACATCTCCCGGGCGACCGTGGAAAAGATGATCGCGGACAACGAGGAGGCGGCAAAGTGAAGCATCCCCTGCAGGAAATGATCGACCGGCGCAGGGCCGGCGAAATATGCGGCATTCCCTCCTACTGCACGGCCAACGAGCTGGCGCTGGAGGCGGCGCTGATCCGCGCCAAACAGCTGGGCAAGCCGGTGCTGATCGAGGCCACCGCCAACCAGGTGAACCAGTTCGGCGGCTACACCGGCATGCTGCCGGCGGACTTCTATAAGCTGGTGCTGGACCTGGCCGGTAAGATCGGCGTGCCGGAGCGCCAGCTGATCCTCGCTGGCGACCACCTGGGCCCCCTGACCTGGCAGAACGAGCCGGAGGCCGAGGCCATGGAGAAGGCCGAGACGCTGGTCTATCAGTTCGTCCGGGCCGGCTTCACCAAGATCCACCTGGACACCAGCATGAAGCTGGCGGACGATCCCGAGGGCCCGCTGGCCACCGAGGTGGTGGCCCGCCGAGGGATACGGCTGTACCGGGCCTGCATGGAGGCCTACGCCGCGCTGAAGGCGGAAAGGCCCGACGCCCCGCGGCCGGTGTTCGTCATCGGGTCGGAGGTGCCCATTCCCGGCGGCGCCCAGGAGGAGGAGGATTCCCTGGCCGTCACGAAGCCCGAGGCCTTCCGGGACACCGTGGATACCTACAAGCGCTGCTTTGCCGAGGCGGGCCTCGCGGACGGCTGGAGGGACGTGATCGCCATCGTGGTGCAGCCGGGCGTGGAGTTCGGCGACGACCAGGTGTTCCTGTACAACCGGGAAAACGCCCGCGCCCTCAGCGCCGCGCTGAAAGACACTCCCGAGATCGTGTTCGAGGGCCACTCCTCGGACTACCAGACCGCCGAATGCCTGCGCCAGATGGTGGAGGACGGCATCGCGATCCTGAAGGTCGGCCCCGCGCTGACCTACGGGCTGCGGGAGGCACTGTTCGCCCTGTCCGACATGGAGGCCGAGCTGGTGCCACCGGAGGCGCGGGCCTGGTTCCCCGAGGTGCTGGAGCGGGTGATGCTGGAGCAGCCCGGCAACTGGCAGAAGCACTACCACGGCGATTACAGGGCCACCCGTCTGGCCCGGCGCTACAGCTTCTCCGACCGCGCCCGCTACTACATCAACCTTCCCGAGGTGCAGGCCGCCATCGACAAACTGTTCGGGAACCTGGAGAAATACGACATTCCCATGAACATGCTGCACCAGTACATGCCCCGCCAGTTCGACGCCATCCGCGCCGGCGAGATCGAAAAGACGCCCCGGGCCCTGGCGCTCTACGGCATCATGCTGTTCATGCAGGACTACGAGTACGCCACGAGATAGGAGGATTACAATGCCGCTGGTTACTTCCGAAAAGATGTTGCTGGACGCCCAGAAGCGGGGCTACGCCGTGGGCGCGTTCAACTGTGAAAACATGGAGATGGTCAAGGCCATCATCGCAGCCGCCGAAGAGCTGCGGGCCCCGGTGATGCTGCAAACCACCCCCTCCACCATCCGCTATGCCAGCCTGGACATGTTCGCCGCCATGGTGGCCGCGGAGGCAAAGCACGCCACCGTGCCGGTGTGCCTGCACCTGGACCACGGCAGCAGCTTCGAGCTGGCCGTGCAGGCCATCAACGCCGGGTACACTTCGGTGATGATCGACGGCTCCAAGCTGCCCTTTGAGGAGAACGTGGCCGTCAGCCGCCGGGTGGCCGACGTGGCCGCGGCGGTGGGCATCCCCTGCGAGGCCGAGCTGGGCAAGGTGGGCGGCAAGGAGGACGACCTGGTGGCCGTGGCTGACACCAACACCGACCCCATGGAGGCGAAGGCCTTCGTGGAGCGCACCGGCGTCACCTCGCTGGCGGTGGCCATCGGCACGGCCCACGGCTTCTACGTGGGCACGCCCGTGCTGGACAAGGCGCGCCTCAGCGAGATCCGCAAGGTGGTGGACATTCCCCTGGTGCTGCACGGGGCCTCCGGCCTGACCGACGAGGACGTGCGCGACTGCGTCGCCCGGGGCATCTGCAAGGTCAACTTCGCCACCGAGCTGCGCAAGGCCTTCACCGACGCCTGCCGCAAGCTGGCCGAGGAGGACCCCAAGGCCTTCGACCCCAAGGTCTTCTGCAAGGCCGGCATGGCCGCGGTCAAGGACCTGGTGATGAGCCGCATGAAGGTCTGCGGCTGCGACGGCAAGGCGTGAGACGGCCTGTAAACAACAAGGATGCCGCGAAATGCGGCATCCTTGTTGTTTGGGAGAGCTACAAATTCTGATTTATCGCGGGCTATCGCCCGTTTGAAGGGGGACAGGTCCCCCTTCAATACATCCTCCTCAGATTTGCCTGAAATCGCAGGCGATTTCCGGGCGGCAAATCTGCAAGGAAGTCTTTTTTGCTCTGGTCGACAGGCTCCCTGCCGCAAAAAAGACCCCGCCCGCGGCGTACACGCCGCCGCGTACGATTAAAGATCGGGGCGCTGCCGCCCCCGATACCCCCGGTAAGTTAGCTTGGGCGTCAGCCCAACAAATCAGAATTTCCCCCTTCACCCAATAATCCCCTCGACGGCACTGTTCAGCACCTCCACCGAGCGCTGGCTTTCCGTGTCGTTGGCCAGCGTTGCGATCGCGTCCTGAAGCCCCGCGTCCTCGAAGAGCTTGTCGGGGTCCGGGTCGTTCCAGGTCTTGGGGTTCAGCCTCAGGGCGTCGATCAGCGCCTGGTCAAACTTGCCGTAGTTGTCCTTGAAGGCCTGCGCGTCCTCCGGCGACAGGGCGTCGTATGCGGCGCGGAGATTGGCCGTGAGGGCGGCGCTGTCCATCCGCATGCACTGCTTTTCCGCGGCCCAGCGCGCCACCGCCACGGCAGTCTGCAGTGCCGCGTCCCCGGCCATGTCGATCACCGGACGCAGCACGCCCTCGGTCAGCGCCTCGGCAGAGGGCGCTTCCGCCGACAGCCGCCGCATCATGATCCCGGGAATATGGGGGTCATAATCGTCCATCCAGAACAGGCTGACCTCCCCGTCTTCATCGCGAAACGCGAAGATCGTGCCCTCGGCTACGGTGGTATAATCCTCATACTCCTCTTCGCCCTCTTCAAAGAACCACGTGACGCCGATGCGTGCGTTGGAATAGTCGAAGCAGTCGAACGGCTCATCACTGCTCGTGTCGTCGTTGAAGCTATTGAGCGTCTGGAGCGCCCTTGACATCGAAGCACCCAGCAGCGAATCCAGAAAGCTGTTTCCCTGTTCTCTTCGCTTGTTCAACAGCATCAAATAGTCAAGCTGCCTTTCCCTGGTCTCCTGCCACTTGCCCTCGGCATACAGCTCGGGCATCCTGGAGAGGTCGTTCACCGGGGCATATGTGCCGGGCAGCATGTACAACACCAGCGCGTCGTCGTCTTCCGACTGCCATACGCCCAGCAGCTCATCCGCGTTCACAGGCGTATACGACGCCTCCTCCGCCAGGGCGGAGCCCGTCATCGCCAGCAACACCGCGGCCAGCGTTACCATCACAAGCCATTTCTTCACGTTCCAAGCCTCCTTCTATAGAAACGCCCAAGCGGCACGGCGAGATATCGCCGTGCCGCATAGTGCCGTAAGGGTTTGCCGAACCTACATCCTGCACAGCTGCATCTTCTGGCGCAGATAGTCCTGCAGGGAAGCCTGAACGGTGGTCTGGAGATCGAAGATGTCCTCGTGCTCCTGGCAATAGGCCTTCATGGTCTGGTAGTAGTTGTAGAAGTACTCGGTGCCCACGTTGAACTTGTTGATGCCCATCGTGAAGGCCTTCTCCAGCTGGTCGTCGGGCACGCCGCTGCCGCCGTGCAGCACCAAGGGCGTATCGGTGGCGGCGTTGATGTCCTGCAGGCGCTGCAGGTCCAGCTTCGGGGTCTTCTTGTAGAAGCCGTGGGCCGTGCCGATGGCGATGGCCAGGGAATCGCAGTGACTCTCCTCGCAGAAGCGGGCAGCCACGTCCACCTTGGTGTACAGGTCCAGGTCGTCCTGGTCGGTCTCCGTCACGGCGAAGCCCACGTGGCCCAGCTCGGCCTCGACGTCGACGCCCATGGCGTGGGCGACCTTGGCCACCTCGGCGGTGTTCTTCACGTTCTCGGCATAGCTGAGCATGGAGCCGTCGTACATGACCGACGGGAAGCCGGCCTTGATGCAGCGCATGATCAGGTCAAAATCCATGCAGTGATCCAGGTGGAAGCTGACGGGCACCTTCACCTTCCTGGCCTCTTCGATGGCGATCTGGGCGTAGATCTCGGGGTTGCCCCAGCCCCACAGCACCGCGTGACGGGGGTCCAGCATCACCAGCGCGGGCTTGTTCAGCTCCTCCGCGATGGTGAACACCGAGTGGATCATGTTGTAGTCGGAGCTGTTGAAAGCGATGACGGAAGTATTGGCCTTGTCTGCCATTTTCAGGATTTCGCTGACTCTTGCCAGTGCCATGGTACATTCCTCCTAATATCTGACGCCGCGATGCGGACGTCCTTTTATTTAGATAGTTCCTTTGCCATGCCGCCGAACAGCACCGACACGGAGATCGCGCCGGGGTCCGGCCAGCCGATGGCGTTTTCCCTGAAGTTCTTTGACCTACCCAGCCGGGGCAGCATGCTCTTGGTGGCCTCGACGCCGCCCAGCGCCCCGGCCTCCGCGGCCCGCATGATGGGGCCGACGGCGGTGGTGTCCCGAAGCATCTGCTCCATGTGGGCCTTTGCGGGCAGCAGCGCGTCCACCATGGTCTTATAACCGGGCTTGGCCTTGCCCCGGCGGATCACCGCGTCGATGCCGCCCCCCAGGAAGGCGCACATCTCGGTGCCGTCCAGGCTGTCCAGGCCGCGAATGGCCTCCAGGCCGCCGATCAACAGCGTGCCGAACAGCACGCCGGACGACCCGCCCATGCTCTTGACCAGGCAAAGCCCACAGGCATGGAACAGCGCGTAGGGCGATTCGTAATCATTGGCCAGCAATTCGCGCTTCAGGGCGGTGAATCCCGTCTTCATGCCGATGCCGTGGTCGCCGTCGCCGATGACCATGTCGATGCGGGTCAGCTCCGGCTCTGCGGCCACGATGTCGTCCGCCGCGGTGATCATCGCGCGCTTCAGCGCGGAAATATCGGCCCTGTTCATCCGTCGGTTCACTCCTTAATTCATCCGTTGTTCTCGCTCGTCCGCAAAGTGCACGGTGCAGCGCTCCGTCAGCCACCCGTAATCGTAGTCCCGCATGCGGGTATCGGTGACCACGTCGTCGCAGTCCCGGTTGAGCCGGGCCATGTAGACCCTGCCGAACTTGGTGTGGTCGGCCAGCACGATGGATCGGCGCGAAGCCTGCATCATGCCGCACTTCAGGTCGATCTCGATCAGCCTTGGGAACGAAAAGCCGAAGGACTGGTCGATGCCGTTGATGCCGATGAAGCACTTGTCCGCACGCATGTTGCGAATGGATTCCACGGCCAGGGTGCCCTCCACGTGCCCCATGCGGTAGTTGACCTCGCCCCCCACCATGATGACCGATACGCTGGCGCAGTCGGCCAGCGCCGATACCGTGCTCAGCGAGGGGGTGATGACGTACAGGCGCTTGCGGTCCTCGCGGGCGATGAGCTTCGCCAGCTCGTTCACCGTGGAGGAGCCGTCCATGAAGAGGGTATCCCTGTCGTTGATCATGTCGTAGGCGGCCTGGGCGATCAGTCGCTTCTCCGCCACGTTGCGATGGCTGCGGATCAGCTCCGGCGCGGTGATCTCGTCGCCCACGGGCTGGACGGAAAACGCGCCGCCGTGGGTGCGCTGCAGCCGGTTATCCCGGGCCAGGAGCTCCAGGTCCCGGCGCACGGTGACCTCGCTGACGTTCAGCAGCCGGCTCAGCTCCGTCACCCGCACCGAGCCCTTTTCGTTCACCAGGTCGCAGATGCGCTTCAGCCGCTCATTGGGTAACATGGCGCGCCTCCAATCCACAGCGTTGCCGTCAGACATACCGCAGCGACCGTGGCGGCAGGTTGCCGCCGCTACAATGGCTCGGAGCCCGTGGCGGCAGGTTGCCGCCGCTACAACGGCTCGGAGTCCGTGGCGGCAGGTTGCCGCCGCTACAATGACTCGGGGCCCGTGGCGGCAGGTTGCCGCCGCTACAGCAGGAAGCCGTCGCCGCAGGTGGGCTCACCCGCCAGATAGGGGGCGATTTCGTCGTCGGCACACAGCAGCGTGACCGTGTAGCCATAGGTATCGGTGACCTGCATGTAGCCGCCCACCCGCATCTGCGCCGCGTCGCAGCGCCGCTTCAGGGCGTCGTTCAGGTATCCGGCCATCACGAAGCTGTCGGAGTAGCTGGTCAGCCGCAGCCGGTTCACCAGCATGTGCACCTTCTCGCCGGGCCGGGGCTTCACGTCCTCCACCAGCAGGCGGACGGTCTCCTCGGCCGCGCCGGCCACGGTGGCCTTTTCAAGGGTCTTGAAGCCGGGCTCGTCGGAGATGCCCTTGCCGAAGGTCACCCGGTCGTCCAGCGGGTCCACGGACACGCAGAGGGTGCTGGTGCGCGCCTCGGCCTTGCGCAAAAGACCTGCCACCTCGTCCAGGGATTTGCCTTCAGCGGCGGCCCGGGCGGCGATCCTGATCAGGTAGGCGATGGCGATGCGGCCGCCCCGGTTTTCCCGGGATTCGCCGATGGCCGTGCCCATGTCGTCGCAGCACAGCACCTGCGCCACCCTGTAGCCGTCCAGCCGAAGCAGCTCGTCGGCCATGTCGTTGTTCAGGTAGTCGCCCATGAAGTTGTTGTACAGCAGCAGCACGCCCTTCTCCCCGCCGATCGCCTTGCCGGCCTCGTACAGGGCGTAGGCGCTGGGGGCGGTGTAGGGCGGCCCGACGACCGCCGCATCGGCCAGTCCCTCGCCCACGAAGCCGGGGATGAACGGGCCGTTGGAGCCGCCGCCGCTGATGATGACGGCCACCCTTTCGGGCGTTGGCGTGCGCTTGAGCAGCACCGCGCTGGGCTCGCTGCCCTTCATCGCGCGCCAACGCTCGGGGAATGCCTGCGCCATGGCGTCAAACCAGGCGGGGCAGTAGTTGTCTCTCGTTTCGCCAAACCAATGCATAGTGCGTCACCTCTAAGCGGCCATGCCGCGCCATCGCAATCAGTTCTTCCGCTTCTTCTGCGCCATGTCCAGGATGACGGCGAAGAGGATGATCGCGCCGATGACGACCTTCTGCCAGTAGGAGTCGATGTGCATCAGGTTCATGCCGTTGTTGATGACGGCGATGACCGCCACGCCGAACATGGCGCGGCCGACGGAGCCGCTGCCGCCCGTCAGGGACGTGCCGCCCAGGACCGTCGCGGCGATGGCGTACATCTCGTAGCCGTCCAGGGCCGCGGGCTGGCCGCTGTTCAGCTTGGAGGCGTTCAGCACGCCCGCCAGGGCCGCCATGACTGCGCAGATCACATGGCCCAGGAACACCACGTTCTTGGTGTTGACGCCGGCCAGGTGGGCGACCTGCTGGTTGGAGCCGGTGGCGTACACATGGCGGCCGAAGACGGTCTTCGACAGCAGGATGTGCACGATGGCCACCATGATGATGACGAATATCGTGATATTGGGGATCCAGCCGTTGGGGTTGCCCTCGGTGGCCAGCCAGCGGCCCGCGCCGACGAAGCCGTAGGTCTTCGGGATGCCGGAAACGGCGGTGCCGCCGGAGAAGATGAAGCACAGGCCGCGGCCGATGGTCTGCATGGCCAGGGTCGCGATCATGGGCACCACGTTCATCCGGCTGATCATAAATCCGTTAAAGCCACCGCATACCAGGCCCACCACGATGGCGGGGATGATCAGGATCGGGATGGAGCCCAGCCGGGACAGGCCGGGGATCCGCGCGGCGATCAGCGTGGAGATGACGCCGGCCAGCGCGCCTACCGAGCCGACGGAGATATCGATGCCGCCCAGTATGATGACGTAGGTCAGGCCCGCGGACAGCATGGCGTTGATGGCCATCTGGGTGGTCAGGTTCACCAGGTTGTTGGCGGTGAAGAACTTGCCGCCGGTACCCAGGCCAAAGCCAAGGATCAGGGCGATCAGGATCACGACCACCATGTTTTTCATCAGGAATTCCTTGGCATTGAAGCCCTTCTGCATGCTCTTTTCTGCCATTTGATTACACCTCTCTAAATTGCTTCACAGGGTGGTTGGCGATCAATCCACCTGGCTGGCCAGGTACATGATCTTCTGCTCAGTGGCTTCCTCGCGGCTCAGCTCGCCGGTCACCTTGCCCTCGCACATCACGATGATGCGGTCGCTGACGCCCAGCACCTCCGGCAGCTCCGAGGACACCATGACGATGGTGCCGCCCTGGTCCACGAAGTCGTTCATCAGCGTATAGAACTCGGACTTGGCGTTGACGTCGATGCCGCGGGTGGGCTCGTCCAGGATCAGGATCTGGCTCTCGGCGATCAGCCACTTGGCCAGGACCACCTTTTGCTGGTTGCCGCCGGACAGGTTGCCGATGATGGTCTCCACGCTGGGCGTCTTGACGCTGAGCTTGCCCACGTATTCCTTGCTGACCTTGTCGATCCACTTCTGGTCGGCGAAGCCCATGCCCTTCATGTGGTAGATCAGGCTGGGCAGCACCTCGTTGTCCTTGATCATGGCCTTCAGCATCAGGCCCGTGGTGCGCCGGTCCTCGGTGACCATGCCGATCTTGTGGGCGATGGCGTCCTTGGGGCTGTTGAAGTGGACCTCCTTGCCGTTGACGAACACCTTGCCGCTGTCGGCGTGGCGCGCGCCGAAGATGGTTTCCATCGTCTCGGTGCGGCCCGCGCCCACCAGGCCCGCGATGCCCAGGATCTCGCCCCTGTAGGCGGTGAAGGACACGTTTTTGAACTCGCGGCCGTGGGTGAGGCCCTCCACGCGCAGGGTCTCCTCGCCCCGGTGGTGCGTGGTATGGACGAAGTAGTTGTCCAGCTCGCGGCCGACCATGCTGGCCACCAGGTCGTGCTCGGTGATGTCCTTGATCAGGTCGGTGCGCACAAAGCAGCCGTCACGCAGCACCGTGGAGCGGTCGCAGATCTCGAAGATCTCCTTCATGCGGTGGCTGATATAGGCGATGGCCACGCCCTTGTCCCGCAGGATGCGGATCTGCTCGAACAGGGCGTCGATCTCGTGGTCCGACAGCGATGAAGTGGGCTCGTCCATGATGACCACCCGGGCGTTTTTGTTGATCACGCGGGCGATCTCCACCATCTGCTGCTGCGCGGCGGTCAGGTTGCCGGCCACGTCGGTGGGCTTGATGATGGCATCCATCTTCATCTGCTTCAGTAGCTCCAGCGCCCGCGCGTTCATGCTGCGGTTGTCCAGGAACATGCCGTTGGTTTTTTCCTCGCCCAGGAAGATGTTCTGGGCCACAGTCAGGTCCTTGGCGATGGACAGCTCCTGGTGGATGACCGAGATGCCCTTGTCCATGGCGTCCCTGGGGCCCTTGAATTCAATCTTCTGTCCGTCGAGGCGGATTTCGCCCTCCGTGGCGGTATAGACGCCGGAGAGGATCTTGATCAGGGTGGATTTTCCGGCGCCGTTCTCGCCCATCAGGGCGTGCACCTCGCCGGGGTAGAAATCCACCGAAACATCTGACAGGGCCCTGACGCCCGGAAAGATCTTTGTAATATGAATTGCCTGCAAGCAGGGCTGCACATCCGTCACCCCTTTACTTTGGTCCTTGTCGGGCCGCGGCCCGATGGTCTGAAAAGGGCATCCGACGCGGCGTGCCGCGTCGGATGCCCTTTGGCATTGCTTCTACAGTGTTATCCGACGCTGAGTCGTCCCGGGATTATTCGGGCTTCACGGCGTTGGAGGCGTCCACCAGGTAGGGAGCGATCAGGATGGTCTGCTCGTCCACGGTGCCCTCGGTCAGGTACTTGACCATCTCAGTGGCGATCTGATAGCCGATCTGATAGGGATCCTGGGCGACGTCGCCGACCCAGATCTGGCCGTCTTCGGGGTCCAGAATGGCCTCGTGGGCCTCGGGGTTGGCGTCAAAGCCGATCATCTTGGTGGAAGCGCCGGCAGTCTTGATGGCGGCCAGGGCGCCGATGCAGGCGGGATCGCCCACGGTGAAGATCACGGCCATCTCGGGGTTGGCGGTCAGGGCAGCCTCCATGAGCTCCTGGGCCTTGCCGGCGTCGCCCTGATAGTTGCCGATGTTGACGATGTTCAGGTTGTACTCGTCCTTCTTGGCGTTCATGACTTCCATCCAGCCGTTCTCACGGTCGATGCAGCTCTGGGGCTCGGGATAGCCGATGATGCCCACGGTCGCGCCGTCCTTCAGACCCAGCTCGTCCAGCACCGCGATGCAGGCTTCGCCGCCGACGACGCCGCCCTGGTAGTTGTCGGTGCCCACGAAGCACTTGATGACGTCGGTCTCGGAGGAGGTGCAGTCAAAGGTGAACATCGGCACGCCGGCCTTGTCCGCCTCTTCGATGGCGGTGGTGCAGGCAGCGGGCTCGTTGCAGGCCAGGGAGATGGCGTCCATGCCGTCGGTGACCATGTTCTCAATGCGCTGGGTGGCGATGGCGCCTTCCAGGTTGCTCTCGTCGACGATGGCGGTGAAGCCCATGTCGGCCGCGGCGGCGTTGATGCCCTCTTCGATCTTCAGATAGAAGGCGTGCTCACGGGAACCCAGGATGAAGCCCAGCTTCAGGTCCTTGACGTCCTTGGCCTCGGCGACAGCAGCGCCCATGGCCAGTACCATGATGGCAACCAGCAGGATGGAGACGATTTTCTTCATGACAATACCCTCTCTTTCTTATTGTGCAGACCGCGATCGGCCTTGCATTCCTGTTCTTTGGCCCGCGCCCGCTTCCTGCCGTCCATCACACATGCACTGGATTTTTCTCAAAAAATCAGCAACATGCACATATCAGGCAGCACAAAAGCCAGCACATTAACCATTGATCGTATTATAACACAAATAATCTGACTTGTCTACTGTTTTCTTACGTTGAATTTTCGATTTTTACTTTCGTTTCGATCACTTATAATCAAAATCGAAACTCCAATTTACTGTGTTAAATCGATTTCGCCCTCCCCGCGTAGATATTTTGATCGGTTTTTGCCCCGGCATTTTCGGCCTCTTTTCGGCCAAAACGCCGCTTTTTCCTACATTTTCGGGGTTTGGGCCTCCGCTCTCGGGCGATTCCCGAACGAGCAAAAAAAACTTTTCGATCTTTTTCGAAAGTACAGTTATCGGCCCATGCAAAAGGACGCCCGAAGGCGTCCTTTGATAAAGATCGGTCAGTCCTTGGCCGGGGGATACTCGGTGCACAGCAGGCGATAGGCCGGCTCGTCCTCCTCAATGGTCGGGAAGCGGCCCTGGGCCTCCTCGAAGCAGTTGTCGGTATTGTCGTCGTTGCACATGGACACCTCGCCGATGATGGCGTAGCCGGTGCCGGGCTGGATGGTGAACTCATGGTAGTAGTAGGGATACAGGCTCAGGCTCTGGCCGGGCTTGAGGATGATGTCGGAGCCCGCCGCCACGGTGTACTCCCTGCCGTCGGAGAAGATCTTCACGGGGCTCTCCCGGTCCACCTTCTCGTCCTTGTCGGCGTTCCACAGCCGGAACACCAGGTTGCCGCCGCCGCGATTGATGATGTCCTCCATCTTGTGCCAGTGGAAGTGGTTGGGGGAGACCTGGCCCTCCTTGAGCATCATGATCTTCTCGGCGTAGGTCTTGGTGTACTTGGGGTTGTGCACGTTGCCGTTGCGCAGGGTGATCAGGTACAGGCCCTTGGTCTCAAAGTGGCCCTCGCCGTAGTCGGTGATGTCCCAGCCCAGGGCGTTGTCGCGGATCTCGTCGTACTCGTGGCCCTTCTCCTGCCACTCCTCGGGGGTGAAGCTGAGGAACGGCGGCAGCTCGAAGCGGTGCTCCTTCAGCAGGCCCTCGAACTCCTTGATGCACTTGTTGATTTCAGAGCGTTTCATGTGGCATTACCTCACTTTTTGATTTTTTGTATGGCTTGGTTGATCTCGTCCTGGCCGTCCAGTATCGTGAACGTCAGCACGTTTTTCTCGGTGGCGAAGGGGGCCAGGCGGTGCACGGTGTCCCGTTCCTCGTGCCAGGGCCGGCCGTACACGCTGGAATTGGCGGGCTCCAGGCCGATCACATAGTCGCCGGAGGCGGTGGACTTCCACTCCATGAAGTAGGGCAGATTCGCCTCGTTCCAGCCGATCTCAAGCCCCAGGCCCAGCGCCTCGTTCACGGCCACGGCCCGCAGGCTGCCGTCGGCGTCCGGCGCCAGGTCGTGGATGAACACGTATTCCGGCTCGTTGTCCTTCGGCGGGTCCATGCGGTCGTATTCGCCCTCGTGGCCCTCGGCCTCGGCGTCCCGGGGGGTGACCTTCCGGGTGGGCAGGACCAGCCGCAGGTTTTCATCCAGGAAGGGCCAGCCCAGGTTGATGTGGTACAGCAGCATCAGCGGCTCGTCACGGTAGCCCTGGTTCTCGAACACATCGGTCAGGGTGACGGTCTTCTGCCCGTACACCGTTTCGATGCTGCGGCGCAGGGTCATGTTCTCGCCGAACAGGGCCGCCTCCCGCATCTCGGCGCTGGCCCGCAGGTGGTAGCCGTCCTCCGCCCAGAAGGCGTCGGCGGACAGGTGCTCGCCCGGGGTGGTGCGCATGCGCCCGTGCATCGGGTAGTCCACGCCGTCGACGGTGCAGGGGGCGCAGATGGTTTCCACGCCGCAGGTGAAGAACATGCCGCCCATGATGCCGCGGATGGCCTCGTCCCCGGCGGTGTCGTAGGCGTTGCGGCCCTGCAGCCCCGGCTTGGACAGGAAGCTGAAGTTCACGCCCTTGTAGGACAGCTCGCACATGTCCAGGCACTTGTCGGCCATCAGCTTGTAGCACAGCGGGCCGTTTTTGACCTCGTAGGCCTTCAGGCCGGTGCTGCGGCCCTCGGTGTAGGTCAGCGGGCGGATGTACGCCGCCTGCTGCATGGAGCCCATGTATTTCATCAGGTCGCGTTTATCGTTCATGATGTTTCCTCATTTCCAGTGGCGGCAGATTGCCGCCGCTACGGGATCGTTGTTCCTGTTGCCTATTCCAGATTCGCGTGATACTGCCACAGGCCCTTCATGTCCAGCTGCTTTTCCTCGATGATCATCTTCGCCAGCACGTCGCCCAGCAGCAGCACGCTCTGCTCGAACAGGCTGGTCATGGGCTGGCAGGAGTCGATCTCGTCCTCCAGGTAGAACTTGGTGCGCACGGGGATGCGGACCATGAAGTCGGCGATGTCCTTCATCTCGCTGTTGGGGTTGGAGCCGATGTGCACGATGGTGCAGTCCACGGCGGCCCGGGCCTTCCTGGCGATGCCCAGCGGGAACAGCGACCCGCCGGAGCCGGAGCCCACGATCAGCAGGTCGTCCTTCTTGATG
The DNA here is from genome assembly GCA_017432405.1 of Clostridia bacterium. The sequence goes on along the minus strand of JAFRJF010000284.1, from coordinate 4,343 downwards.
GCGGGCTCGGTGATCTCGCCCACGTAGTGGGCCTTGATGCCCAGGTGGGCCAGCCGCTTGCACACGCACTGCAGGGCCAGCATCACCCGGCCCACGCCCACGAAGAACACCTGGTCGGCCTTGAAGATCTCGTCCCGCAGCCGCATCAGCTGTTCCGGGTCCACGCTGGCCAGCGTCCGCTCCAGCTCCGCGGTCACGTCCTTGCATGCCTTACTGTATTCCTCTGCAAAAGTCATTCCATAGCCTCCTGTTTTTTAATGAGGAATGAGAAATGAGGAATGAGGAGTGGAAGTACCCTAAAGGGCTGACGCGCTTCGCCGTTACAATGAACACGACCTGTAGCGGCGGCCTCCAGGCCGCCACAAAAGAAGCAGGCGCATTCACGACTGAATCGTTGCGAAATACGAAAGGATTTCCTCCATCATTCCTCATTCCTGATTCCTCATTCTATTTCACTACGTTCTCACGCAGCTCCGCCAGCTTTTTGAAGCTGCCGGGCAGATCGTCCCGCTTCAGGCAGGTGCTGCCGGTGACGAAGATGTCGGCGACGCCGTTGCCCCAGTCCTCGATGTTCTTTGGGGAGACGCGGCCGTCCAGCTCGATTTTCGTGTCCAGGCCCCGCGCCTCGATCATCTCCCGCAGGGCGCGGATCTTCCGGTCGGCGTAGGGCGCCTGCTGCTCGCCCTTCATGAAGGCGTAGCCGGGATTGATCAGCATCAGCAGCACCGTGTCGCACTTCTCCAGCACGTATTCCAGCGTGGACAGGGGGGTGGCGGGCTTCAGGGCCACGCCGGCCCGCACGCCCTTCGCGTGGATGCGGTTCAGCATGCCGTCGATGTGGGGCTGGGTTTCCGCGTGGAACACGATCTGGTCCACGCCGATGTCCAGCAGCTCGTCCACGAAGTAATCCTGGGCCGTCACCATCAGGTGGCAGTCAAAGGTCAGGCTGGTGCGCGAGCGCAGCTGGCGCACGGCGTCCAGGCCCAGGGGCATGCTGGGGCTGAAGTGGCCGTCCAGTATGTCCACGTGCAGCAGTTGTATGCCGCACTGCTCCAGCAGCTTCGCCTGGCTCTCCAGGTTGCACATGTCCAGGCAGATCAGGGAGGGGGAGATGACGCACTTCTCATTCCAGATATTCGCGCTCATGCCTTGCCCTCCCGCATCACGGCCTCGATCTGCATCCGGGTGGGGATGGAGGCGATGGCGCCCTTGGTCTGCACGCAGATGCTGCCGGAGATGTTGCCGTACTCCAGCGCCTCGCGGACGATCCCGGCGGTCAGGTCGGCGGCCTTTTCCACGCCGCAGATCCTCAGCTTCGCCAGGAACGCGCCCCAGAAGGCGTCGCCGGCGCCGGTGGCGTCTACGGCCTTGACCTTCCGGCCGGCCACGTCGAAGTAATCGCCGCCGAAGTAGGCCCGCACGCCGTTGGCGCCCAGGGTCTGCACCACCAGGGCGATGCCATAGTCCTTCATCAGTTGGGGAATGGCGGCCTCGCCGCCGATCATGTCGACCTCCTCCTCGGAGATCTTCAAAAGGTCCACATATTTCAGGATATCCGTCACGGCCCGGGCGCAGGCGTCGATGTCGTCGTTCCACATCACGTTGCGGTAGTTGACGTCAAAGCTGACCAGCTTTCCCATCTCGTGCCCCAGGCGCAGCGCCCGCACGGTGGCGGCGGCCTCGGGCTGGGCCGACAGCGAGCAAGAGCCGGCGTGGACGATGGCGGCGTCGGCGATGTCCGACTCCAGCACCTCCGCCTCCTTCAGCAGCATGTCCGCGCCGGGCTTGCGGGCGAAGGTAAAGCGGCGCTCGCCGTCCTCGGCCAGGGTCACGAAGGCCATGGTGGTGATGGCCTCCCTGCAGAGCTCGGGGCAGGCGGCCTTCACGTTGTACTCGGCCAGGGTGTCCATCAGGAAGCGTCCAAAGTCGTCGTCCCCCACCTTGCAGGCCATCGAGGCGCCCAGCCCGTTCTTTGAAACGGCGATGGCCACGTTCGCCGGCGCGCCGCCCGCCTTTCGGATATAGCTGGCCGGCTCGCTGCCCGGAATGAAGTCGATGACCATCTCGCCAATGCTATACAGATCCATCCAGTGTCAGCTCCTCTCTTCTGTTAAAAATGTTGAGTCAGGGTTATACAGGTTAATTATACTTGGGTGGGGGGGAATTGTCAATATGGAGGGAAATTCTGATTTGTCGCCCCGCGACAAATCAGAATTTACACGCTCCAAATTGCGAAACGCCCCGTCATCGGTTACAATAGTACCCGACAGGAGGGTGATTCGATGCTTCCCAAACCGCGTCCCATCTGGCAGCGGGTGCTGCTGATCGCCTGCGGGGCGACGCTGTCGGCGCTGAACCTGGTGAGCTTCGTTCGGGCGGCGGGGCTGTTTCCCGGCGGCTTTACGGGGCTTTCACTGCTGATCCAGGAATGCCTGCTGCGCTACGCGGGCATCCGCGTGCCCTACTCCGCCTTCAGCCTGACGCTGAACTTCCTGGCGGCGGCGCTGTGCTTCCGCTACATCGGCAGGCGCTTCGCGCTGTTCTCGGTGCTGGCGGTGACCATCACCAGCGTGCTGACCGACGTGCTGCCCACCTTCACCGTGGCGGCAGACCCGCTGCTGTGCAGCGTGTTCGGCGGGCTCCTGAACGGCCTGACCACGACGCTGTGCCTGCGGGCGGACGCCAGCACCGGCGGCACCGACTTCATCAGCATCTACCTGGCCGAAAAGAGCGGCCGGGACGCCTTCAACATCATACTGGGCGGCAACGTGGTCATGCTCTGCGCGGCGGGGCTGCTGTTCGGCTGGGAGCGGGCGCTGTATTCGATGATCTTCCAGTTCTGCACCACCCAGGCGCTGCACACGCTGTTCCAGCGCTACCAGCACCGCACGCTCTGGATCGTCACCGACCGGCCCGACGCGGTCTACGCCATCATCCGCGACGCCACCCACCACGGCGCCACGCTGTTCAAGGGCACCGGCCTGTACAAGAACGAGCCCCGCTCGATGATCTACACCGTGCTCTCCGGCGACGACATCCGCCGCGTGGTCCACGAGGTGCGCGCCGTCGACCCCCACGCCTTCATCAACACCCAGCGCACCGACTCGCTGACGGGCAGGTTTTATCGGAGGCCGCAGGACTGAAGAGGATACTCAACCCGGTCTGGGCGTTTTTGCTGGTGGGCGAGCGGCCCGGGCGGCCGACCGCCGTCGGCGCGGCCATCGTGCTGGCCGCCGCCACCGTCTACGCGCTGCTGCCCGCCCGGGAGGGCGAATGACGCCTTGCCAATCGGCGAAATATATGTTAAACTGTACCCATTACAACCGAAAGCGGAGGTAACCCATGAGCGAACTGAACATCGTCTGCCTGGATCTGGAGGGCGTGCTGGTGCCCGAGATCTGGATCGCCTTTTCCGAGGCCAGCGGCATCCCCGAGCTGCGGCGCACCACCCGGGACGAGCCCGACTACGACAAGCTGATGCGCTGGCGGCTGGGCATACTGCGCCAGCACCACCTGGGCCTGAAGGACATCCAGGCCACCATCCGCAAAATCGACCCGCTGCCCGGCGCGAAGGACTTCCTGGACGCCCTGCGCGCGCGCACCCAGGCGGTGATCCTCAGCGACACCTTCACCCAGTTCGCCCAGCCGCTGATGGAGAAGCTGGGCTGGCCCACGCTGCTGTGCAACGCGCTGGAGGTGGACGGGGACGGCATGATCGCCGACTACAGGATCCGCGTGGCCCAGTCGAAGCTGTCCACGGTGAAGGCGCTGCAGTCGGTGGGCTTCGACACCATCGCCTGCGGCGACAGCTACAACGACCTGGGCATGATCCGCGCCAGCAAGGCCGGCTTCCTGTTCCGCTCCACCGAGCAGATCATCGCCGACAACCCGGACCTTCAGCACTTCGACACCTTCGACGGGCTGAAGGAAGCGATATTCGAGGCGCTGTAAAACCATGTCCAACTACGACAAGATGCTCGCCCAGGCCCAGGCGCTGTTCCTGGGCTACGACCAGGAGGAGATGATTCGCCGCTGGGGCCTGGACCACGACGGCGACTTCCTGTACGCCGAATACATGACCGAGGCCCTGCGCATCGACCGGCGCACCGGCGCGGTGGGCTATGCCCGCCAGCCGGGCCCCGGGGAATACCGCGCCGAAGGCTTCGTCAACGAGGGCATGGCGCTGTTCGACCTGCTGACCCGCAGTCCCGTCCGGCCCCGCCCCACGGAGCGCTGGTCGAGCATCAGCACCCTGGGCGGCATCATCGGCGCGGGCCACGACCGCACCCTCAGCCACGAGGGCGCCGCCGCCCGGTTCCAGGGCCGCTGCGACGCCCTCGCCG
>JAFRJF010000283.1 GCA_017432405.1 Clostridia bacterium | reverse complement strand
CTGCTGGACTACGCCGAGGCCGGCGACAACATCGGCGTGCTGCTGCGCGGCGTGCAGAGGACCGAGATCGAGCGCGGCCAGGTTCTGGCGAAGCCCGGCTCCATCCATCCCCACACCCACTTCGTGGGCCAGGTGTACGTGCTGACCAAGGAAGAGGGCGGCCGCCACACCCCGTTCTTCAACGGCTATCGTCCGCAGTTCTACTTCCGCACCACCGACGTTACCGGCGACATCAAGCTGCCCGAGGGCGTTGAGATGGTCATGCCCGGCGACCACATCGACATGGAAGTCAAGCTGATCACCCCCATCGCCTGCGAGGAAGGCCTGCGCTTCGCTATCCGCGAGGGCGGTCGCACCGTCGGCTCCGGCGTCGTGACCAAGATCATCGAGGACTGATTTGTGGCCTGATAAAACAGCCCGCTGCGCTTTGCAGCGGGCTGTTTTATCAGGAATTTTACGCGATATCGATGTTCTCACCCTTCAGGCCGATGTGCGCGCCGTCCTTCGCCTCGGCGGATTCGGGGTGGGCGAGGAGCCACTTGTTGCGGGCGGTCATCCACCTGTCCTCTTCACTGACGGGCGCAAAGTCGGGCTTGGCGGTGTTGGTGCCCTTGGGCAGCACGATGGCCACCCGGAAGCCGTCCTTCGCGTCGGTGTGGCAGGGGGCATAGTGCAGCGAGGTACCGAATACCTCCACCGGCACGCCGGCGGGCACCCGGAAGGCCTTCACCAGGGCGGTGTCCAGCACGCCGTCCACGATCTGGTCCTGCTTGGCCAGCAGCAGCACGAAGTCATGGGTGCCGATGTTGACCTCGCTGTCGCGGTGGTATTCCAGGCAGTTCAGCTTGGTGTTGTGGCCCCAGCACAGGCCCAGCTGGATCGGCATGCCGCCGTAGGCCCGGTCCCGCAGCACGGGATAGATGGCGCAGGCTTCGAGGCTGTCGATGCCGGGTTCGTAGTTGACGCCCTCGGGCAGGTCGATCTTCATCATCGCCTCGCGCAGCTCGGCGGTGTCGTAACCCTCCAGCACCTGGCCGTAGGGCTTGAATTCAGCGTCGTAGATGGAATTGATTTTCATAGGCTTGCCTCCTGTATGTTATTGGCCGGTTACATCATACACCCGGGGAAAACGGTTGTCAAGCCGCAGTTAAAAACAGCAGCCGGTCGGTTTGCGGAGCGGTTTGTGGGACGGGAATTTCTTATAAAATTCCTGTCGATCGAAGGTCATTTACTTTTACGGCTTCATTTATTGACAATCTGGTTATACTCTGGTAATATTACGATGAAACACAAAATTATGGAGGTAATACGAATGAGCAGGAAACATGTATAGGCCCTGATTGGGCTGCTATGCGCCCTGGCGCTGGCACTGTCCGCCGCGCTTGCGGAGGAAAACGCCCTGTCCCTGCCGGAGGACGTCAGCGCAGTCGATATACAGGCGGGCGACCTTTCCATCGAGGATTCGGCATTGATCGACGGCCTGGTGGACGGGAATGCCATATCCATAACGCCGGCGCTTGACCTGGGCGAGCCGCGATCCGATGACGTGCCCAAAGCACCGGCGAACGGGGAAACCGTCGCCGCGAACGACGATGATTTATACTGGGATCAGGGGCAGTTTGAATCCTGGTACGAAGGCCAGAAGACGAGTGCCCGGTCGGCGGATCACATCCTGGGTCTGGAGGACGGGGATATGAGCAGGAACCGCATCACCGCCATATTCCCGGGCGAGACCGTTGCCGTCGTGCCGACAGACGCGGCCATCAGCGACAGCGGCATGGAAAAATATGGCCTGCTGACCTTCGACTTCACGATCTACCAGCTGGACGAGCCGGTAGTGGAGACGACCTATTATGGTGATGCCGTTGATCTGCTGCCGCGCACAGGAATGCCCGCGAAGACGGCGCTGACCGTCGTGAAGACGGAGGAGCTGCACATTCCCTATCGCGCACGCGAAGGTTTTACGAACATCGGCGATGACAGCATAAGCAAGGTCACCTATGTCAGCCTGTACAGGAATGACACCGGTCATCCCATTCTTTACTACAGAGATACTTTCAATAAGAGCGAGAGTGCCGGTAAGATGCTTGGATATGGCGGCAACAACAACGGCAACCCCAGCTTTCAGGGCAGTGGTACGATCTGCAGCCAGCCGGAATTCTACTTCGCTGAAAACTACTACGAGGTCAAGTACGACTACGGCGATGCCGCCAAGGGCGAGCTGAGCTTCCCGGCCACCGCTCCCGCCGCCTATGCTGACAGGATCTACATCGACAGGAAGGACCACACCTACCAGATGCCCCGGCCCGTTCGCAAGGGTTGTCTGTTCGACGGCTGGGACAATTGGGACGACTGGCACTGGGGCTGGCTGGCTTCTCATGGCGCTTCGAAGCGGGAGGACATCAGGCACCATAGCGTATCCAATATGACGGACGACGCCTACACCTACACGATGAATTTCGTGACGATGCTGGAGGAGATCGAAGAGAGTACCTTTTTCGCCCTCAAGGACGTCACGCTGAGCGCCAGGTTCATTAAAGCGGGCGTCGGCGGCTGTCCCAGCTGCCTGACGGTGGGCTTCGATCCCAGGGGCGGCACCATCAACGGCCAGGAGCATCTCGTTTGTGAAACCTGCAAGATCGGCGGCTATGACTTCACGCTGAATATCGGCAAATATGTGCCCGAGCGGAAAGGCTACAGCTTCAAGGGCTGGTGCACCGATCCGAAGGACGAGGCGGGCACGCTGATCAAGGATACAAAGCCGGAAAACGCCAGCGCCTGGGCCAGGACGCTCACACTGAACTCTATGCCGTATGGGAGAGCAAGGACAAGACTTCAATCAAAAAGGCCAAGGTAGCCGCCATCGAGGACAAGACCTACACCGGCAAGGCCATCAAGCCCAGCCCTGTCGTCAGGTACAATGGCAAGAAGCTGGCCAAGGGAACCGATTATACCGTCAGCTACACCAACAACAAGAATATTGGTTAATAATTTGAGCAACCGATGAACAGGCAAAACAATGCCGCATGGCTATGATTCGATGCGGAGAAGGAGGACAATATGAAGAACCGTTGGAAGCAGGAATTGCGACAGCTGGGAATTTGGATCGTGATTCTGGCGCTGGCTTGCGCTTCGGCGTTGCCGGCGCTGGCGGACGGGATCGAGATCAGCGCGGAATGGACTGAACCGGCAAGTGGTGAGGTGCCGGGAGACGGCCTTACGATCGATTTGATTCAGCAGGACGATCCGCAGACCCTTGATTTGGCGAACGACGGGTTGTCTATCGACCTGTCAGCTGAACCGAATTCATCCGATGTGTCGGCAGCGAGCGGCGCGTTGGATGGGAATCTGTCAGCCGATGATGGTGACGACGTCGATGCGCCGCTGGCTGACGCCCCTGACAAGGCAGAGTTTGAAGCCTGGCTGGAGAAGGAGAAGAAGAAGGCCCAGTCCGCCGACCACATACTGGGCCAGGACGGGGATATCAATGCGGACCGCTATACCATCATCCTTCCCGGCGAGTCTGTCGCCGTCGTGCCGGAGAACGCGGGCGTCACGGAGGTCGATATACAGACGGGCCTCATGCGGTTTGGCTTTACGATTTACCAGTTGAACGACCCGGAGGTACAGACGAAGTGGTATGAGACTGACCTGCTGCCCCGCACGGGTCAGCCGAAGGTGACGAAGCTGACCGAGAAGGAGACGTCCACGATACCCGTTCCCTACCGAGCCCGCCAGGGCATTAATGAAATCGAGGACGGCAGTATCCTGGATTACACCTATGTCAGCAGATATGTCAATGATACCGGCCTGCCCATCATCCTGGAGGGAGGAGAAGGCGCGTTCAATAAATGGGATACCGCCGGAAAAATGCTGGGCATGGGCGGAAGCAAGGGCACCTACAGCTTCCAGGGTACCGGGTATATTTACAGTCAGCCAAAGCTCTGGTTCATCGAGAACTACTACATGGTGGATTGTGATTTTGATCTCGAGAAGTATAAGCAAGACGATCCGGATGCCGGTCCGCTCGTATGCAGCGACGGCAAAACCTCCTGGAAGAAGGCAAAGTCCCCGTTCCCGTTCAAGCTCTATGTCGATGGCAGGGATCACGTCTACGAAATCCCAAATCCCCTGATGAAGGGACACGCATTCTACGAATGGAGATCCGAAGAGCCGAACAGATGGCCATGGGGGTATTTGCCCTACCGCGAAGGCACTCGAAAGGAGGATGAAAGCGCGAACTTCTGGTCAGAATTGGACGACGAGAAGATCACGATCCATCTGAACGTGCGCGATTATTTAAATGCCCATTCGCGCGAGGACGCGCGTATTGTGAGCTTCTTCAGGGATATCCTGCTCAAGCCCTCGTTCTATACCCCGTTGAGCAGCTACATCCTGGAAACCATGACGTTGGGGTTCAATCCCATGGGCGGCAAGGTCAAGGACATGGATTACTACCTCTGCGAAGCGGAAAGCTTTAAGAGCTGGAGAAGGGAATTGGCCGTGAACATCGGCAAGATCGTCCCTGTTCGCACGGGCTATGCTTTCAAGGGCTGGTGTACCGACCCGAAGGATCCCAATGGCACGCTGATCAGGGACACCAAACCGGAGAACGCTGACGCATGGCAACAGCACGGGCACACCGAGCTCTATGCCGTGTGGGAGAGCAAAAACAAGATTTCAATCAAAAAGGCCAAGGTAACCGCCATCGCGGACAAGACCTACACCGGCAAGGACATCAAGCCCAGCCCCGTTGTCAGGTACAATGGCAAGAAGCTGACCAAGGGGACCGATTATACCGTTAGCTACGCCAACAACAAGAACATCGGCAAGGCGACGGTGACGATCAAGGGCAAGGGCAAGTACAAGGATTCGGTCAAGGTCACCTTCAAGATCAATCCCAAGGCCGTATCGCTCGCCTCCTTGACCGCCGGGAAGGGAAATCTGACCGTCAAGTGGAAAAAGGGAACCGGCGGTGCGGGCTACCAGCTCCAATATGGCCTTAAGAAGAACTTCAAGTCGGCCATAACGGTGAAGATTACCAAGACGGCGACGGTGAGCAGGGTCCTGAAGAAGCTGAAATCGGGCAAGTCCTATTACGTCCGCATCCGCAGTTATAAGCAGGTCGGCGGAAAGGCCTACGTCTCTGCGTGGTCGAAGGCTTTGAGCAAGAAGGTAAAATAATACTGAGCGTGTCTTTTTAACAACAAGGTACAACCCTCCGGGCGCATTCCCGGAGGGTTAAATGCTGTCAATCCATTGCCCAAAGATGGACAAAACAGGGTTCATGCGGTATAATATATAATAGTTTAGTATACGCTGCAAGGAGTGCGACCAATGGTCTTTTCCAGCATCGAGTTTCTCTTTTTCTTCCTGCCGGTGGTGTTGATCGGCTATTACCTGTTGAAGCGGTGGCGCGGCGCGGCAAACGTGTTCCTGTCGGTGATGAGCCTTGGCTTTTACGCTTTTGGCGCGCCGAAGTTCTTTCCGATCATGATGGCGTCCATCGTGGCGAACTGGCTGTTCGGCCTGTGGGTGGACCGGGTTCGGGACGACAAGGGGAAGGCGAAGCTGGCGCTTACACTGATGGTGGTCTTCAACCTGGGGCTGCTGGGCGTGTACAAGTACCTGATGTTCCTGCTGACCAGCCTGAACCAGTGGTTCAGCATTCACCTGCCCGTGCCCCAGATCACGCTGCCCATCGGCATATCCTTCTTCACCTTCCAGGCCATGAGCTATGTGATCGACGTCTACCGGGGCAATGGCCGTGTGCAGAAGAGCCTGATCAACGTGTGCCTTTACATCTCCTTCTTTCCCCAGCTGATCGCGGGCCCCATCGTGCGCTACCAGACCGTCGCAGATGAGATCGAGGGCCGAAGGGAGAACCTGGACGACTTCATCGAGGGCACCCAGCGCTTTATGAAGGGCCTGTGCAAGAAGATGCTGCTGGCCAACAACCTGGGCCTGCTGGTGGACACCGCCTTTGCCCTGGAGACGAAGGATCTGTCCGTGGTCAGCGCCTGGCTGGCAGCCTGCGCGTACCTGATGCAGGTGTATTACGACTTCTCCGGCTATTCCGACATGGCCATCGGCCTGGGCCGCATGTTCGGCTTCCACTTCCTGGAGAACTTCAACTATCCCTTCATCTGTAAGTCGGTGGGCGAGTTCTGGAAGCGCTGGCACATCTCCCTGGGCAGCTGGTTTACCGACTATGTCTACATCCCAATGGGCGGCAGCCGGGTCAGCAAGCCGCGGCTGGTGTTCAACATGATGGTGGTCTGGACGCTCACAGGCCTGTGGCACGGCGCGGCCTGGACCTATTTCCTGTGGGGCTTCGGCTTCGGCGTGTTCCTGGTGATCGAGCGGCTGACGGGCATGGGCAAGTGGATGAGCAAGCATGCCATCGGCCACTTCTACGCCATGTTCGTGGTGGTGACCATCACCGTGATGATCCGCTCGGATAACCTGCACGTCGCCCGCATATTCTATGGATCGATGTTCGGCATGAGCGGTGCGCCGGTGTGGAACGGGCTCACAGGCGCTTTCCTGCGGGAATACGGCGTGTTCCTGGCGGCGGGCGTGCTGTTCAGCCTGCCGGTGCCCGAGTTTATACGCGACAGGCTGCGCGTGCCGGCCAACCTGATGAAGGTCACAGGCGCGGCGGCGCTGCTGGGGCTGACCTTCCTCGCCATCACCTATGTGGCGGTGGGGAGCTACAACCCGTTTATCTACTTCAATTTCTGATTTTTCGGAGGCAATATGAGCCAACTGATCGAAGCCCTCTCCGCGATTGCGGGTTCCCACCAGATCCTGGAAAACGAGCCCATGTCCCGCCACACCACCTTCAGGGTGGGCGGGCCGGCGGACGTGCTGTTCCTGCCGGAGAGCGAGGAACAGCTGGTTCAGGCGCTGTCGATTGCCCGCGAAGCTGGGGTGCCCTGCGTCGTGATCGGCAACGGGTCGAACCTGGTGGTTAAGGATGGGGGCATCCGTGGGCTGGTGATCGCGCTGGGGGAGGGCATGGCGGCTATCGTTCGAACCGGCGAGACCCTCACCGCCTGGGCCGGGGCCTCCCTGGCGCGGGTTTCCGCCTATGCCCAGGCCAGCGGCCTTTCGGGGCTGGAATTCGCCTCGGGCATTCCAGGCACGCTGGGCGGCGGCTGCGCCATGAACGCCGGGGCCTACGGCGGCCAGCTTTCCGACGTGCTGGTTGACGCCCGGGTGCTGCTGGACGGCGAAGTGCGTACGCTGACCGTGGAAGAAATGCAGATGGGCTATCGCATGTCCCTGCCCCTGCGCCGGGGCGGCATCGTGATCTCCGCCCGCTTTGCGCTGACGCCTGACGATCCGGAGGCCATCGCCGCGCGGATGCGGGAGCTGAACGCCCGCCGCCGGGACAAGCAGCCCCTGAACTACCCCAGTGCCGGCAGCACCTTCAAGCGCCCGGAGGGGTACTTCGCCGGGGCGCTGATCGAGCAGGCGGGGCTGAAGGGCAAGCGCGTGGGCGGCGCCCAGGTCAGTGAGAAGCACGCCGGGTTCATCGTGAACGCCGGCGGGGCGACGGCAGCGGACATACTGGCGCTGATCGGTACTGTGCAGGACGAGGTGGCGGACCGCTTCGGCGTCCGGCTGGAGACCGAGGTGCGGATACTGGGAGAGGATTGACATGTCATTTGCATCGGATGTGCGGGGCGAACTGGCCCGCACGCCTATGGAGGACGCCTGCTGTGCCCGCAGCGAGCTGACGGGGGCGCTGCTGTGCGCCAACGCCATTACCTGGAGAGGGCGAAAGCGCTATGCCGTGACGCTCACGGCCTCGGAGGCGTCCACCGTGCGCCGGTACTTTGCCATGCTCAAGCGCTTCTATGGCATCATCGGCCAGATTCGCGCGCTCAGCGGTGATACGCTGAACAACCAGACCCGCTATCAGCTTGTGATACCGGAGGAGGAAGCCTATGGCTTGCTCCAGGCACTGGAGCTGTTGGAAGAAGGCGCGCTCTTCGATCTGCGTACCCTGCCCGTAGACGAAACCGTCCGCTACAGCTGCTGTAAGAAGGCATTTGTTCGGGCAGCTTTCACCCTGTGTGGCGCGATCAGCCACCCGGACCGGAATTACCACATCGAAATCGCCGCGCCAAACGAGGCGCTGGCGGGGTTTATCGTCCAGCAGCTCAACGCCTTTGAGATCGAGGCGAGGGTTTCGCTCCGCAAGTCCAAATACGTGGTGTACCTGAAGCGGGCGGAGGACATCTCAGACATGCTGTCCCTGCTGGGCGCGGCCAAGGCCATGATGGCCTTTGAGAACGTGCGCGTCAAGAAGGAGGTCAGCAACCGGGTCAACCGCCAGCTGAACTGCGACAATTCCAACATCAACCGCAGCATGAACGCCGCGGAAGCCCAGATCAGGGATATCCGCTATATCGACGAGGAGCTGGGCCTGGACAAGCTGCCAAGGACGCTTCGGGACATGGCCTATACCCGGGCGAACAACCCGGAGATGCCGCTGGCGGAGCTGGGCGAGCTGATGGATCCCCCTTTGGGCAAGTCCGGCGTCAACGCCCGCCTGCGCAGGATATCCGCCATCGCCGTGAAGCTGCGGTGCGGGGACGAGGTCAGGCTGTAGGCGCATTCGACCTCACGGCCGGTATGGTGACGATCACCCGGACGCAGCCTTCGCCCTCCTCGACTTGGCTCTGAACCGGCACGCCGATGCGGGTGAGCTGGCGCACGGTGTCCAGCAGCGCGTTGACGACCATGCGGCTGTCCCGCAGGGCGGCGGACACCCTTTTTTCGGGCAGAGCGGGCCTTGACAGGCAGGCGTCCACCTGCTTTTCCAGCAGGCTCACGCTCAGTTTCCTCTGGGCGGCCAGCTCCACGAGGGCCAGCTGATCGGCTTCGGCGGGCAAGCGCAGCAGCGCTCGGGCGTGGCGCTCGCTGAGCCCTTGGCGGCGCAGGGCGTCCTGTACCGATGACGGAAGGCGCAGCAGCCGCAACCGGTTGGCCAGTGCCGACGGGCTGACGGAGAGGCTGACCGCCAGCCGCTCCTGGGTGATGGGGAAGCGGTCCAGTATGGCACGGCAGGCTGTGGCCACGTCCAGATAATGCAGCTGCTCCCGCTGCAAGTTTTCCACCAGCGCGATCAAGGCGCAGTCGCAGGGACTGCCTGTCAGCGGGATTGCCTCGGCCCAGCTCCGGTTCAACAGGCGCAGTGCCCGCAGCCGGCGGGACCCGGCGACCAGCTGATAATGGCCGTTCGCCACCTGCCGCACCAGCAGCGGCGAGAGCAGCCCGTGCAGCCGTATGGATTCCGCCAGCTTTGCGATGGATTCCTTCGGGCATTCCCGCCGGGGCCGGTCAGGCCCCTCCTCGATCAGGGACAGGGGAATGCGCGCAATGGCGCGGGCGTCGCCGATGGACGTGGACAAGGGCAGGACCTCCGATGCTCGTCATGTGGGACGTTGAACAGCAAATATATATTCACGCTAAACGTGATAGTTGACGGTTTAGAAAAGGGAAGATAAGAAATAATCCAACGGATGAGGCGTCCGGGGATTGAAATTGGCTTTATAATTTTGAGAGGCGTTGACTGTTCAGTCCAGGTGGATAAAAATGTAGCGGCGGCGCCTGGCCCGCCGCTACATACGATACCGCTTGACTGGACTGAACAGATGCGAGAGGCGGAAGGTATGGCAGAGATCACAGGTGCGGCACAACGACGGACAGAGGCCTTTGAAAAGATGCTCAGTCAATTCAAACCCCTCTTCTGGGATACGGATATCGGTGCTTTGGATATGACAGTCAACCGGCAATACATCATATCAAGATTGCTGAGCATGGGCGGAATGCCGGGCTATCTTTGGGTGACGAGGCACTATTCCGAAGAAGCTATCGTTGAAGCCATCATCCAGCACCGGGATATGCATCCAATCATGCGAAACTTCATGGCTGAAAGGTATCATATTCCCAAGGATCAGCTTGCCTAGGCCATCTCCTCCGGGTGGAACACCGCGTCAAATCGCTCGGGGGTGAGGAAACCCAGCTTTACGCAGGCGTCCTTCAGCGAGATGCCATCTTTATAGGCGAGCTTTGCCGTCTTCGCGGCGTTGTCGTAGCCGATGTAGGGATTGAGCGCCGTGACTAGCATCAGGCTGTCGTGCAGGTTGCGGCGCATCTTCTCCCGGTTGGCGGTGAGCCCGCTCAGGCAGTTGGCGTCGAAGGAGCGCATGCCGTCGGCCAGCAGACGAACCGACTTCAGGAAGTTGTAGATCAGCACCGGCATAAACACGTTCAGCTCGAAGTTGCCCTGGCTGGCGGCCATGCCCACGGCCACATCGTTCGCCATCACCTGTACCGCCACCATCGTCAGCGCCTCGCACTGGGTGGGGTTGACCTTGCCGGGCATGATGCTGCTGCCGGGCTCGTTCTCGGGAATGCGGATCTCGCCCAGGCCGCAACGGGGCCCGGAGGCCAGCCAGCGCACGTCGTTGGCGAGCTTCATCAGGTTCGAGGCCAGGGCCTTTAAAGCCCCGTGGGCGAAGACCAGCTCGTCCTTGCTTGTCAACGCGTGAAACTTGTTTTCGGCGGTGGTGAAGGGCTTGCCCGTCAGTTCAGAAACGGCCTTCGCGACTTCCGCGTCGAAGCCCGCCGGAGCATTCAGGCCGGTGCCCACGGCAGTGCCGCCGAGGGCCAGCCGGCGCAGCGGGGGCAGGGCCAGCTTCAGCATCTCCAGCGGCGTCTCGACCAGGCCCCTCCAGCCGCGAATCTCCTGGCTGAAGCGTATGGGCGTGGCGTCCTGGAGGTGGGTGCGGCCCGACTTTACCACGTCGGCGTTTTCAGCCTCCAGCCGCTTCAGCGTTTCGATGAAGGCCTCCATCGTGGGAAGCAGCTGATCCTCGATGGCCAGCACCGCGGCGATGTGCATGGCGGTGGGGAAGGTGTCGTTGCTGCTCTGGGACATGTTGACGTCGTCGTTGGGATGCAGCAGCTTCTTCCCTGCGAGCGCATTGCCCCGGTTGGCGATGACCTCGTTGGCGTTCATGTTGGACTGGGTGCCGCTGCCGGTCTGCCACACCACCAGGGGAAAGTGGCTGTCCAGCGCGCCCGAGGCGACCTCGTCTGAAGCGGCGCAGATGGCCTTCAGTTTTTCCTCGGTCATGCGCTCCGGCTGTATGCGATGGTTGGCGATGGCAGCGGCCTTTTTGAGGATGCCGAAGGCGTGGGTGATCTCCCGGGGCATCACGTCTCCGCCGATTTTGAAGTTCTGCAGGCTGCGCTGGGTCTGCGCCCCCCAGTAGCGGTCGGCGGGCACCTGCATCTCGCCCATGGAATCCCTTTCGACGCGGTATCTCATTGAAACCTCCTGCACAGTCCGGCGACGGTGTCATACATGCTGTCCCGCTTCGCCTCCATGTCGGTCAGCAGCCGGCACTGGCAGCGGGCCCGGTCCAGGTTGTGGGCGGGGTAGTCGATCTTGAAGTAGGTGTCCCCGTCCAGATAGTCCGCCAGGAACCGAAGCGCGTTTTCGTAGGTCATCACCAGCGCCCCCAGGGGCAGGCTTTTGAGCTCCACGTCCGTCAGCCGGGCGGCGGTGTTGGCGATAAAGCCCTCGGAAAAGGCGGTGAACAGGTCCATATCCATGGAGACCTTGTCCAGGTCGGTTTCGTCCTCGGCAGCGGTGGACGCGCCGTAGCGTATGGCGTCGCCAAAGTCGTACAGCGCCGAGCCGGGCATCACGGTGTCCAGATCGATCACGCACAGCGCCTCGCCGGTGTCCACGTCCAGCATGACGTTGTTGATCTTGGTGTCGTTGTGGGTGACCCTCAGGGGCATCTCACCGGCCTTGAGCATGTCGACGATGCGGCACATGGCCTCCCCGCGGCTGCGGATGAACGCGATGTCCGCCTGTACCCCGGCCGCCCGGCCCGCCACGTCCAGCGCCACGGAGTGCTCGAAATCGCCCACGCGCTTGCGGGTGTCGTGAAAGTGGGGGATGGTGTCGTGCAGCCGCTCGATCGGGAAGTCGGAGAGCATGCCCTGAAACTGTCCGAAGGCCGCGCCGATCTGGCGGAACTGGCCGGGGCTTTCGATCCGGTCGATGGTCGTGGCGTGACGTATGAACTCATAGGCGCGCCAGAAGCCGTCCTCACCATCGTCCACCATCGCCCCGCCGGTCTTCACGCTCACCAGCTTCAGCACGCGGTTTTCGGGATCGATGCCCCGGTTGCGCATGGCGGCGCGGAGGTGCTCCGTCACCAGCTGTACGTTCTCCATGACCTCCCAGGGCTTTTTGAAGACGTAATTGTTGATGCGCTGCAGCACATAGTCCGCGGCTCTGCCGGATTGTTCGTACCGCAGGCGATAGGTGCGGTTGATGTGCCCGGTCTTGATCTCCTGGCATTCCACCAGGCTGCCCGGAAAGTCGAACCGGTCGATGACGGCTCTCAGCTTGCTGTCGATGGTCATACCGTCGCCCCCATCAATCCCCGAACAGGGCGCTGACGAACTCCTTCGCGTCGAAAGGCTGCATATCGTCCAGCTGCTCGCCCACGCCGATGTAGCGCACGGGCAGTCCGAGCTCGTTGCGGATGGCTATGGCGATGCCGCCCTTGGCGGTGCCGTCCAGCTTGGTCAGTATGATGCCGTCCAGGTTGGAGACCTCGCTGAACACCTTGGCCTGGGCCATGCCGTTCTGGCCGGTGGTGGCGTCGATGACCAGCAACGCGCTTAGCGCGGCCTCGGGGAATTCCCGCTCGGCCACGCGGTTGATCTTCTTCAATTCCTCCATCAGGTGGGCCTTGTTGTGCAGGCGCCCGGCGGTATCCACCAGCAGCACGTCGGCATGGCGGCCCTTGGCGGCCTGTATGCCGTCGAACACCACGGCGGCGGGGTCCGCGCCCTCCTTGTGCTTGATGATGGGCACGTCGGCCCGCTCGGCCCACACGGTCAGCTGGTCGGCGGCGGCGGCACGGAAGGTATCGCCGGCGCAGATGATGACCCGGCGGCCCATGGCCTTCAGGCGGGAGGCCAGCTTGCCGATAGAGGTGGTCTTGCCCACGCCGTTGACGCCGATGATCAGCAGCACCATCGGGCTGGTCAGCTTCATCGGCTCGGCCCACAGGATGTCCACCAGGATGCCCTTCAGCGCTTCACGGGCCTTTTCGGGATTGCCGATCTTCTCGGCCTTGCATTTCTCCTTCAGCCGGCTCACCGCCAGCTCGGAGGTGGGCACGCCCACGTCGGCCATGATCAGTATGTCCGTCAGGTCCTCGTAAAAGTCGTCGTCCAGCTCCTTGTAATTCTCTACGAGCTCGTCCATGCGGCCGGTAAAGACGTCGCGGGTCTTTTGAAGGCCCTTTTTGATCTTGTCAAACAGTCCCATTATTCTTTCCTCCCGTTAAACGGCTTCGTTCAATTTCACCGATACCGTCTTGGAGACGCCCTTTTCCTCCATCACCACGCCGTACAGCGCGTCGCAGCGCTCCATCGTGCCCTTGCGGTGGGTGATGACGATGAACTGCGTGTTCTCGGAATAGGACTTCAGGTAGTCGGCGTAGGTGTCGATGTTGGCGTCGTCCAGCGCGGCCTCGATCTCGTCCAGTATGCAGAAGGGGGTGGGTTTGAGGTCGAGTATGGCGAACAGTATGGCGATGGCGGTCAGCGCGCGCTCGCCGCCGGAGAGCAGCGAGAGCATCTGCAGCTTCTTGCCCGGGGGCTGGGCCACGATGTCGATGCCGCAGTTCAGCGCGTCCTTCGGGTCGGCCAGCCGCAGCTCGGCCTTGCCGCCGCCGAACAGCTTCACAAACGTGCGCTGGAAGTTGTCGTTCATCAGTGCGAACTGGCTCTTGAACTGCTTCTCCATCTGGGTCTCCAGGTCGGCCACGATGCCCTCCAGGTCCGCCTGGGCCTTCAGCAGGTCGTCCCGCTGGCTCGACAGCTCCTCCACGCGCTCCACGGTGCGCCGGTATTCGTCCAGCGCTGCCACGTTCACGGTGCCCATAGCGCGGATGCGCTGGCGTATGGCAGCGATGCGCTTCTCGGACTCGGTGAGCTTGAAGTCGGGCTGGCGGAAGGGCTCGGCCCCGGCGTAGGTCAGCTCGTAGTCCTCCCAGATGCGATCCTGGAGCTGCTTGAATTCACCCTCCACACGGGTCAGCTGGATCTCGCTTCGGTGGTGCCTGTCGCTGAAGTCGTCCAGGTTGCCGCGCAGGCCGTCGATTTCTTCGGCCAGGGTTTGCAGCTGCTTCTGTATGCCGGTGCGCCGCCCGTCCGCCTCGTCAAAGGCGGCGCGGGCCGCGTTCAGAGCGGCCTTGTCCCGGTTCAGGGCTTCGATGTCGCCCTCCAGCAGCGCGGCGTTGGCCTCCAGCTCCTTCAGGCAAGCAGATAGCGCGACCTCCGATTCGGCCATCAGCTTCTCGGCGTTCTCCGCCTGGTTGGACAGCCGGTCGCGTTCGCTGGTGGCGGCTTCAAGGCCGCGGCGGCGGGAGGCCAGCGCGATGCGCGCCTCGCCCACGACGTCGCGCAGGGACTCGGTCTCGCTGCGCAGGGTATAGATCTCGTCCGACATGCGCCGCACCTCGGCCTGGCAGTCATCGGTGGAGCTCTCGGCGCTCTGCTGCTGGGCGTCCAGGGCGGTCAGGTTGGCGGTCACGTCCGTAAGCTGCAACTGCAGGCGCTGGCGCTCGCCCTGAGAGCGGGCCAGTCGCGCGTCGTTGCTGGACTGCTCGTCCAGCGCGGCGTTCAGCTGGGCCTCTGCGCGGGCGCAGATGACCTCTTGTTTGTGCAGCTCGTCGTACAGCTCGCCGCGCTCCCGCTTCAATCCGCTGCGCTCGTCCTCGATTGCGGCGTACTGCTCCCGGGCCTGGGCGAACTCGGCCTCCAGCTTTTTGAGGGCCTGCTCGCTCTCCTCGATCTCGCGGCTGCGGGACAGCAGGCTGGTCACGCGGCTCTGGGTGCTGCCGCCGGTCATCGAGCCGCCGGAGTGCATCACGTCGCCCTCCAGCGTCACCAGCCGGAACTGGTAGCGACCCGCTCGCTGTATGGCGATGCCGGCGTCCAGGTTCTCGGCCACCACCGTGCGACCCAGCAGGTTGTCCACCACGCCCTGGTACCTGGGATCGAATTCGATCAGCTCAGAGGCGAGGCCCACGCAGCCCGGCATGGACAGCACGTTGCGCTCCTGGGGGGAAAGGGTGCGGCCCCGCACCGAGGAGATAGGCAGGAACGTGGCCCGGCCGAAGCGGTTGGCGCGTAGGTATTCGATCATGCGCTTGGCGTCCTCGTCCCGGTTTACCACGACGTTCTGAAGCGCCCCGCCCAGCACCATGTCCATGGCCCGCTCCAGGCGGGCAGGCACGTGGATCAGGTCGGCCACCACGCCGTGCACACCGGAGCTCTGTCCCAGGCGTCTTGCCTGCATCAGCACCTGCTTGACGGAGTTGTTGTAGCCCTCGTAATCCCGCTGCATTTCCCGCAGCAGCTTCAGCCGGGAATCCCGCTGCTGGCGCTCGGTCTGCATGCGGGTCACCCGGTCGGACAGGGCAGCGGACTGCTCGCCCAGGGCCTGGACCCGGCCCTGGATGTCCCCGGCCTGCTTCTGAAGCTCGGCCTTGCGGGTGTTTTCGG
This sequence comes from Clostridia bacterium, assembly GCA_017432405.1. Next base: position 28,321 of record JAFRJF010000283.1, on the reverse strand, counting down.
CATCCAGCTGGTCCCGGGCGGACTGTACGTGCGCGCCCAGGGCCTGGGAAGCGGCCTGCTCACGGCTCTGGTCGGCGTCCATGCTGCTCAGCTGGTTCTCCAGGGCCGTCTTCATGGCGCTCAAGCGCGCCCGCTGGGACTTGACGTCGCCCAGCCGGTTCATGGCCTGTATGATCTGCTGCTTGGCGTTTTCGGAGGCCTCTTCCAGGGCGGAGAGGCGTTCCTCAGATTCGGAGAGGGCCTGCTCCTGGGTGGCCAGCGCGTCAGCGGCGGTCTGTATGGCGGCGGTCTCTGCCTCGATCTCGGCGGTCATCCTTTCGATCTGGCGCAGCACGCCTGCCTTGCCCTCCGAGGCGGAGGCGCGCTCGGCCTGTATGCGGTCCCGCTCCTTCTCCCCGGCGGCGATACGTTCGCGCATGACCTGCACCGAGCCCTCGCCGGCCTCGACCTCGCGGATCAGCCGCTGCACGACCTCCCGCTTCTCGCCGCTTTCCAGCTCAAAGGCGTCCAAGCGGGTCTGGGCCTCGTCCCGCTGAGCGCTCTTTTCCTCAAGGGCCTGGTTGGCTTGGAGGATCGATTCGCCCAGGGTTTGCACGGATTCCTTCAGCTCCTTGATGCGCTCCTCGTAGCGCTCGGTGCGCACCAGGAAGACGTTCAGGTCCAGCCCCTTCAGCTCATCCCGCAGGGACAGGTATTCACGGGCCTGTTCACTCTGCTGCTTCAGCGGCTCCACCCGGTCCTCCAGCTCGGAGAGGATGTCCTCCACGCGGTTCAGGTTCTCCTGGGTGTGCTGGATGCGCTTCTGGGCGTCCAGCTTGCGGGACTTGAATTTGACGATGCCCGCGGCCTCCTCGAATACCTGGCGGCGATCCTCTGACTTGGCGGAGAGGATCTCGTCGATGCGGCCCTGGCCGATCAGGGAATAGCCGTCCTTGCCGATGCCGGTGTCGCGGAACAGGTCCACGATGTCCCGCAGGCGGCAGGCGGCGCCGTTGATCTTGTATTCGCCCTCGCCGCTGCGGTAGACCCGCCGGGTGACGGAAACCTCGGCAAAGTCGATGGACAGGGCGTGGTCCTCGTTTTCGAAGACCAGCGTGACCTCGCAGTAGGCCAGGCGGCGGCGGGCCTCGGTGCCGTTGAAGATGACGTCCTCCATCTTCGAGCCGCGAAGCGACTTTGCGCTCTGCTCGCCCAGCACCCAGCGCACCGCGTCGGAGATGTTGCTCTTGCCACAGCCGTTTGGCCCGACCACGCCGGTGATGCCGTCCTCGAAGACGATCTCCGAATGGTCGGCGAAGGATTTGAAGCCGTGTAAAATGAGTTTCTTCAGTCGCAAATTATTGTTTCGCTCCGTTCTGGGATAATGGGACGTTTATTTCCCATTTCGCATTCTTCTGAGGGCGTCCCGGGCGGCCTCCTGCTGGGCGTTCTGCTTGCTGGTGCCGTCGCCCGTGCCGATTTCCTGGCCGTTCAGCGTCACGCTGTAGCGGAAGACGGGCGCGTGGGGCGGTCCTTCCATCGATACGAATACGTATACCGGCATCTCCCCGTCCCGCTGCAGCACCTCCTGCAGGCGGGACTTGGCGTCGAGGTGGTCCTCCAGCATCTGGGGATGCAGCTCGTCACCCAGCGCCCTGCGGATCACGTCCACGGCGCAGTCGAAGCCCCCGTCGAGGTACACGGCGGCAAGCACGGCCTCCATCACGTCGCACAGTATGGAGGGCTTGTCCCGCCCTCCCGAGCGGTCCTCTCCCACGGAGAGGCGGATGAATTTGCCAAGCTCCAGGCGTCGGGCGGCGCGGCAGAGGGTCTCCTCCCGCACCAGTCCCGCGCGGATGCGCGTCAGCTTGCCCTCGTCTACCTCCGGGAACTCGAAATAGAGGTAGCGGCTTATGGCCAGTTCCAGCACGGCGTCCCCCAGAAACTCAAGCCGCTGGTAGTGGGGCACATGATGATCCCCCCCGAAGGAGGGATGCGTCAGCGCCGTCTCCAGCAGCCTCATGTCACTGAAGGTATAGCCCAGCTTTTTGCAAAGTGCCTTCACAATCAGCCCTTCTTTTGAATGTAGTCCACGATGTCGCCCACGGTCTTGATGGTGCCAAGGGCTTCATCCTCTACAGTCAGGTTGAATTCGGTCTCCAGGTCCATGATCAGCATCATCAGGTTGGCGCTGTCGGCGCCCAGGTCCTCCACCATGCGGGCGGACTCCAGGACCCGACTGCCGTCGATGGGCAGCTGCATCAGTATGTATTCCTTCACCTTGTCGAAAATTGCGTTGCGATCCATGGTTTTACCTCCTGTCTGTGGGTCGAATAGCAGTCGCGCCACTGCCGAAGGCAGGTGCGACCAACCCGCGCTGGAATCCGAAGGATTCGCGCGGCGGTGCGTAAAGTGGGTTATGCGTTGTCGTCGCCCAGGCCGCTGAGCCCTTCGCGGATCTTGCCTGCCACGTCGCCGGCGAGCATCGTGCGGGCCTGGCGAAGGGCGTTCATGATGGCCGTCTCGCCGGAGGCGCCGTGGGCTTTGATCACCGCGCCCTCCACGCCCAGCAGCGGCGCGCCGCCGTAGGCGTTGTAATCCATGCTGCGCTTGAACTTGCGGAAGGCGGGGCGGGAGAGGGCCGCGCCCAGCCGGGTCACCTTCGAGGCGTTCAGGTCGCTCTTGAGCATGCCCATCATGGCGCTGGCCAGGCCTTCGGTGTATTTGAGGATGATGTTGCCGTCGAAGCCGTCGGCCACGACCACGTCGAAATCGCCGGTGGGCACGTCCCGCGCCTCGACGTTCCCGGCAAAGTGGTAGCTGGTCTGCTTCAGCATCAGCTGGTGGGTCTCCTTGGTCAGCTTGTTGCCCTTCTCAGCCTCCGTGCCGATGTTCACCAGGCCCACTGCGGGCTTTTCCACGCCCATCACCGAGTGCATGTACACCGAGCCCATCAGCCCGAACTGCACCAGGTACCTGGGCTGGCAATCCACGTTTGCCCCGGCGTCGATCAGCAGGAAGGGCTTCTTCGCCCCGGGGATCACCGGCGCCAGCGCGGGGCGCTCGATGCCCGGTATGCGGCCGATGCGCAGCATGCCGCCCGCCAGCAGCGCGCCGGTATTTCCGGCGGAAACCACCGCGCCGGCTCGGCCCTCGCGCACAGCCAGCATGGCCTGTACCATGGAGGAGTTGACCTTCTGGCGCACGGCGAGCATCGGCGATTCGTCCATCGTGATCACGTCGTCCGCGGGCAGGATCTCCGCCCGGTCCCGCACGTCCTCAGCCTCGGCCAGAAGCGTTTCCAACCGGGCCGCTGGCCCGGCCAGTATTACGCGGATGTCCTCAAACCTTCTCAGCGCCTCGATGGCCCCCGAAACGATGGCGTCCGGCGCCTGATCGCCCCCCATGGCGTCCAGCGCGATGGTGTACTCGCTCATACTAAAACCCCCATTATTCATTACCTGTATATTGTATCAGAAGGAATGTAAATTCGCAAGCAATTCAAAGCCCCCTGCGCTGTCGCAGGTGCGCAAATCGTAAATAAATATGAAAAATTGATGCTTTCGCCCTTTTTAACTTGCCAATTGAGGCCAAATGGGCTATAATAGCTGTTGTTGGACATGTACCCGTAGCGAAGCTGGATATCGCGTCAGACTCCGACTCTGAAGACCGTGGGTTCGAATCCCGCCGGGTACGCTCACGAAAAAAACGCCCGAGAGGGCGTTTTTTTCGTGAACGTACCCGGCGGGAAGGACGGAATTACATGCACAGGCAAATCCCTTAAAAAAGTTTGAGGCGTTCATAGTGAACGCCTCATGTCAAATCGGATGGATGACGGTTATCCCGCCGGTGCGATCCGGGTCAGCCCATCGAAGTTGTAGGTCGCGGTGAGCAGTATCTCCGGCGTATCCGTCACAAGATCCTTGTACTCCGCGCCGGTATAGTGCGCCATGCCGCCGACGTTGTAGACCTTCGACATGTCCCAGCCGCGGGCCTTGAGGATGCTCATCATCTGGCTGGCGCGTCCGCCGCCCTGGCACATCACGAACAGGATCTTGTTCTTGGGGAAAAGCGCGGCCAGCAGTTCGTCGGATTCCTTGTATACGGGCATGGGGTTGGTCGGCTCGCCGCCGTAGAGCTGGGGCAGGGAGGCGTCCTTGTCGGCGTCGGCGTTGAAGATCAGGGCCAGGTAGGGGATGACCTCGAAGCCCTTGAGGTGCTTCTTGGCGTAGTCTTCGTAATCGCGCAGGTCGATGTAGACCACATCGCTGCGGAACATGTACTGGCGCAGGTTGTCACTGGTGATCGCGGAGCAGGTGGGGCCGAAATTGCCCTCCTCGCAGGGGGTCTCGGTGGGATCGTCCGCGTTGGCCTGGTAGGTCTTGGTGGTGTCCTGGGGTGGGGGCAGCGCCTCCTCCTCGCCAGCGGCAGCCACGGCGGCGGCCTTCTGGGTCACCTCAGTGGTGGAAGCGAAGACCTCGCGCAGGGCGACGGCGGCCTCGTCCCCGTCGAAAAAGCTGTCGGTGGCGTGGTAGCGGAACAGGGCGATCAGCATCCGCAGCACGTTGTTGGGGGAGACCGTCGCGCCGGTCCAGGCGTCGATGGTGAGGCCCTCGCGTCCTTCACCGGCGGCGAAGGCCTCCGCGGGGATGTCCTTGATGGTGCCGTACTGCTTGATTTCGCTGTAGGTCCTGCCGGTGTAGAAGGGGACCCAGTCGGAGACGAACTTGTCGTAGGTGTTGCCGTTGGGCGCCGGGTTGCTGTCGCCGTACTGGCCAGCGTCGTAGTGGCCGGTGGCGTCGAGATCGAAGCTCAGGCAGCGCACCTCGGCGTCGTCGAGCTTGCCGCTGTCCGGCAGGGAGAGCTCCACATAGGCCGTCGTCCACATGTTCATGTCGGCGGGGCGGCAGGTACAGGAGAGGAAGGTGATCTGGTACTTGACATAGTTGCGGGAGACGTACTTGAAGGGCACAAAGGCGTAGAACAGGTCTTCGTCGCCGGGCCCGTCAATGTGGCTGAAGGGAATGACGGCGATCTGGTTGCCCTTGCTGCCCTCGCCTAGCTTGGCAGAGCCGTTCAGCCACGCGTTGACATCGCCCAGGGACAGCTCGCTCGCCTGCGCGGCGGCGCAGAGGAGCAGGCAGGTAAGCAGGATTGCCAGGATTCTCTTGGTCATGGTATATGCCTCCTTCTTCTATCAGGATGGCGACATTATAACACGATATGTTTAGATTAGTCAATTGTTATCGGTAAACGAGGTGAGTGCAAATATTTGGAAAAACCATGATGGAACTCTGAGCAAGACCTGTTTTGATTCGATCATTGCAATCTTGCCGGATTCCACACCAAATAATCACCGGAAACCAACCTGTATTCAATCTCGTGAAAACGGCCTTCGATGCTGTCGTGGAATCGTCTCTGACCATGGCAGTGGGCGTAGATGACCTGCTCAGCGCCGTAGGCCTCTGCCATGTCGGTGAAGGCGCTGCGCCTTTCCAGGATGTTGGTGGGCGGGTAGTGAAGGAACATTATGAAGCGGGTATAGCCGTCGTTTTTTGCAGCTTCAAAGGATGTGCGCAGGCGCTCCAACTCCCGTTCCACCAGCTTCTCTGCGTGTTCCGCCTCTTTCTCATCCCAGCCGGTGATCTGCCGACGACGGTTCAGGTAGAAGGGGCCTTCAAAGGTGTAGCCCTTGGTGCCCACCAACGCGATATCGCGGTAGGGGAAGTAGTTGTTCTGCAGGAAAAACAGCCGGCCTTCAAACTGGCGGTTCAACGCGGCGGTCTTCTTCGCGTCCCAAAACATGTCGTGATTGCCCCGGAGGAGCACCTTTCTGCCGGGCAGGTCTATGATGTATTGCAGATCCTGCTCACATTCCACAAGATTGCGGCCCCAGCTGTGATCGCCGACGAGTACCAGGGTGTCGCTCTCCCGAACCACGGCGGCGCAATTCTTCCGAAACCGTTCCTCGTGATTTTTCCATACGCGCTCACTCAACTGGCCGGGCGCTTTCAGTTGGGACTGGAAATGCAGATGCAGGTCTCCGATGGCGAATAAACTCATGGCTGTGCCTCAACCTTCCTTTCTGTCAGGTATAGTGATTCAAAGCAGTGCCGCGCCTGCCTGAATTGCAGTACAAGGCGACAATCCCGATAGAATGCGACCCAGCTGTCATGCGGCGTATTTATTTGCGGGCTTGCTCCGATGTAGTTGTCCCTGTACCAGCCGGTCAGCGTCAGGCAGAAGGCTTCGTTGATATCCCCGCCGGAGACGGGGAAGGCGCGATGCAGATCGGCGCCGAATATGGCGTGAAGGGTACTGTTGAGTGACATATGGAATTCTGTCCTTTCCTTGCGAGTCCAGTTTACCACAGGCAGCTTCACTTTGCAAGAAGCGTTCCATGTGGTGCACAGCTTCTTGAAAAACAGGGCGTGCGGGATGGGAAGAGGGGCGTTTTTTAGTATCTATGTTCAGTCGTGGATGCGCTCAGCGTGGACGATATGGGCCCGGAAGAACTCATTAAGACAGCGAATCTGTGGGGTGTGGACATAACGCGCTATATGAAATGACATGGAGGGACATACATGAGCCGAATCAAGGATTTGCAGAAGCAGGTTCACAAGGTTTTGGAAAAGATGGAGGATGGCGACAAGCGTGCCAAGGCGGTTGCCCACCTGCACGGCGTCGCATTGGCGGCGGCGGTGCTGGCAAGGAAGCGGGGGGAGGATGCGGAGCTTGCGACGATGGCGGGGCTGCTCCACGACCTGTACGCCTATAAGTCGGGCAGCTACGACGAACACGCCCGCCTCGGCGCGGATTACGCGCGGAAGCTGCTGGGCAAGCTGGCACTCACCACGGAGGCGGAAACCGACATCATCTGCTCCGCCATCGCACATCACGACAGCAAAGCGGAGGTGGACAGCCCCATGGACGAGATCCTGAAGGACGCCGATGTGATCCACCACAGCCTTTCAGATCCGACCAAGGAAGTCAAGCCGCATGAGCAGGCCCGGTATCTGAAGCTGTGCGCGGAGCTGGGATTGGGAGATTAATACGGGAAACGAAAGGGGCGGGACGACGGTTCCTGCCTGGATTGGAAGGACGGGAAGCTGCGTGAGACGATGAATCAAACGGAGAAAATACAGTGGCTGCAACGTGCCCGGAGTGGGCCGAAGTGTGGTCGTGCTTTTTTTGTATGAGGCTGGGTAAAAGACAACGGAGCTGAAGAGATGAAGTGGATCTGGTATATCATAGCAGCGCTTGGCGCCGGGATAGGCACGGGTCTGGCAGGGCTTTCTGCGGCTACCGTCATGGTGCCGATTTTGATCGTGCTTTGCCCATCCTTTGCCGGGGAGACCGGCGCATATCAGGCTACCGCCATCGCCCTGGCGTCGGATATTCTCGGCTCGGCGGTGACCACCTGCACTTATGCAAAGCACGGGAATATCGACCTCAAGCGGGGCTGGAGCATGCTGTTGCTGCACTTCTGGCCACAGATTTCCACCGTGCCGCTGGCGGTGCAGACCCTGGCCTGTATTGGCCGACTGATACATACCGTTTGGCAGACACAAGATCAGGACCCCGTTTGCAGTCAAGTCATGGGAGGGCACGCTGGCCATGTTCGTGGCGGCCTTTCTCTCAGGTACGTTCGTGCTGCGCTTCTTCGGTGGGCTCGACACGGGTCGGGCTGCGGTTGCCGCCCTCCTGGGCGCGACTGTGGGGGCCGTGACGGAGCTGTTCTTTCCAAGCGAATGGGACACGGTGACTGTTCCCGTGGCGATACTGCTCGCGTTGATTGCGGGCATATGAACGCTCAAATGGCAATTCAAAGTCCTTTACAAAGGGTTTTGCATCTGGTATGATTGTACAGGACGGCTTATGGTAGATCACATATATACAGATTTTCGCAGCAGCAATATACCTTGAGGGAGAGATGCTTGTGAAAAGAACAGGATTGCTTCTTGCTGTGCTCATGGCCTTCAGCGTTTGGCCTGCATGGGCGGAAGCGGAACTGACGAAGGATAAGGTCGACCTGACTGTACCGACGCCCTGCGTAGAGGATAAGCAGAAGATGTTTGTCGCCGTCAACGAGGGCATGCCCCGGCGGGTGGGGAACGTCAGGGTCGGAGGCGAGCCGATAGACGCCCAGGCGGAATACAGGCTTGTGACCAACGACTATATCCTCGTCGATGGGGACGGCTTTACCATGTTCCGGCAGGCCGACGTTCTGGAAGAGTCTGACGCGGCGGACAGCGAAGCGTTGCTGGAATACATCACGGTCACGCTGAACAGTTTGGTTGGAGAGGCGTATGCCGACCCGTATGGGCAGGGCCGTATGGTGACTGTAGGCGATCAGGCGGGGTGATTCCGTGGGTTTGCGACTGCGGGCCGTGCTTCGCGGCGCGTTGGCCTACAGGAAGGTCGTTCCCTGTGTGGCAAGGAAAGTGCACGCGGAAAAAGAAAACTGTTAATTGCAGCGCTCAGGCGCATACCGGATTTTTTCGAAGGGTGGAACGCAGACGATGGATCCAGGACTGAAGGTCACCCGGGGTGACGCGACGATGCTCTATGCGACGAGCCATGGAAGCTATACGATTCGCTTCCATCTGCGCCTCGATCACGGCATCGACGGGAAGAAACTGAGAATTGCAGTGGACAGGACGGCGCACAGGTATCCCTATTTTTGCGTCTCACTCAGAAGAAACGAGCGCGAGTTTTACTATGAGGAGAACGACAGGCCGGTCGCGCTGCTTCACACGAGTCAGGCGGTCACGCTGGGCGCGCCACAGACCAACGGCCATATCTGGGCGGTGTGCTATGACGGGGATAATCTGTTTATAGATTTTTTCCACGGGCGCTCCGACGGAACGGGTGTGTATGCGCTGATCGCCACGCTGCTGTACTACTATCTCGATGAACGGGATATTCCCGGCATAAAAACGCTGGATACGCCGGTATCAGAACAGGAGACCCGCGACCCGGTGGACGATTTACCGCTCATAGACCTCGCCAGGCTCAACCTTCCGGCGTCACCGAAGGCATTCAACCTGATGAAGGCGTCCGGGCTTGCGCATGTGGACGGCAAGGGGCTGATTCTGAAGCTGATGATCCCGGAGGCGTCATTTATTCCGTTTACAAGGTCAAACGACGGGACGCCGGGCATCATGCTGTCCGTATTGATTGCGAGGGCGATCGAGCGCGTTCACCCGGAGCACGAAGCGCCGCTGGTCAGCAATTACGTGGTCAATGCCCGCCCTATGCTGAAGGCCGACGATACCTTTCATAACTGCACAAACCGGGTGGTCTTTCACTACGATGACAGAATCCGCCGGATGTCGCTGGACAGGCAGTGTACCGCCTATCGGGGGAAGACGTTTGTGCAGGCAGACGAGGACAGGGTCGTACAGGGGATGACGGTGGCGGGCTCCGTGGCCCGGATGATACTGGAGCTTCCGGATTTCTCCACAAAGGCAAGGATTGCCGGCCAGGCCATGGCTGGAACCTACGACGCGGCGACCTACATCGTCAGCTACGTGGGAAGGTGGAAATACCCGCAGCTGGGGCGTCACATAAGGGAATTCTGGACTGAAACCCCGGTGGGGCCGTTCCCGTTGATTGAGATTGCGGCGGTGAACGGGAATATCTTCGTCTCCTTTCTCCAGCCCTTCGAGGATCGTCGCTACTATGACGCCTTGCTGGATGAACTGAAGGAAAACGGGATAGCTTGCGCAGAATGCGGAACGACGCCTGTCACCGTAGCTGAAATGGACAGCGGAAGGGTATTGACATGAAGCTGTATCACACGGGCACTGTGGAAATCCCGATGCCGGAAATATACCATTGTAGGGTCAACGGGGACTTTGGCCAGGGTTTCTACCCTGGATATGGTGGTCAAGGGCGGCCTTACGGCGCTGATGTTCTCGTCCCACGTCCGCCCTGCCAGCAGGTGGTGCACAGGGCCACGGACGCGGACTTTGATCTGTTCCGGCTCATCCCCGCGCCGACCAACACCCCCCTGGACGCCGGTCCCTACATCACCCTGGGCATGTGCTACGCGACCCACCCGGATACCGGGCTTTCCGATGTAACCATTCACCGCATGTGCATCCAGTCGAGAGACGAGCTTTCGATCTTCCTCCAGCCTGGCAGCCGCCACATCGGCGCGATGGCCGAGCGGGCCACGGAGCTGGGTCAGGCCCTGCCGATCTCGGTGTCCATCGGCGTGGACCCGGCGGTGTCGGTGTGTTCCTGCTTCGAGCCGCCCACCACGCCCCTGGGCTTCAATGAATTGTCCATCGCCGGGGCCCTGCGGGGCGAGCCGGTGAAGATGGTGAAATGCCTGACGGTGAATGAACAGGCCATCGCCAACGCGGAGTATGTGATCGAGGGCGAGATCCTTCCCGGCAGCAACCATGTGGTGGAGGACCAGAATTCCCACACCGGCTACGCCATGCCGGAGTTCCCCGGCTACAACGGCAGGGCCAGCCATGAATGCTGGCTGCTCAAGGTGAAGGCTGTAACGCACAGGGTCGACCCCATCATGCAGACCTGCATCGGCCCCAGCGAGGAGCATGTGAACATGGCGGGCCTGCCCACCGAGGCCAGCATATTCAGCCTGATCGACAGGGCACTGCCCGGCAAGGTGATCAACGTCTATGCCCATCGCTCCGGCGGCGGCAAGTACATGGCCATCCTTCAGTGCAAAAAGACCGTCCATACGGACGAAGGCAAACAGCGGCAGGCGGCCCTGCTGGCGTTCTCAGCCTTCCCGGAGCTCAAGCACGTGATCCTGGTGGACGAGGACGTGGACATATTTGACACCAACGATGTGCTCTGGGCCATGAACACCCGCTTCCAGGGGGATCGGGATATCATCACGATCCCCGGCGTGCGCTGCCATCCGCTGGACCCGTCCAGCAGCCCGGAGTACAGCCCCTCCATACGGGATGTGGGCATCTCCTGCAAGACCATATTCGACTGCACCGTTCCCTTTGACCAGAAGGACCGATTCGTTCGGGCACCGTTTATGGAGCTCGATCCGGGAAAGTGGCTGCATGGCTGAGCGATTGATCATCGGCATGAGCGGGGCGTCCGGCGCACCGCTCACCGTCGAGTTGTTGAGACAACTGAATGAGAGGCACCCGGAGGTGGAGACCCATCTGGTGGTGACCACAAGCGCGGCGCTGACGCTGAGCGCGGAGTGCGATGTCACGCTTGAGCAGCTGAGGACCATGGCGGATTTCCGGCACGACAATGACGCCATCGGCGCATCCATCGCCAGCGGGTCGTTCAGGACGATGGGCATGGTCGTGGCGCCGTGCAGCATGAAGACCGTGGCGGGCATCGTCACCGGCTACAGCGACAACCTGCTGCTTCGCGCGGCGGATGTGTGCCTGAAGGAGCGGTGGAAGCTGGCCCTGGTCGCCCGGGAGACGCCGCTGTCCACCGTCCACCTGCGCAACCTGTACGAGGCCAGTCAGTTGGGCGCGGTGATCCTGCCGCCGGTGCCCGCGTATTACCGCAGGCCGCTGACCGTCAAAGAATGCACGGCCTACACCGTTCAGCGCGTGCTGAGCCAGTTCGGTCTGGATGACGACGACTATGAATGGCAGGGTTAGCGCTATGCATGACGTGCGGGGGATATATGAAGCGGTGGAATGCCTGGGTCGGATGATCGTCGCCAGCGTGACGCTGTTTCCGAAGGGTGTCCACATCTCGATCTATGGCGGCGACAAGCCCCACATCGGCGCGGTGACGAACATCGGCCCGGACGGGGAGGAGACCGCGCTGTTCCCGACCCACCGGGACGACGTCGTGAGCCGTCGCTGGGGCAAGCGCCTGAAGGACGAGGGCCTTTTGCCCGCCGTGGTCGAGGTTGGCATCCACTACGACGGCCTGACGAAGGAGGGCGTCGAAGCAGTGATTCGGGCGACAGACCGGCTGCTCGAGGGGATGCTCGGGAAAATGCAGCACAGGTGAGGGTGGCCATCTCCGATTCACACATGGAACGAAAATGCCGGGTTCTACGTCTAACCGAGGAATACATGAAAGAGAGGGAAATGGACATGAAAAAACATGGTTGGCTGACTATTCTGATGGCGCTGGTCGTCATGCTCGGATGCATTGGGGTTGCTCACGCGGAAATCATACCGCCTTATGGCCCGGGGCAGCAAATCGGTTATCCGGCCGTGGTGCTGTGCGATAAACTCACATTGCGGGATAAGCCGAGCGCTTCCGCCAAAGCGATACAGTCCCTGGATTACGGAGACCAGCCCATCGTGATCGACGCGGATCTGCCCTCAGGGCCCCAGGAAGAGAACGGATTTGTCTATTGCACCCTTGGTGATTCCGAGGACTCTCCCTGCGGCTGGATCAATTCAGACTACATCGTCATCAATCCGTCCTGGTATGTGACCGAACAGAAAACTTCGGTTTACGCCTGGGACGACACTGCCTCGCCCAAGGTCGCCCTGCTCGATAAGGGTACCCGCCTTCCCATATTGAAGGAGGATGGCGATTGGTACCTCGTCAGCCTGCGTGGCGCGGTTGGATGGATACATATGTGATGCGGATGGGTCAACCCCACGCGTATCAAGCGGGAGCGCTCTGCAACATGGATCGCTCCCGGATGCGCTGACTTTTACCTGCTTTTCCGCCAGTCATATGATGCAGCTTTCTTGGTTTACCGCCAGTAAACCAAGAAAGCTGCATCAGTGTCTGACGAAAAATGCACTCGCCAGCTGACCGCCTTAATTGTGCGGTATTTCCTTAAGAAACTGCCGCACAATACGGCGGCACATCTGGCGGTGCCTTCTGCACCATCCATTTGTTGCGGATTTCTTGATTTACCTCCGAGGCTTACAAGCCCGTTCTCGCGGAAAATTCCGGGCGCTCGAACCCAGTAAATCGCCGACACCCCTTCGCGCACAGCAGATAGAGTTGTTTGAAGGTTATCATGCCCGGGTTCGCGTTGTTTACCTGGAGACGGCATGGGAGGAAGAGCTGCGCCGCAACGCGAAACGTCCCCAGGCGGTTCCCGAGGACGTGATAGACCATATGCTTGGCCGACTGGAACCGCCTGAGCGGTTTGAAGCCCAGGCGGTGGCGTGGCTGTGTGTCTGATATAGGTTATTCGGGAACCGTATCTGTTCGGTCGGGATAATCACGATCGGAGCCAAATGCTCAATCGTCCGAATTTCCCAGCGTCAGCGTATTGCCCAGCAGGGTCCTCCAGGCCTCCTGATACAGCGGCTCGGCCAGCAGCGCGTCCATGCGCGCGTCCCGGCCGTCCGTGAAGGTCGCCCGGTTGGCGGGCCAGTCTTCAAAGCAGGCGTCCAGCAGGTAGACCACGTCCATGAAGCTGCTGTCGAAGGCGGACTGCTCCGCTTCGGCGAGGCTCTCCCAGGCCCTGAACATATTGTCGCGCATGGCCTCCCTGTCGGCGTGCCACAGCTCGCTGTCGGCGGCAAAATTCAGCGCTTCACAGGCCTTCTTGTCCAGAGACAGTGCGCTGTCGCCGATCATTTTGAAATAGCTGACGGTAAATTCCTCTTCGGATGGGGCAAAGCCGACGATCTCGACGCGCTCGAAGGCCATGTCCGCGCCGACATCCTCCTTTGCGTCGGCCCAGGTCAGCCTGTCGTCCTCACCGATGGAGAAGGTGGCCTGGCCGTCCTCGTAGCCGGTGACGGACTGGGCCACTTCGCCGTCATCGCCGTAGGTCAGGTCGGCCTTGATGCCGGTGGGCTCGCTGACCAGCTTTCCGTCGGTCAGCACATAGGGGCAGTAATAGTTCCACTCGGTGACCTCGGCGGCGCTGTTGCCCCAGCTGATTTCGATTCGGTAGCCCGGGTGCTCGTCGGAGATGACGATGGTGGCGCGTCCGCAGGCCCAGGTGCTCAGATAGGCCGGGCCGGTGACCTCGGCAAGACAGGTCGCCGAAAGGATGAGCAGGGCGCTCGCCAGCAGCATGCACAGGATTCTCTTCATGGTTCATGCCTCCGTTTTGTATGATCTGTAGGGGTCGTCACCTGTATTATACATCATTCAACGACAGGACGGCAAGCCCTGAGTGGCTCGCCGTCCTGTCGTTGCAATCTTGTGATCTATCGCGCCATTTCGTGCCGCCGGAGCAGCGCGCGAATCCTGGCCAGCAGGATCTGTTCGGAAAAGGGCTTTGTCACGTAATCGTCCGCGCCGGTTTCAAAGCCGATGACCTTGTCCGCTTCGCTGTCCTTGACCGTCAGCATGATGACGGGTAGGTCGGCGGTGGGGGCGTGGGTGCGCAGCCTGCGGCACACCTCCTCGCCCGGCAGGTCGGGCAGCACCAGGTCCAGCAATACCAGCGAAGGCTTCCTTGAAACGGCCAGCGCCAGCGCGTCATAGCCGGTTTGCGCCACTATGACGGCAAAGCCGGCGTCTTCCAGCATATCGGTCAGGCTGTCCAGCACGTTCACGTCGTCATCCACGCAGAGTATGGGCGTATGCACATGACCACCTCCCGTTCGTCTGTGTGGCATCGGTCGTGGGGGAGGGGGTCAGGCGGTGGCTGTCAGCTTGTAGCCGACGCCCCTAACCGTCTCGATCATGGCGGCGTCGTCGCCCAGCTTCTGGCGGATGTGGCGGATGTGTACGTCGACGGTGCGGGTCTCGCCGTAGTATTCGTGGCCCCAGATGCGGTCCAGCAGGAAATCCCGGGAAAGAACCCTGCCGGGGGACGAGGCCAGCGCCTTCAAGAGCTCGTATTCCTTCAGCGTCAGAACCATCTTTTCGCCGTTGCGGAACGCCTCATAGTTTTCGCTGTCGATCATGATCGGGCCGACCTTGATCCTGTCGTCCGGGTTGCCGCTGGCGGACCGGCGCAGGATCGCCCGGACGCGGGAAACCAGCTCACGGATCGAGAAGGGCCGGGTCATAAAGTCGTCAGCGCCGTATTCAAAGGCGAGTACGGCGTCCGCTTCGGCGCTGGATTCGGTTTCGACCAGTATGGGCACGGTGGAGATCGAGCGAAGGGTCCTGATCAGTTCAAGGCCGTGGATATCGGGCAGGTTGAGGTCGAGTATGATCAGGTCCACACCGCTATTGATGGCGTCGAGACCTGCATGGGTGGTATGTACGGTGTACCCGGACGATGTTAGGGCTGCGGAGAGCAAATCGAGTATGTCAAGTCGGGGGTCAACGCACAGTATGGTTGGCTTTGGCATGGGTATCCCTCCTTTGGTTGGTGGTCACTTCCTTTCGATAAAAAGAAATGTTATTGTTCGTTACTTAAATTATAACACGGCATGATGAATTATTGCAAGACATGCGCCAAATTTAACATAATGCTGAACGGAACGCTTCTGATTCAAAGACTGTCACCCTCCCTAAGCGGTGGGGCGAACTTCTCCATGTGCATGCGCAGGTTGACGCAGCTGCGCAGCAGCCGGGCCGCTTCGGGCCACTCCGGTCGGTCGTTCAGCAGCTGGAATTTGTCGAATTGGGTGCGGGGCAGCTTCAACAGTATGCGCCGCGCGCCGTTGGACATCTCCGGGGCGGGGGAGTGGCAGTCCAGGCACACCGCGCCGCCGAGGTCGGGATCGAAGCGGGCGTTCCCGTCCACGGGCCGACCGCAGAGCATGCAGGCGTCCATCCTGGGCGAGAGCCCCATCAGGCGCATGAAGTGGGCCTCGAAGGCAAAGGTCACCAGCTCCGGCGACAGCTCGCCGTAGTTCAGGTGGGCCAGTGCCCGCAGGGTGGTGATGAACAGCTCCGGCGCGGGGGTGTCGGGCAGGATCGCTGTGTCCAGCAGCCGCAGCCAGTAGGCGCCGTGGCGCAGGCGGTCATAATCGCCCCGCAGCTCAAGGTAGCTGTCGGAGATCTGGCACTGCTCCAGGGAAAAGCGCTCCCTGTGCTGGTAAAGCTGGAATTCGCCGCTGGTGAAGGGCTCGACGGCGTTGACCAGCGGCGATTTCGGCCTGCGACAGCCCCGGGCTATGGCGTCCAGCCGCCCCATCTCCGGGGAAAAGATCGTGACCATGCGGTCGTAATCGGAATAATCTGCCCGGCGCAGCACCAGGCCGTGGGTGGTGATGACCGGCATGGCTTACTCCTCGTAGCCCAGCGCCCGCAGGTCGCCGGCGCGGTTGCGCCAGTCCTCGCGCACCTTGACCCACAGCTTCAGGTTCACCTTCGTGCCCAGCAGGCGTTCGATGTCGACACGGGCCTCGCTGCCGATGGTGCGCAGCATCGAGCCTTGCTTGCCGATGATGATGGACTTGTGGCTGGCCTTCTCGCAGTAAATGTTGGCGTGGATCTCGGTCAGCGTGTCTGAAATCTTCTGGATCTGAAGCATCTCGACGCCTACGCCGTGGGGCACCTCGTCCCGAAGGTTGCGCAGGGCCTTCTCCCGGATGATCTCCGCGCACATCACCCGCTCGGGCTGGTCGGTGATCATGTCGTCGGGGAAGTACTTCGGCCCCTCGGGCATGGCTTCGATGAGCAGCTTCAGCAGCAGCTCCACGTTTTCACCGGTGCGGGCGGAGGTGGAGACGATCTGGTCGAAGCCGCAGTCGTGCAGCTGGGCCAGCTGGGGACACAGCTTCTCCTCGGGCACGATGTCGATCTTGTTCACCGCCAGGAATCTGGGGCAGTTCATCTTCGCGATGTCCTGTATCACGGCCATGTCGCCCGCGCCGATGTGCTGGCCGTCCACGACGCAGAGCACCGCGTCCACGCCCTCCCGGGCGTCGTTGGCGGACTTCATCATGTATTCGCCCAGCTTGGTGCGGGGCTTGTGCAGGCCGGGGGTATCGACGAAGACGATCTGCCAGTCATCCCCGGTTGCCACGCCCAGCAGCTTGTTGCGGGTGGTCTGGGGATGGTTGGAGATGATGGCCACCTTCTCCCCGACGAAGCGGTTCATCAGGCTCGACTTGCCCACGTTGGGCCGGCCCAGTATGGCCACGAAGCCGGAACGGAATTTCTTATCAGGCAATGGTATTCCTCCATGCGTCGCGGGACACTCCAAGAGCATCCGGGCGACAGTATTCTTCAATTCATTATAGCACATACGTGATAAAAGTACAATCGAACAAATGTTTGACAAATGAGGTGCTGTGTGCTATAATCCACATATCAACCGATGTAGCGGCGATACGTCGTTGGTCCTTTAGGGCAGCCTTCAGGCCGCCACTGTGGCGGCGCAGGCGCCGCCGTTACATACCGGTGCAAATATGCAAAAGGGAGGACGTCGGCATGATCTACACGCACTACCATCCATCCCCGCTGGGTCAGATCCTGCTCGCGGCGGACGATGAAGGGCTGACCGGGCTCTGGTTTGTCGAAAACCAGCGGCACATGGGCGAGGGGCTTTCGGTAAGCGCTGCAGAGCGCCCGTCGCCGTTCTTTGACGAGGCGGCGCAGTGGCTGGACATCTACTTTTCCGGGCGCGAACCGGGATTTACGCCGACGCTGCACCTGACCGGGCCGGACTTCCGCAGGCATGTGGGCGGGCTGTTGCTCCAAATTCCCTATGGAACCACCGCGACCTACGGCGACCTCGCCCGGACGATCGCCCGGGAACGGGGAATCGAGCGCTTCTCCAGCCGCGCGATTGGCGGCGCCGTGGGGCACAACCCCATCTCTCTGATCGTGCCCTGCCACAGGGTGCTGGGCAGCGATGGCACACTGACCGGCTACGGCGGCGGGCTGGAGCGCAAGCGCGCCCTGCTGAAGCTGGAGGGCATTGAAGTGTGAACCGATCCCAGCCCTGAAGCATACCATGGATCATGGAGGCGATGGGGATGGGACGCTCTTGCGGCAATGGGCCGACCAACAGCGGCACGCGGGTGGTCGGCATCGTGCTGATGGTCATCGGCATGCTGATGTTCCTGATATTCGTGCCCCGCTGGGTCTGGACATCTGCGCTGGGCATCTGCCTGATCAGCGTGGGGTTCCTGCTGTGGCGCTTCGGGGGATGAGGCTTGTCGATCAAATGTGACTAAAATCGCGCATTTCGGGGGAAAGCGCTGTACAGGGTGAAAGTTGTGCTATAATAAGGTATACCAAGGGAGGGCTATACCTTGTTGTACGCGATAATCGCCCTGGTGGCGTTGGTGATACTGACCGCATGGCTCATCTGGCGGTGCAGGACACTGCATGTGACCCTGACGAGGACCCAGGCGCACCTGCAGCAGATGCAGAAGGAGAAGGCCAGGCGGCAGAACCTTCAGCAGGTGCTGGAGCGGCGGGAGGCGGAGATTCGCCGCCTGCGTCAGCGCCTGGACACCTATGAGAGCGATTTCCAGGAGATGGAGAGCCGCACCAGCGACCTGAACATGTCCCTGTTCAGGGAGAGCGGCCTGCGCATCCTCGCGGAAAAGGAGGAAGGCGCGAACCGGCTGAAGCTGGAGCAGCTGGAGAAGCAGGTCAGCGACGGCAGGAAGAAGCTGCGCCAGCAGCAGGACGAGTCCGCCGAGACCGTCCGGCGCATGCAGGACCTGATCAACAGCCAGGAAAAGGAAATCGCACGCCTGCGCCAGGCCAACGCCCGGCGGATCAAGAAGCCTGCCGTCGATACGGGGCTTGAAAACCAGATCACGCTGGACGACGTGCTGGGGCAGTAGGATAAACAGAAAGATCCTTCGCTTCACCCAGGATGACACTGGAAACCCGATGTGTCATCCTGAGCGAAGCGGAGGATCTTTTTTGGCTCAGTCCCTGCCGTTCCAATCCGCCTTGGCGGGCTTTACGGTGTTTTCCGCGTCGGGGGTGATCCATATCGCGGACTCGCCGGGGATCTCCCACACCCGACCGGCGTATTCTGCGCGGCGGGGCTCGCCGCAGCGGTTTACGGCGAGGACCCGGAAGCCGTCCTCGGCGGGCTCGCCGAACACATCCGCGCCGCCTTCGATCCGGCGCTCCACCAGCACGACGTCGGGGCCGGGGGCGATGAGCCGCAAGTTGCCTGTGCGCAGCACCGGGGAGGCCATGCGGTCGGTCATGATGCGGCGGTAGGTTTCCACCAGGGCCATGTCCTCGCGGCCCCAGGGGTAGGTGGCGCGGTTGTAGGGGTCGGCCATGCCGGTCAGCCCGGCTTCGTCGCCGTAGTACAGGCAGGGCATGCCCGGCAGCGCGCAGATCAGCTGCCACGCGGCCACCATTCGCCGCTTGCCCCGGGCGTAGTCGCCGGGGCTCATCATGAACGGATGGCGGTAGACGCGATCCGGGGCCATGTCGCCGATGTCGGCAAACACGCTGATGGCGCGGGCGGTGTCGTGGCTGCCCAGAAGGTTCATCTCCGAATAGAAGAAGGGCGCGGGCATGTTTTCCCGCAGGTTTTCCAGCCTGCGCACGAAGGTGGCGGCGTCATTGCGGTAGCAGAAGAAGTCCAGCAGCGCGGTGCGCAGCGGGTAGTTCATGCAGCTGTCCAGCGTGTCGCCCAGGGCGTAGCAGCGCATCTCGCCGTAGGCCACCTTGTTGGTGGGGTCCTCCCACACCTCGCCGATCAGCGCACCGTCGCCGCGCTCCCGGTGGATGCGCTTGCGGACTCGACGGATGAATTCCATCGGCAGCTCGTCGGCCACGTCCAGCCGCCAGCCCGCCGCCCCGGCCCTCAGCCAGTGGGCGAGGACGCTGTCCTCGTCATTGATGATGAAGTCCTGGTAGCTCGGGGTGTCCTCGTGAACGTTGGGCAGGGTCTTGAAGCCCCACCAGCTCTCGTACTCGTCCGGCCAGTTGTAGAAGCGGTACCATTCCCGGTAGGGGGATTTGGGATCGTTGTACGCGCCGCCCTCGCCATAGCTGCCGTCCCGGTTGAAGTAGAGGCTGTCGGAGCCGGTGTGGGAGAACACGCCGTCCAAGATCACCCGCATGCCCCGCTTTTCCGCCTCGGCGCAGAGCGCCCGGAAGTCTGCCTCGGTGCCAAAGCTGGGGTCGATGGTCTTGTAGTCGCCGGTGTTGTACTTGTGATTGCTGCGGGCCTTGAAGATCGGGTTGAAGTACAGCACCGTTACCCCCAGGGACTGGATGTAGTCCAGCTTCTCCATCACGCCCCGCAGGTTGCCGCCGAAATAGTCGTTGTTGCAGTTGTCGCCGTATCGATCGTCGTTGATGACCAGCGTAGGGTCGTCGTCCCAGCGGATGTGGTAATAGCTGGCCGGGGGCAGGTTGCGCACGTCCTTCTCGCCGACGGCGTTGTAGCGATCCACCATGATCTGCAGCATCATGCCGTTGCGCATCCAATGGGGCGTGTCGTAGGCCGGGTCGTATACCGTCACCTGGTAGCCGCCGGGTTCGTGCTCGCTGATTGCGCCGACGCCGCCCAGGCCGTCCGCCGCGTTGCCCAGGTACCAGGTCCTGCCGTCGTCGCCCACGGCGACGAAGAAGTACCACAGCAGTCCCGGCTCTTTGGGCAGCTTCAGCTCACCCTCATAGAGGTTGTCGTGGGTGGGCCTCATGGGCAGGCGCTTCTCGGTGTTTTGCCACCAGAGCCTCAGATAAACCCGGTGCAGGCCCTCGGCGAACACGCGCAGCCGGAGCTTTTTTCCGCAGGGCACGGCGCCCATTGGTGCGCGGTATATGGGGTCACGGGAATCGTGGTAGAGATACATAGTGATTACTCCTGCATGAATAAATGTGAAATGGGAAATGGTCGACGGGGCGCGAGAATGTCAATCATTCATCGCTTTCCATCTCCCATTTCCCATTTTGCCGTCCTTTGGACGGGTGGGAATTACAGATTCAGCGGCTTCAGGTGCCAGATCAGCCGGTTGTATTCCTCGATGGAACGGTCCGAGGTGAACAGGCCGGAGCAGGCGGTGTTCATCACGGCCTTTTTCAGCCACAGATCCCGGTTGTCGTAGTCCGCCATCATCTGCTTCTGGGCGGTGATGTAGCTGGTCAGGTCCTTCAGCACGAAGTAGGGGTCGGCCATTCCGCCGCCGTCTCCGAACAGCAGGGAGTGGTAGATCTCCTGGAACATGCGGGGATTCTCGGGGCACAGGGTGCCGTCGATCAGCTGCTCCATGACCTTGCGGACCTTCGGGTTGGTCTCGTAGATGTCGTGGGCGCGATAGGTGGCGTAGCCGCTCTCCACCTCCTGGGCCGTGAGGCCGAAGATGTAGATGTTGTCCGCGCCCACCTGGTCGTAGATCTCGCAGTTCGCGCCGTCCATGGTGCCCAGGGTCACCGCGCCGTTCATCATGAACTTCATGTTGCCGGTGCCGCTGGCCTCCTTGCCGGCAGTGGAGATCTGCTGGCTGATCTCGGTGGCGGGCATCAGCAGCTCGGCCTGGGAGACGCAGTAGTTCTCCAGGAACACCACGTTGATCAGCTTCGAAGCCCGGGGATGCTTGCGCACCAGGTCGCCCACGGCGTTGATCAGCTTGATGGTCAGCTTGGCCCGGTGATAGCCGGGGGCCGCCTTTGCGCCGAATATGAAGGTGCGGGAATGGAATTCCTTGTCGGGGTTCTCGTCGATGTCGTTGTAGAGCATCATGATGCCCAGCGCGTTCATCAGCTGGCGCTTGTACTCGTGCAGGCGCTTGGCCTGGGCGTCGAAGATGCTGTCGGGGTTCATCTCGATGCCCTGATGGCGATACACGTGATCCGCCAGACGCAGCTTGTTGTGGTACTTGATCTCCTGGAACTTCTGCCGGAAGGCCGCGTCGTCGGCGAAGGGCTTCAGCGCCTCGATCTTCTTCATATCCTTGCGCCAGTCGGTGCCGATGGCCTCGTCGATCAGGCTGGACAGCTCGGGGTTACACTGCATCAGCCAGCGGCGATGGGTGATGCCGTTGGTGATGTTGACGAACTTCCGGGGCTCCAGCATGTAGAAGTCGTGGAAGGTCTGGCGCTTGAGGATGTCGGTGTGGATGGCCGACACGCCGTTGACGGAGTGGGTGTAGGCCACGCACAGGTTGGCCATGTGCACCTGGTTGTAGGCGAGGATCGCCATGTGGCCGATGCGCTCCCACTGGCCGGGGAAGGCGTCCCACAGCTTGGCGCACAGCCGGCGGTTCATCTCCTCGAGGATCATGTAAACGCGGGGCAGCTGCTCGCGGAACAGGCTCTCGGGCCACTTCTCCAGGGCCTCCACCAGCACGGTGTGGTTGGTGTAGGCGAAGGTGCGGCGGGAGATGGCCTCGGCCTCGTCCCAGCCCAGGCCGTAGTCGTCCATCAGTATGCGCATCAGCTCGGGGATGGCGACGGCGGGGTGGGTGTCGTTGATGTGGATGGCCACCTTGTCCGGGAAGATGGCAAAGTTGTAGCCGTAGGTATCGATGAACTCCTTCACCGCGAACTGTATGGAGGCGGAGGAGAAGAAGTACTGCTGCTTCAGGCGCAGCTCCTTGCCCTGATAGCTGTCGTCGTTGGGATAGAGGATCTTGGAGATGACCTCCGCCAGCTCGCGCTCCTCCATGGCCTGTACGTACTGACCGCGGTTGAAGTGGCCCATGTCGATCTGGTTGACGGCCTTGGCGCTCCAGGTGCGCAGGAAGTTGACCTTGGTGCTGTCATAGCCCACTACGGGGATGTCGTAGGGCATGGCCTGCACGGTCTTGTAGTCCAGGTGGCGGTAGTAGGTGCGGCCGTTGTCCTCATAGGTTTCGATGCGGCCGCCGAAGTGGATCTCCACCGCGTCCTGGGGATGGGGGATCTCCCAGATGTTGCCGCTGGCCAGCCAGTTGTCGGGCACCTCGACCTGATAGCCGTCCACCAGCCTCTGGCGGAACAGGCCGAATTCATAGCGGATGGTGCAGCCCATGGCCGGCAGCTTCAGCGTGGTCAGGGAATCCAGGAAGCAGGCGGCGAGCCTGCCGAGGCCGCCGTTGCCGAGGCCGGGCTCCGGCTCCTCCTCGAATACCACGGAGCGGTCGATGCCCAGCTCGTCCAGGGCCTTCATATAATTGGTCTCGTTGACCAGGTTGACCATGTTGTTGTGCAGCGCGCGGCCCACCAGGAATTCGGCGCTGAGGTAGTAGACCTTCTTGGCCTGCTGCGCCTTGCGGGCGTCGCGGGAAGCGCTGCGGCGCTGCATGATCTCGTCGCGCACCACCAGGGCCAGGGCCTGGTACAGCTGCTCCGGGGTGGCGTCGGCCACGTCGCAGGCAAACTGCGTGTGCAGCTTGTTGAGTATGCTGTCCTTGATCTGCTCAACGGTCATCCGTTCAAATTTCACAAAAACACCTCCGAAAAATAAGGCATGACGGTAAGTTCAACCGTCACTATAACACAGAAAGGGGGGTTCTGCAATGGAATGTGTGTTTATTTTTTGGTTGAAAACGTGCATCTTTGGGTACTTTTGCTCTGCGTTAACAGAAAACTAATTATTTACCGGGCAAATGTGGCACAAAAACGGGGCCGGGGGAGAGAAAAACCAATCCGAAGGAGGACCTGTTCGCCGTGATTCTGTCATTCAGGAGCTAAATTTGCATTTTATAAATTCAAAAAATGCAAATTTAACCTTTGATTATACTGATCAGGCGTGAAAATGGGCATGGAGATATGGTAAAATAGCAAAAAGCGACACTACTTTGGGAAAGGTTGGATTGCGAGATGAAACCCTATGCTGAAATGTCCCGTGAGGAGCTGGAGAAAGAGATCGTCCTGCTGAAAAAGGAGTACCAGAGGTTCCAGGGCATGGGCATTCACCTGAACATGAGCCGCGGGGTGCCCTGCAAGGAGCAGCTGGATCTGTCCATGGGCATGATGGACGTACTGGATTCCGACAGCGACCTGACCTGCGACGACGGCACCGACTGCCGCAACTACGGCGCGCTGACCGGCATCGAGGAGGCCCGGGAGCTGCTGGGCGACATGATGGAGAACAATCCCAAGGACATCATCATCTACGGCAATTCCAGCCTGAACGTGATGTACGATACCGTATCCCGCGCCTACACCCACGGCATTATGGGCTCCACCCCCTGGTGCAAGCTGGATAAGGTGAAGTTCCTGTGCCCCGTGCCCGGCTACGACCGCCACTTCGCCATCACCCAGTATTTCGGCATCGAGATGATTCCCGTGCCCATGACGCCCAACGGCCCGCAGATGGACCTGGTGGAAAAGCTGGTGGCCGAGGACGAGGCCATCAAGGGCATCTGGTGCGTGCCCAAGTATTCCAACCCCCAGGGCTATTCCTACAGCGATGAAACGGTGCGCCGCTTCGCCCGGCTGGAGCCGGCGGCGTCGGACTTCCGCATCTTCTGGGACAATGCCTACGGCATGCACCACCTCTACGATGAAAAGCAGGATTACCTGGTCGAGATCCTCGCCGAGTGCAAGCGTGCGGGCAACCCGGACATGGTCTACAAGTTCTCCTCCACCAGCAAGATCACCTTCCCCGGCTCCGGCATCGCGGCCCTGGCCACCTCGCCCAATAATATGGAAGACATCACCAACCAGCTCAAGCGCCAGACCATCGGCCACGACAAGGTGAACCAGCTGCGCCACGTGCGCTTCTTCGGCAACATCCACGGCATGGTGGAGCACATGCGCAAGCACGCAGACATCCTCCGTCCGAAGTTTGAGATGGTGGAGAACACGCTGGAGGAGAAGCTGGGCGGCCTGGGCATCGGCAGCTGGACCAAGCCCCTTGGCGGCTACTTCATCCACTTCGAGAGCCTGCCCGGCTGCGCCAAGACCATCGTGGCCCGGGCCAAGAAGGCCGGCGTGGTGATGACCCCCGCGGGCGCTACCTGGCCCTATGGCAAGGACCCGCAGGACAACAGCATCCGCATCGCGCCCTCCTATCCGTCCCCCCAGGAGCTCGCCACCGCCGCCGAGCTTTTCGCGCTGTGCGTCAGGCTGGTCAGCGCGGAGAAGCTGCTGAGCCAGAAGCAATAATGTCAACACCAACGCGCCCTGTCGACCGACAGGGCGCGTTGGTGTTTAAAAAGAATGCGCATACCATAACAAAATTTGATAAATTTCGACATATTTGCTGGACAGAGGAGGGGTTAGCTGTTATAATAGCTATGCATAACACCTGTTTTCAGCCTGTTGACTGACAAAAGGAAGTGTTTCGACCGCATGTATTCCGAACAGCAGCTTTCGCGCTATCCCTTTTTCAAACGGGCATTTGAAAAGGACAGGATCAACTATGTATTGGATCCTCTGACAGGTCTGGTATCCCGCCAATATATACTCGGCTTTGTGCGTTCCCTGATCGATGAGGGGAAGCCCTTCACATTCGGCATGCTGGACCTGGACAACTTCAAATTCATCAATGATACCTATGGCCACCACGTGGGCGACGGGGTTTTGATGGACGTGGCTCAGGGACTGTCCGAATACCTGGAGGGCTATGGCGTCGCGGGGCGCTTCGGCGGCGACGAGCTGCTTTGGATCAATCTGCGGGACAGGACCTACGACGATAAAAAAGCGTTTCTCAGCGAGCTGTACAACAGCGAGAAGGTGCTGCGCAAAAACGTCAACCTGGCGGACTGTGCCCCCTTTATCACGGGCACCATCGGCTGCGCCACCTATCCCGACGACGCCACGGATTACGAGAGCCTGTTCGCCATGATCGACAAGACCCTGTACCGGGGCAAGCGCAAGGGCAGGAACTGTTACATTATATATGTTAAGGAGAAGCATGCCGACATCCAGATCCGCCAGATCGCGCGGCGTGGAGTGTATACCTCGATGCGCAACCTGGTGCGCATGTTCGAGATGGTGCCGGGCATGAAGAACAAGCTGCACTCCGTCGCGCCGGTGATGATCGACGAGCTGAAGGTCTCCGACCTGTACTACGTCGACCAGAAAAAGATCATGCGGGGCATCCGCGTGCAGGGCATACGGGAGGACGTGAGCGACATCGACCGGCTGATGAATGATGAGCTGTTTGCCGCCAACGACCTGTCCGTCGTCGAGGCGCGCTGCCCACAGTTCTTCAGCGTGCTCAGCAGGTGGGAGGTAGAGTCTCTGATGGTGGTGCACATCGGCATGGACAACGCGCCCACCGACGGCTACCTGGTGTGCGCGGAGCCCCGGAACCGCCGCCTCTGGCAGGAGGACGAATGCGCCCTCATGTTTTTCCTGGCGAAGCTGATTGCCGCGAGGCTGCGCATCGACGGCGAATCGTTCCTGGGCGACGCGTGGTAATGGCCGATATTAAAAGAAGTAGTATTTTATCCTATTAATTTGATTGACATGATTTGCAGTTGATGTTATAATCCGAATTGTGCAAGGTGTCAATTTCATGGCGTACTTGTAATTATCAGAGGGTATGCAGCACCTGTGACCAAAAACAGTCCGGATGACGCACAGGCGCGGAAATAGCGCCGGACCGGTTGGCTGGAGGTGGGCGGTTGCAAAAACGCAGAACGGTCAAACAATACCGGGCGCTGGATCTGGCGATGTTCGCCCTGATGCTGACGGTGGCCGAGACGCTGGCCGTCACCGCCGCCCGGCGCTGGTTTCCGAATGAGCCCTATACCGTGTCGGTGACCCCGGCGGTCACTTGCATCGTGATGATGCGCTGGGGGCCCTGGGCGGGGTTGCACGCCGCACTGGGCGGCGCCGTATTCTGCATGACCTCCGGCGCGGGGCCGCGGCACTACATCGTCTATTGCCTGGGCAACCTGCTGTCCCTGGCAGCGCTGGGGTATATCAAGGCCGTCACGCCCGAGGGCATACGCGAAAGCGTGGGGAAATCCCTGGCGCTGGCGCTCATGGTGACGCTGCTTATACAGCTGGGAAGGGCGCTTCTCGCCGTCGTGCTGGGCAGCGCCCCGGCGGCGGCGCTGGGCTTTTTTACCACCGATGTGATCACGCTGCTGTTCACGCTGGTGCTGATATGGATCGCTCGCCGGCTGGACGGCATATTCGAGGAACAAAACCATTACCTGCTCAGGCTGAAGCAGCAGGAAAACGAAGAAAGAGGAGGATACTGATGAGAGACAAGGGATCGGATTTTCTGATTTTTGATCAGGCCAGCGGCACTTATCGGGAAAATCCCGAACAGATGGTGCGCGACGACGTCGAAAAGCACTACTGGCTGCACGTGGGGCGCACGATCCTGAAGGATTGGCGTCTGTACGTGATGCTGCTGCCCACCCTGCTGGTCTTCCTGTTCTGGCGCTACCTGCCCATGTACGAGCTGCTGGGCGCCTTCAAGGTCAGCGACCAGGTCAAGCCGGTGGCAGACCAGTACTTCGCGGGCTTCTCCTATTTCAAGACGCTTCTGGTTGGCGGCGGCGCCAGTGCCGGCATGTCGGCGGAATTCTGGCGGGCGTTGCGCAACACCTTCCTGCTCAGCTTCTACGGCCTGTGCTTCGGCTTCCCGATGCCCATCATACTGGCCCTGTTCTTCAACGAGATCCGCTCCAACATCGCCCGAAGCGTCTACCAGGTGCTCACCTACCTGCCGAAGTTCATGTCCACCGTCGTCATGACCTCGCTGGTGATGATGCTGGTGAAGCAGGGCTCGCTGACCAGCGGCGCGGGCATCGTCAGCCAGTTCCTGGCGCGCCTGGGCCTGATCTCCCAGGAGACGGCCACCGCGGGCATGCTGAACAACCCGGATTTCTTCCGGGGCATCTACCAGATCAGCGGCATCTGGGAGACGGCTGGCTACGACAGCATCGTGTTCTTCGCGGCAATCATCGCCATATCGCCCACCAGCTACGAGGCGGCGCAGATCGACGGCGCGGGCAAGATGGCCCAGATGCGCTACGTGGTGCTGCCCAGCATACTCTCCACCATCGTCATCATGCTGATCATGCGCATCGGTTCGCTGCTGAACATCGGCTATGAGAAGGTGCTGTTGCTGTACAACACCAACACCTACGTGACCGCCGACGTGGTCTCCACCTTCGCCCAGCGCTACGGCCTGGCGGGCGCCCAGAAGGGCATCGCCTCCGCCGCCGAGATGATGAACAACGTGGTGGGCATGCTGCTGGTCATCGGCGCGAATACGGTGGCCCGCAAGGCGTCCAACGTGTCGCTGTACTAAGGGGGGATTTCAATGAAAAGAAAACTCGAAGTCTCCGAGCTGATCTTCAAGATCGTCAGCTATACGCTCCTGACCGTGTTCGCCCTGGGTTGCCTGTACCCGTTCCTGTACGCGGTGTCGGCCTCCATCAGCGGGCGCCACGCCATGGACTACGGCGAGGTGGTTCTGTTCCCCAAGGACATCCAGTTCGACGCCTTCCGCAGGATGTTCAATGACAACATGTTCTGGAATTCCTATTCCAACACGCTGTTTTTGACGGACTACGGCACGCTGTGGGCGCTGGGCGTGGCCATACTGGGCGCCTACGCCCTGTCCAAGAAGCGGCTGCTGTTCCGCAAGGTGTTCAACTTCTACCTGGTGTTCACCATGTGGTTTTCCGCCGGCATCGTGCCCCAGTACCTG
>JAFRJF010000282.1 GCA_017432405.1 Clostridia bacterium | reverse complement strand
GTCAAGTGTCTCCAACCAGGGACAAGTTGTAAAATCTATATGCGAGTTCGTAGCGGGAAACGTCACCTACGACAACGCGAAAGCCCAGAAGCTCGCGAAGTCGAGCGGGTACGTGCCCAGCCCCGACGAAACGCTGCAGAGCGGAACCAGGACGGAATACAGCAGCTATTACAGGTTCAACAAGAAGATCAATAACAAGGACTGCTGGCTCTACATCGGCAAGGATATGATCTGCTTTACGGATCATGACGGCCTTCCCATCGACGCCGCCCACTTCCCGGATCCCCAGTTCCGGCTCTATGTGTCCCGCAGCTTTGACTTGAACCGCAGCGGCACGCTCAGCGCCGCGGAGATCGCCGCCGCCAGGGAGATCGACGACGAGGACAACGACTACGGGAGTCTCCGGGGTATCGAGTACCTGACGAACCTGGAGCAGATCCTGATCGATGCGGCGCCCAGCCTCACCGGGGTGGACCTGCGGGCAAACACCAGGCTGTACTCCGTGGACTTCAGCAACTGCGGCAATCTCGCCGAGCTCCACGTGGAGGGCCTGAGCGCTCTGCAGGATCTCTTCGTCCCAGGCAACCGGCTGACCGAGCTGGATCTCACCGGAGTCACAAATCTGTATAACCTGGACGTCTACAGAAATCCTCTCAGCGTCCTGGACCTGGGCGAGCAGCCGGAGCTCTGCCGCCTCCTCTGCTACGGCACGCAGATCACTTCGCTGGATCTGAGAGGCTGCCCCAAGCTCCTCAGCACCCTCGCCGTGGGGACTCGAACCGAGACGGAGGATTATGTCCAGTATCTGACCGGCTATACCACGGGCTGGCTGCGCGTGGATAAGGACATGGAGCTGATCGGCCTGGGCGGCGTCCCCGTGGATGCGGAGCACTTCCCGGATCCGAACTTCCGCGGCTATGTCTCCACGAACTTTGACAAGAACCACAGCGGCTGGCTCAGTGAAGAGGAGATCGCCGGCGCGCAGGTCATCTCCTGCGGCGCAGAAGATATCGAGACGCTGCAGGGCGTCGAATACTTCCCGGAGCTGCAGGAGCTGGCGTGCGAGGACAACCTGATCACCGCGCTGGATCTAAGCGCCAATACCAGGCTGACAAGTCTGGACTGCTCGTACAACGAGCTGACCCAGCTCTCGCTGGCGGGCCTGTCTGAACTGACGTATTTGAGCTGCGAAGGAAACCCCCTGACCGAACTGGATGTGAGCGCGCAGAAGCTGGAATATCTCTACTGCCAGGGGACCTCCCTGTCCGCGCTGGACCTCAGCGGTCAAAAAGAGCTGCAGAAGCTATACTGTTACGGCACGAACATCAGCTCCCTGAATCTGAGCGGCTGCCCCTGGCTGCGGACCGCGGCGTCGGAGGGCGAACGCAGCGAGACAGACGACTATGCGCAGTATAAGTTCAGCAGCGCCATCCTGCGGGTGAACCCGGAAACGGAGTTCATCGGCATCGACGGCGTCCCCGTGGACGAGGAACAGTTCCCGGACCCCGTCTTCCGCGCCTATGTGGAGAGCGAGCTGGACGGTAACCATAACTTCTGGCTCACCCCCGCCGAGATCAACGCTGCAACGGTCATCGCCATCCCGGAGAACGCAAGCGGGACCCGCAGCGAGCTGGCAAGCCTTCAGGGCATTGAGGCCTTCACGCAGTTGGAGCAGTTGGAAGTCCGGGGCGCTCCCGCGCTGACAAGCGTTGCGCTCAGCGGCCTGCCGCAGCTGAGCAGCCTTGGCTTCTATGAAACCGGCCTGACGGCGCTGGACGTCAGCGGGCTGACGCTGACCTCGCTTGCCTGCGTGGGCGGTCCCCTCGGTGAGCTGACCCTGGGCCAGCAGCCGCAGCTGCAGTCCCTCAGCATCTGCCGTACGGAGCTGACCGAGCTGGATGTGAGCGAGACCTGCTCGGCCCTGGCGAAGCTGTCCTGCTCCGAGTGCCCGCAGCTCGCCAGCCTGTACATCAACAACAGCCTGCTGGAGCTGCAGGCCGACGGCTGCGCCTTTGAGGAGCTGGAGCTGTACTGCGGCCGGCTGCAGGCGGCCGATCTGAGCAACAACAAGGCCCTGACCTATCTGGATATCAGCGAGAACCAGCTCTATGCTCTGAACCTCAGCGGCGACGCCGCGCTGGAGACCCTTATCTGCAACGACAACTATCTGGCCGAGCTGGATCTGAGCGGCAATATCGCGCTGCAGGAGCTCTATTACAACAGCAACCTGATGCATTCATTGAATGTGGGCCATCTGAGCGCGCTGCGCACGCTGGACTGCTCCGGGAATCCGCTGAGCACGCTGGATGTGAGCGCCAACTCCGCGCTGGAGAACCTGTGCTGCGCCTCGGTGGAGCTCGGAAGCCTGGAGCTGAGCCATAACACGGCGCTGAAGCAGCTCGAATGCTACGACTGCGGTCTGACGAGCCTGGATCTGCACGCCAACACCGCGCTGACCTATCTGCACTGCGATGAGAACGGGCTGACTCAGCTGGATCTGAGCGCCAACCCGGCACTGAGCAGGGTACATGTCGCGGGCAATGCGCTGACCGAGCTGGACGTGAGCGGCAACACCGCGCTGACCTATCTGGACGCAAGAAACAACGCGAGTCTCGCACAGCTTGCCCTTGGCTCCCAGGAGACGCTGAGCGTCTTGTGGGCC
>JAFRJF010000281.1 GCA_017432405.1 Clostridia bacterium | reverse complement strand
GTTGTTATGTACGGCCAGTGCGAGGCCACGGCCGCCGTCAGCTTCCTGCCCGCCGAAAGGGCGCTGGACAAGCTGGGGTCCGTGGGGATCGTCGTGCCGGGCGGGGAGATCGAGCTGGTCGACGCGGAAGGGAATCCCATCGAAGGGGCGCGCACGCCCGGGGAGCTGGTGTATCGCGGGGAGAACGTCGCCCTCGGCTATGCCGAGCGCGGGGAGGACCTCGCCCGGGGCGACGACTGGCATGGCGAGCTGCATACCGGCGACATCGCCGAGCGGGACGAGGACGGCGACCTGTATATCACAGGCCGCCTCAAGCGGTTCATCAAGATCGCGGGGCACCGGATCAGCCTGGACGAGATCGACGAGCGGGTCATGAACGACATCCACATCCGGTGCGTGTGCTCCGGCGTGGACGACCACCTGGTCGTCTTCGCGTTGAGCGACGGGGACGCGGCTGTCATCCGCGATTTCATCTCCCGGAAGATGAGCGTCGTTCGCCCGGCGTTCAGGGTCGAGGTGATCGACGAATTTCCGCTCAACGAATCCGGGAAGGTGTTGTACGGGGCCCTGCTTGAAAGGGCAAAATCAATAATTCAGTAAGCGCGGCGCCCTCCCGAACCACCGGGGATATGACGACACGGAAACCATTGATTTATCTATGAATATATCCGTTGATTTTGACGACTGCCTGTGCGAGACCGGAAGATACTTCCCCGGGCTCGCGGCGAAGCTCTTCGGGAAGGATATCCCATACGAGGCCATCCGGCACTTTGATCTGCAAAAGTCGTTTTCCCTGACCGAAGATCAGTATGTGCGGATGATGACCGAAGCGCACAGGCCCGAGTCGCTCCTGGCCTTTGAGGAAACAAAAGGCGCGTCCGAAACCATCAACGGCTGGATTGACAGCGGATACGACGTGTCCATCGTCACAGGCCGCCCGAACAGCGCCTATGAGCCGTCGCGCGCATGGCTGGACCGGCACGGACTTGAACGCGCCAGGCTGTATTGCCTGAACAAGTATGGCCGGGACAGTTTTCTCAAAGGCAGCGATTTCAGCCTGGAGCTGGAGGATTACTATAAGATGCCCTTCGATTACGCCATTGAGGATTCGCCGGCTGCGTTTCAGTTCTTTGAGCACCTGCCGGAGCTCAGGGTGCTGGTCTATGACCGTCCGTGGAACCAGCAGTGCGTCTTCCCCGGAGAGAATTACAGCCGCTGTTTTGACTGGGAGACGATCAGAAGGATCGTGCGCTAAGGTAAAGGATATGAAACAATATGGATATGAGGCGATCCTGCATGTAATTCCGGACAACGGCGGCGCTTATGTGGCGTTTCCGTGGGACCTGCGCAGGGAGATGGGGAAGGGCCGCGTGAGAGTCTACGCCTGGTTCGACGGCATTCCCTAAGACGGCAGCATCGTCAATATGGGCCTCAAAAACCCGGACGGCTCCGTCTGCTATGTGATCGGCGTCCTGAAAGCCATACGCGCAGCCCTGGGGAAAGGCGAGGGAGATATGATCCATGTGGTCATCAAT
Source organism: Clostridia bacterium (assembly GCA_017432405.1). The sequence continues at coordinate 8,184 of JAFRJF010000281.1, read as the reverse complement.
GATTGGGACTGATTGTCGGCGTCCACGCTGAAGCGGGCCGTCGACCCGGAGACATTCTGATGGCTTCCTGCCTTTTGTCGTCCCGTGGACGGACGTGGTTAATGTGTTGCCAATGTTAATTTTTCGCTTGACAGTCCCGCGCCGGGTGAGTATAATTTAGAGAGGCGAAAAGCCAGAAGAAATGGAGGTAGTTTTATGAAGAAATTGATCGCGATGCTGCTGGCGGCGCTGATGCTGTTGGCGTGCGGTTCCGCGCTGGCGGAATCCGATCTGGTCGCGGCCGCCCAGGAAGAGGGCGAACTGGTGGTTTACGGTTCCTGCGAGGAAGCCTATCTGCTGGCCGCGTGCAAGAAGTTTGAAGAGCTGTATGACATCAAGGTGAGCCCCCAGCGCCTGTCCACCGGCGAGGTGCAGACGAAGATCACCGAGGAAAAGGGCAATCCCACCGCGGACGTGTGGTTCGGCGGCACGAACGATCCCTACAACGAAAGGGCCCGCGCCGGCCTGCTGATGGCCTATGAGCCTGAGAACGCCGCGCACCTGGTCGATCCCGCCTACCGCGATCCGGACGGCTACTGGTTCGGCATCTACAAGGGCATCCTGGGCTTCATGGTCAACACCGCGGAGCGGGGGCGCCTGAATATCGAGGCCCCCAAGACCTGGGACGACCTGCTCAAGCCCGAGTATGAGGGCCTGATCTGGATGTCCAACCCGAACACCGCCGGCACCGCCAAGCTGGTCATCAACACCATGGTGCAGATGAAGGGCCACGACGAGGGCATCGCGTATCTGGTGGCGCTGGACAAGAACATCGCCCAGTACACCAAGTCCGGTTCCGGCCCGTCCAAGAACGTGGGCACCGGCGAGTGCACCATCGGCATCGGCTTTTTGCATGACGGCGTGTACCAGATCCTCAAGGGCTATGACAACATCGGCCTGATCATCCCCGAGGACGGCACCAGCTACGAGATCGGCTCCACCGCCATCTTCGAGGGCTGCGAGCATCCCAACGCCGCCAAGCTGTGGATCGAGTTCGCGCTGTCTCCCGACTGCGTGGAACTGGCCGACGACGCCGGCTCCTATCAGTTCCTGGTGATCGACAACGCCGAGCAGCCCGCCGCGCTGCAGGCCTTCCCGGAGCTGGATCCCTCCAAGACCATCGACTACGACTTTGAGGACGCCAAGGCGAATACCTCCAAATATGTGGCCGACTACTTCGACGCCCTGGGCGCCGCGGCCGACGACCGCTTCAAGACTGAATAAGGCCCGCGATCCCAGCGGCCTCAGACCGACGACCTTACAGGGGGAGACGGCGCATCGCCCGTCTCCCCCTGGTGTTGCAGGGTCCCTCTCCCAATTCGAAAACAGGAGGTGTTCGCCGTGGCTGCACGCCAGAGTGCCCGGTTGGACCGAAAAAAGTGCTTCGGCGATCCGGTGATGGTGATCACCATCGTGATCCTGATCGCCTTCCTGTGTCTGTTTATATTGTATCCGCTGGCCATACTGCTGGTTGACAGCGTGCTGGTGCGCGATACGGCGCTGTATTCCGTGGGCGAGCTGGCGAGCGGAGAGCCGATCGTCTACCTCGCCGAGGACGGCTCGCCCGCCAAGGACGACGGCAGCGCCGTCTACGTCAGGCTGACTTCGCCGGTGGAGACCCTGGAGGACAAGCTGGTGCCGCTCTACGCCAGCACCGGGCTGTTCGCCCGCCAGGCGCGCCTCAAGGATGTGGACGGGGAATTGTATCTCAAGGTGGTCAACAACCAGGAGCGCACGGCGTGGCTGAGCCTGCGGCACCTGGACGAGGTCGCCCCGATCCCCATGACCTTCAAGCCCAACGACCGCGTGATCAAGAAGATGGACGGCGTGGACCCCGCCGACCTGTGCGTGCGGCTGAACGCCAACAGCTGGACGCTGGAGGCCTTCCCGCGCATCTTCCGGGACTACACCTTCAACCACGCGCTGACCAACACGCTGCTGCTGGGCGCGCTGACGGGCTTCGGCTCGCTGCTGATCGGACTGCTGTTCGCCTATGTGGACGTGTACGTCCACGTGCGTAGCCGATTCGCCAAGAAGCTGTTCGACGTGGTGTCGCTGCTGCCGGTGGTCTCGCCGCCGTTCGTGCTGTCGCTGTCCATGATACTGCTCTTCGGGCGCTCGGGACTCATCACCCGCTCGCTTCTGAAGATCTATGATTCCAGCGTCTACGGGCTGTGGGGCATCGTGATCGTGCAGACGCTGACGTTCTTCCCCGTGGTGTACCTGATGCTCAAGGGCCTGCTCAAGAACATCGACCCCTCCATGGAGGAGGCTTCACGCGACATGGGCGCGTCCCGCTGGAAGGTGTTCACCACGGTCACGCTGCCGCTGATGCTGCCCGGCCTGGGCAACGCCTTCCTGGTGACGTTCATCGAGTCGGTGGCGGACTTTGCCAACCCCATGATCATCGGCGGCTCCTTTGACACGCTGGCGACCACGATCTACCTGCGCATCACCGGCGGCACCTACGAGATTACCGGCGCGGCAGCCATGGCCATGGTGCTGCTGTGCATCACGCTGGTGCTGTTCCTGGTGCAGAAGTACGTGCTGGAGGCCCGCACCGCCGCGACGCTCACCGGCAAGGCCAGCCGCGTGCGCATGCTGATCGAGGACAAGAGCGTGCGCTATCCGTTGTCGGCGCTGTGCGTGCTGATGAGCGTGTTCGTGGTGCTGATGTACATCGCCGTGCCCTTCGGCGCGCTGTTCAAGCTGTGGGGCAGGGACTACTCGCTGAGCTTCAACTCCTTCGCCACGATGTTCCGCGAGAGCGGCTGGAAGGCGTTCAAGGATTCCTTCATACTGTCCCTGATCGCCTCGCCCATCACGGCGCTGCTCTCCATGATCATCTCCTACCTGGTGGTCAAGCGCAAGTTCCGCGGCAAGAACTTCATCGAGTTCACGTCGATGCTGGCCATGGCCGTGCCCGGCACGGTGCTGGGCGTCGGCTTCATCCGCGGCTACGCGGGCGGCCTCTTCCGCACGGGCTTCATGCAGGGCATTTACGGAACGGGCCTCATACTGATCATCGTGTTCGTCGTGCGCTCGCTGCCGGTGGGCACCCGCAGCGGCATTTCGGCGCTGCGGCAGATCGACAAATCCATCGAGGAATCCGCCTATGACCTCGGCGCGGGCAGCGGCAAGGTGTTCACCAGCGTGACGCTGCCGCTCATCAAGGATTCCTTCTTCAGCGGCCTGGTGACCACCTTCGTGCGCTCCATCACGGCCATCAGCGCCGTCATACTGCTGGTGACGCCGCGCTATCTGCTGATCACCTGCCGCATCAATGAGTACGCGGAGAAGGGCGAATTCGGCGTGGCCTGCGCCTACGCAACCATACTGATCATGATCACCTACGCGGCCATCGTGCTCATGAACCTGGTCATCAAGCATTTCGGCACCAGCCGTGCCATCAATGGAAAGGAGAGCGCCCAGAATGGCTAACAAATCCGTCAAGCAGCCGAAGGGTGTCGAGCTTCGGCATATTTCCAAGATCTACAAGGATCCCAAGAGCGGCAAGGATTTCTACGCCGTGCACGACGTCGACCTGACCATCGAGCCCGGCAGCTTCGTGACGCTGCTCGGCCCCTCCGGCTGCGGCAAGACCACCACGCTGCGCATGATCGCCGGCTTTGAGTCGCCGGACGAGGGCGACATCTTCCTGGGCGGCGAGGCCATCAACGAGCTGACGCCCAACAAGCGCGACACCGCCATGGTGTTCCAGAGCTACGCGCTGTTTCCCCACTACAACGTGTTCGACAACGTCGCCTACGGCCTGCGGCTGCGCAAGGTGCCCAAGGACGAGATCCAGAAGCGCGTGACCGACATCCTGGCGCTGGTGGAGCTGTCCGGCATGGAGGCGCGCATGACCAACCAGCTCTCCGGCGGCCAGCAGCAGCGCGTGGCGCTGGCCCGCGCGCTGGTGGTGGAGCCGGGCGTGCTGCTGTTCGACGAGCCGCTGTCCAACCTGGACGCCAAGCTGCGCGTGCAGATGCGCACCGAGATTCGCCGCATCCAGCAGCAGCTGGGCATCACCGCCGTTTACGTCACCCACGACCAGTCCGAGGCCATGGCCATCTCCGACAACATCATACTGATGAAGAAGGGCGTCATCGCCCAGATGGGCAGCCCGACGGAGATCTACTACCATCCCAACAGCGAGTTCGTGGCCGATTTTATCGGCGAGTGCAACTTCCTGAAGGGTACCGTCTCCGAGGTGCGCAGCGGCGAGGCCGACGTGAGGGTGAACGGCGTGGACCTGACCGTGGTGACCGACAAGGCCGTGAAGGTGGGGGACGAGGGCGAGATCGTGCTCAGGCCCGAAGCCATCGTGCTCGACGACAGAGGCATGCTGCCCTGCAAAGTGGAGCTGAGCTGCTTCATGGGTTCCTACCAGAATTACCACGTGCGCGTGGGCGATACGCTGGTGAAGATCACAGACAACTGCCCCATCAACAAGAAGGTCTTCGATGTGGGCGACAGCGTCTGCATCTCCTTCGACAAGAGATGCGCGCACCTGCTGTAGGGTTTTTGGAAAGCGGCCGGCCGGAACCATCCGGTCGGCCGCTTTAAATTTTTATTGCGGGTATTATGCATGTTCTATCGAAATTAACGCGGGTTATACTGTGTCAGGCCCGTTAAAATGCATTTTTGGTGTATATTTATAAATTTCGCCGGTGCATGGGGCTTTAATTGAGATTCCAAAAATGTCATATTTCAAAGTCTGCACATGTTCAATCTGACGAAAAAAATATCGCTGGTTTCACGTCCGGCGACCGTGCCTGCATATTATTGCGTTAATTATTATTGTTCGTGTTTTTAGCGCCTGCATCTGTATAGTATTAAGATTTTCATGCAGATAACAATAAAAATCCGAACATTCGGAAATTTGAACAGGTTAAATATTCGGGTTTGTTATTGACTTTATCCAACCACTCGGTTTATACTGGAGTCACTGAAAACGCCTGCGCCACGGGCAGAGACGCCCCATGGCGGGGCAGGGGAGATGGACGGCATGAACAAGGTAGCCATCATCATGGGCAGCGACAGCGACCTGAAGGTGATGCAGGGCGCGATGGACACGCTGAAGGCCCTGGAGGTGCCCTTCTGTGTGCGCATACTGTCGGCGCACCGCACCCCCGACGCGGCGGCACGGTTCGCCAAAGGGGCGAAAGCCGAGGGCTACGGCGCGATCATTGCGGCGGCGGGCAAGGCGGCCCACCTGGCCGGAGCCATGGCCGCCAATACTATATTGCCGGTGATCGGCGTGCCGATGAAATCCTCGACCCTGGACGGTCTGGACGCGCTGCTGAGCACCGTTCAGATGCCCTCGGGCATGCCGGTGGCCACGGTGGCCATCGACGGCGCGGTGAACGCGGCGCTGCTGGCGGTACAGATCCTCGCCCTGTACGACGAGAATCTGGCTCGGAGATTTACCGACTACCGTGAAGCCCAGTCGGCGAAGGTTTCAGAGAAGGACGCCAGGATCTGCGCGGAATACAGTTGCTTATAATACGGAGAGCCGAAACCTCAATGGGGGTTTCGACGCTCCGATTTTATCTATCTATAATTTGAATTTGGAGGAATACCACCATGGAAAAGCTGCAGCAGCTCTACGAGGGCAAGGCCAAGAAGGTCTACGCGACGGGCGACGACAACCTCTACATCGTCTCCTACAAGGACGACGCCACGGCCTTCAACGGCCTGAAGAAGGGCACCATCGCCGGCAAGGGCGTCATCAACAACCGCATGAGCAACATGCTGATGCAGATGCTGGAGAAGCATGGCGTGCCCACCCATTTCGTCAAGGAGCTGAGCGACCGGGACACCCTGGTGAAGAAGGTTTCCATCGTGCCGCTGGAGGTCATCATCCGCAATGTGTCCGCGGGCAGCTTTGCCAAGCACTATGGCGTGAAGGAAGGGATCGTGTTCGACGCCCCCACCATCGAATTCTCCTATAAGAACGACGAACTGGGCGACCCGCTGCTGAACCGCTACCACGCGCTGGCGCTGAAGCTGGCCACCGCCGAGGAGATCGACCTGATCGAAAAGTACGCCTTTAAGGTCAACGAAGTGCTGAAGGCCTACTTCCTGAAGCTGAACATCACGCTGGTGGACTTCAAGCTGGAGTTCGGCCGCCTGCCGGACGGCACCATCGTGCTGGCCGACGAGATCAGCCCCGACACCTGCCGCTTCTGGGACGTGAATACCGGCGAGAAGCTGGACAAGGACCGCTTCCGCCGCGACCTGGGCGGCGTCGAGGACGCCTATAATGAGGTCATGCGTCGGCTGATGGGAGAGTAAGGCAAACTGAAAGGGAAATAAAGGAGACCATATGAATCATATTCACGAGGAATGCGGCGTATTCGGAATCTACAACAAGGCCCAGGCAGACCTGGCCTCGGACTGCTATTACGCGCTGTTCGCCCTGCAGCATCGCGGGCAGGAGAGCGCCGGCATCACCGTCAATGAAAAGGGCCGGCTGCGCACACACAAGGACGCGGGGCTGGTGCAGGACGTGTTTACCCCCGACGTGATGAACTACCTGGGCAAGGGCAACATGGCCGTGGGCCACGTGCGCTACGGCACCGCGGGCATCAACCCGGTGCAGAACGCCCAGCCCATCGTGGTGAACCACTGCAAGGGGCTGATGGCCCTGGCCCACAACGGATCTCTGACCAACGCAGGTGAGCTTCGGGAGGAGCTGGAGATGAACGGCTCCATCTTCCACATGACCAGCGATTCCGAGATCATCGCCCATGTCATCATAAGGGAGCGGCTGAAGTGCGGCTCCATCGAGGCGGCGGTGTGCAAGGCCATGGACCGGCTGGACGGCGCCTACTCCTTCGTGGTGATGTCCTCCACCAAGCTGATCGCGGCCCGCGACCCCCACGGCTTCCATCCGCTGTGCGTGGGCACGCGGCCCGACGGCAGCATCATATTCGCCTCGGAGACCTGCGCGCTGGATGCCGTGGGCGCCACCTTCCTGCGGGACGTTGCGCCCGGCGAGGTGGTCATCGTGGACAAGAAGGGCATGCGCAGCGACGAGACCCACGTGGGCAAGTGCAAAAAGTCCCTGTGCGTGTTCGAATACATCTACTTCGCCCGTCCCGATTCCGTGGTGGACGGCTCCAGCGTCCACATGGCCCGCCAGCGGGCGGGCAGCTTCCTGGCCCTGGAGCATCCGGTGAACGCGGACGTGGTCATCGGCGTGCCGGACAGCGGCCTGGACGCCGCCATCGGCTACGCCAAGACCTCCGGCATTCCCTACGGCATCGGCTTCATCAAGAACAAGTACATCGGCCGCACCTTCATACAGCCCACCCAGTCGGACCGTGAGAACAAGGTGCGCATCAAGCTGAACCCCGTCTCCGCCACGGTCAAGGGCAAGCGCGTGGTGCTGGTGGACGACAGCATCGTGCGGGGCACCACCTGCGCCCGCATCGTGCAGCTGCTGCGGGACGCCGGGGCCACCGAGGTGCACATGCGCTCCAGCGCGCCGCCCTTCCTGTACCCCTGCTACTACGGCACCGACGTGGACAGCCAGAAGAACCTGGTGGCCTGGAACCGCACGATTGAGGAGGTACGCCAGATCATCGGCGTGGATTCCCTGGGCTACCTGTCCTGCGAAAACGCCCACAAGCTGGCCGAGAACACCACCGGCTTCTGCACCGCCTGCTTTGACGGGAAATACCCCTGCACCCCCCCGAAGAAGCCGGACAAGACGCGGTTTGAGCGGGGAGTAGAGGAATAATTAGGAATGAGGAATTAGGAATGGCGAACAACGTATCCAAGTCAGACAGCTACGCCGCGGCCGGCGTCGACATTACCGCGGGTTACAGGGCTGTGGAGCTGATGAAGAAGCACATCGCGCGCACGAACATTCCCGGCGTGGTGTCGGGCATCGGCGGCTTTGGCGGGCTCTTCGAGCTGGACGTGACCGGCATGACCCATCCGGTGCTGGTCAGCGGCACCGACGGCGTGGGCACCAAGCTGAAGCTGGCCTTTCTGATGGACAAGCACGACACCGTGGGCATCGACTGCGTGGCCATGTGCGTCAACGACATCGTCTGCTGTGGCGCCAAGCCCCTGACCTTCCTGGATTACATCGCCTGCGGAAAGAACGTGCCCGAGAAGATCGCCGAGATC
>JAFRJF010000280.1 GCA_017432405.1 Clostridia bacterium | reverse complement strand
GGACCGACCTCATCCGACCCGCTTCGCGGCCCACCTTCCCCTGAACCGCTCCCTTCGGTCGCTGGGGAAGGCTTTGGGAGGCGACGCTGTTCTCCCTAACCCCTAAAACCTAACCCCTAACCCTCAAATACTGATTTGTCGCTCCGCGACAAATCAGTATTTATGTGACTGAACCCGCAGCCAAACCATAAAAGCGCCGTCCCCGGCCCGTATGAAACGGGTCGGGGACGGCAGTCGATTTACCGCTTATTCTTTTAAACAATCAGCTGTTCTGCAGCGCGGCCTGCGCGGCGGCAAGGCGGGCGATCGGCACGCGGAACGGCGAGCAGGACACGTAGTCCAGGCCGATCCTGTGGCAGAACTCGATGCTCGACGGGTCGCCGCCGTGCTCGCCGCAGATGCCCAGGTGGATATCGGGGCGGGTCTTGCGGCCCTGCTCGGCAGCCATCTTCACCAGCGCGCCGACGCCGGTCTGGTCCAGCTTGGCGAAGGGATCGAACTCGTAGATCTTGTTCTCGTAGTAGGCGCCCAGGAACTTGGCGGCGTCGTCGCGGCTGAAGCCGAAGGTCATCTGGGTCAGGTCGTTGGTGCCGAAGGAGAAGAACTCGGCTTCCTTGGCGATGTCGCCGGCGGTGACGGCGGCGCGCGGGATCTCGATCATGGTGCCCACGTGGTACTTCATATCCACGCCGGCCTCCTTGATCAGCCGATCGGCGGTGGTGACCACCACGTCCTTGACGTACTTCAGCTCCTTCACCTCGCCCACCAGCGGGATCATGATCTCGGGCACGATCCTGTACTCGGGATGCTTGCGATTCACGTTGATGGCGGCGGAGATGACGGCCTCGGTCTGCATCTCGGCGATCTCGGGATAGGTGACGGCCAGGCGGCAGCCGCGATGGCCCATCATCGGGTTGAACTCATGCAAACCGGCGATGGTCTGCTTCAGGTCCTCCACCTCGAGGTTCATTTCCCTGGCCAGCTCGACGATGTCCTCCTCCTTGGTGGGCACGAACTCGTGCAGCGGCGGATCCAGGTAGCGCACGGTCATCGGGCGTCCCTGCAGGACCTCGTACATGGCCTCGAAGTCGCCCTGCTGATAGGGCTTGACCTTCGCCAGCGCCTTCTTGCGGCTCTCCACGTCCTTGGCCACGATCATCTCGCGCATGGCCTTGATGCGGTCGCCCTCGAAGAACATGTGCTCGGTGCGGCACAGGCCGATGCCCTCGGCCCCGAACTTCACGGCCTGCATGGCGTCGCGGGGATTGTCGGCGTTGGTGCGCACGCGCAGCTTGCGAACCGCGTCCGCCCAGGCCATAAACCGACCGAAGTCGCCGGAGATGGTCGCCTCGGCGGTGGGAATGGCCTCGCCGTAGATCTTGCCGGTGGAGCCGTCCACGGAGATCCAGTCGCCCTCGTGGAACGTGCGGCCGCCCAGCTCGAAGGTCTTGTCGTCGTGCATCTTGATCTCAGAGCAGCCGGAGACGCAGCAGGTGCCCATGCCGCGGGCCACGACCGCCGCGTGGCTGGTCATGCCGCCGCGCACGGTCAGTATGCCCTGGGAGGCCACCATGCCCTCGATATCCTCGGGGCTGGTCTCCAGGCGCACCAGCACCACGCGGTGGCCGTGCTCGGCCCAGCGCTTGGCGTCCTCGGCGGAGAACACCACCTGGCCGCAGGCCGCTCCGGGAGAGGCCGCCAGGCCTTCGCCGATGGGGGTGGCCTTCTTCAGGGCCTTGGCGTCGAAGGTGGGATGCAGCAGGCTGTCCAGCTGCTTGGGCTCGACGCGCATCACGGCTTCCTTCTCGGTGATCATGCCCTCGTCCACCAGGTCCACCGCGATCTTCAGCGCGGCGGCGGCGGTGCGCTTGCCGTTGCGGGTCTGCAGCATGTAGAGCTTGCCATTCTCGATGGTGTACTCCATGTCCTGCATGTCCTTGTAGTGGTTTTCCAGGTTGTTGGCGATCTTCTGGAACTGCTCGTAAACCTGGGGCATTTCCTCCTTGAGCTGCTCGATCTTGCTGGGGGTGCGGATGCCGGCCACGACGTCCTCGCCCTGGGCGTTGATCAGGTATTCGCCGAACAGCTTCTTCTCGCCGGTGGCGGGGTTGCGGGTGAAGGCCACGCCGGTGCCGGACTGGTTGTTCAGGTTGCCGAACACCATGGGCATCACGTTGACGGCCGTGCCCCAGGAATAGGGGATGTCGTTCATGCGGCGATAGACGTTGGCGCGGGGGTTGTCCCAGGAGCGGAACACGGCCTTCACGGCCTCCATCATCTGGGAATAGGGATCGGAGGGGAAGTCCTCGCCCTTCTGCTCTTTATAATAGGCCTTGAAGCGGGCGACGAGCTCCTTCATGTCGTCGACATCCAGGTCGATGTCGTTGGTGACGCCCTTCTTTTCCTTGATTTCGTCAATGATGACCTCGAAGGTCTTTTTCGGGATCTCCATCACGACGTCGGAGAACATCTGGATGAAGCGGCGATAGCTGTCATACACGAACCGCTCGAACTTGGGGTCGGGGTTGCCGGCGATCAGGCCCGCGGCCACCTCGTCGTTGATGCCCAGGTTCAGTATGGTGTCCATCATGCCGGGCTTGGAGGCGCGGGCGCCGGAGCGCACGGAGACCAGCAGCGGGTTCTTCGCGTCGCCGAACTTCTTTTCGTTGATCGCCTCGATCTTGGCCAGGGCCTCGTCGATCTGCTTCTGGATGTCCGCTCCGATGGTCTTTCCGTCCTCATAGTAGCGGGTGCAGGCTTCGGTGGTGATGGTGAAGCCCTGGGGCACCGGCATGCCCAGCGAGGTCATCTCCGCCAGGTTGGCACCCTTGCCGCCCAGCAGGTTCCTCATGGTTGCGTTACCTTCGCTGAAAAGGTAAACATACTTCTGCATGGTTGCTCATCCTCCCGATAAATATATTAAGGCCAATGTTAACCCTTAGCTTATTTCCATTATATACGATTTACCTGGTTTTGACAAGGGGGCTTTCAGTAAATATTTACCTGTTTTGACCACCTGCACTTTATGCGTTTCCCATTGACGAAACGGCAAAAATGAGGCATAATATATCTGGATAAGTTTGAAAAGGAAGGCAGCCATGTCCCATCTCATCGTATCGGTCGACCCCCGCAGCCCCGCTGCCCGCGCGGGCATACGCCCGGGCGACCGGCTCTGGCGCATCGACGGCGTGCCCGTCATCGACTTCATCGACTACCAGGCGCTATCCGCCAACCGCCGCCTGGCGGTGCAGGTGCTCCGGGACGGCGCGGCCCTGGACTTCGCCGTTCGCAAGGAAGAGTACGCCCCTCTGGGGCTGAACTTCACCACCCCGATGATGTCCGGCACCCGGCTTTGCTGCAACAAATGCCTGTTCTGCTTCGTGGACCAGCTGCCCGGCGACGCCCGACAGACCATGCGGGTCAAGGACGACGACTGGCGCATGAGCCTGATGATGGGCAACTACGTGACCCTCACCAACGTCTCGGACCGGGAGCTTGACCGCATCGTCGAGCGGCACTGCTCGCCGCTGTACATCTCCGTCCATGCCACCGACCCGGACCTGCGCGCCCGCCTGATCGGCACGCCCCGGGCCCGGCGGCTGATGGACCAGCTGAGGCGGCTGTCAGACGGCGGCGTCCGCTTCCATTGCCAGTGCGTGCTCTGCCCCGGTCTCAACGACGGCTCGGCGCTGGACCGCACCATCCGGGAGCTGTCCGAAATCCCCGGCGCGCTGTCCCTGGCGCTGGTGCCCGTGGGCCTGACCGGCCACCGGGAGGGTCTGAGCGCGCTGCGCGTCTACACCCGCAACGAGGCCAGGGCCGTCGTCGAGCTGTCCGAGAGATGGCGGGAAAGGCTGCTTCAGACGCGGGACACCCGCTTCGTGTTCCCCTCGGACGAGTTCTACCTCCAGGCTGACTGGCCCATCCCCCCGGACGAGGCCTACGAGGGCTACGACCAGATCGACGACGGCGTGGGCCTGCTGCGGCTGCTGGAGACCGAATACCGCGAGGCCTGGGAGGCGCTGCCCCAGGACCTGCGCCGCCCCACCCCGAAAGGCAAGCCCCTGGCCATCGCCTGCGGCAAGTCCGCCGCGGCGTTCATCCGACAGATGCTCGCGGACCATCCCGTCGCCGGGGCGGACATCGCCGTTTACCCGATAGAAAACACCTGGTTCGGCCCCACCGTCACCGTGTCCGGCCTGATCACCGGCAGGGACCTGACGCAGCAGATGGCCGGCGTGGCCTGTGACGCCGTGATGATCACCGAGGTCATGCTCCGGGACGGCAGCCTGTTCCTGGACGACATGACCCTGGACGAGGCGATAACCCGCCTCAAAAAGCCCGTCGTGCCGGTGGGACGGCGGGGAGAGGCGCTGCTTCAGACGATACTTGCGTTAACGGGAAACGAAATAGTAAATTGAGAATTGAAAATGGAGAATTGAGAATAAATAGCTGACAGGCGAAAGCTTGAGTGCATTTTGTGGCGAAAGCCTCCAGGCCGCCGCTACAACAATATCTAGTTAACGGGAAACGAAATAGTAAATTGAGAATTGAAAATGGAGAATTGAGAATTAAATAGCTGACAGGCGAAAGCTTGAGTGCATTTTGTGGCGAAAGCCTCCAGGCCGCCGCTACAACAATATCAAATAAACAAATCCGCAAGGATTTGCGCCGCCATTCTCAATTCTCAACTCTCAATTCTCAATTAAACCGCCCCTTCTATAAAAGCCGTTAGGAGGAACACATATGTCCAAGCCCCTCGTTGCCATCGTCGGCCGGCCGAACGTCGGCAAGTCCACCTTCTTCAACCAGATGGTGGGCAAGCGTATCGCCATCGTCGAGGACACCCCCGGCGTCACCCGCGACCGCGTGTATGCCGACTGCGAATGGCAGAACTATAAATTCACGCTGATCGACACCGGCGGCATCGACCCCAATTCCGACGACCCGCTGCTTTCCCAGATGCGCCGCCAGGCGGAGATCGCCATCGAGACCTGCGACGTGATCCTGTTCTTCGTAGACGGGAAGACCGGCATGACCGCCGACGACGAGGACGTGGCCGACATGCTGCGCAAATCGGGCAAGCCGGTGATGCTGGTGGTGAACAAGATCGACAACATCAAGTCGATGGACAACATCTACGAGTTCTACAACCTGGGCATCGGCGACCCCATCGGGGTCAGCAGCGTGAACCTTTTGAACTTCGGCGACCTGCTGGAGGAGCTGTGCAAGCTGTTCCCCGACCCCGACGCCGAGGACGAGGACGTGGGCGCGATACAGATCGCCGTGGTGGGCAAGCCCAACGTGGGCAAGTCCAGCCTGGTCAACCGCATCCTCGGGGAGGACCGGGTGATGGTCTCCGACATCGCCGGCACCACCCGGGACGCCATCGACACCCGCTTCACCGACGACGATGGCCAGGACTACGTGATCATCGACACCGCCGGCATCCGCCGCAAGCGGGCCATCGAATACCAGTCCCTGGAGCGCTTTTCCATCGTGCGTGCGCTGGCGGCCATCGACCGCTGCGACGTGGCGCTGATGCTGATCGACGCCACCCAGGGCGTCACCGAGCAGGACAGCAAGATCGCCGGCTACGTGGACGAGAAGGGCAAGGCCGCCATCATCGTCATCAACAAGTGGGACGCCGTGGAAAAGGACACCAAGACCATGGACAAGTTCATCAAGGAGGTCCGCGAGAACCTGAAGTTCATGGCCTACGCCCCGATACTGTTCATCTCTGCCCTCACCGGCCAGCGGGTGAACAGGGTGCTGGAGGCCGTGCGCGCCGCCCACGCCGAGGCCACGAAGCGCGTCACCACCGGCCTGCTCAACGACATCCTGACCGACGCCCAGGCCGCGCTGCAGCCCCCCGCCACCTCCGGAAGGCGGCTGAAGATCTACTACGCCACCCAGCAGGCGGTGCAGCCCCCCACCTTCGTGATGTTCGTCAACGACCAGACCCTGATGCACTTCTCCTACGAGCGCTACCTGGAAAAGCAATTCCGCAAGGCCTTCGGATTCGAAGGCACACCCCTGAAGTTTATACTGCGGGAGCGGAAGAAGGACGAATAACTCCTCCCTGGAGGTGACAACCATGGTATGGAAAATCATACTGTCTGCTGTTTTGGGTTATCTCCTCGGCTGTATCCCCACGGGCGTGCTGGTCGCCAGGATCTACGGCGTGCGGGATATCCGCACGCTGGGCAGCGGCAACAGCGGCACCACCAACGTGCTGCGCAACCTGGGCTGGCTGCCCAGCGTGCTGACGCTGGTGGGCGACTGCCTGAAGGGCTATGCGGCCTGCCTGATCGGAAGGCAGCTGGGCGGCGACGCCGGCATGCTGGCGGGGGGCCTGTGCGCCATACTGGGCCACGACTTTCCCGTGTTCATGGGCTTTAAGGGTGGAAAGGGCATCGCCACGTCCCTGGGCCTGATCATCGCCATCAATCCTTGGCTGGCGCTGGCGCTGCTGACGGTGCAGATCATCGCCGTGGCGCTGACCCGGTACATGTCCGTGGCCTCGCTGATCACCACGGTGGCCTTCCCGATACTGGTCATATTCACCGAGCGCGGACGGGAAAACTTCCCGCTGTTCCTCGGCGCGGCCTGCATCGCCTCGCTGCTGTCGCTGTTCGGCCACCGGAGCAACATACAGCGCCTGATCAAAGGCGAGGAAAACCGCCTTGACTTCGTGAAGATCGGCAAGGTCTCCGAGAAGGTCATGGCGAAGATGAAAAAGAAGAATCCCTGACAATATTAAAAACAGAAAGGAAGTCGAACCCCATGAGCAAGAAGTACCTCATCGGCCTGGACGTTGGCACGTCCGGGGCCAAGTGCATCATCGCGGACAGCGAGGGCGCCGTCGTCGCCTCCTCCACACAGACCTACCCGCTGCACACCCCCAAGCCCGGCTGGGCCGAGCAGGATCCCCAGAGCTGGTGGGACGCCGTGGTGAAGGGCCTGCAGGTGATCCTGAAGAAGGCGAAGGTCGATCCCGCCGACATCGTGGGCCTGAGCTACTCCGGCCAGATGCACGGCCTGGTGGCCCTGGACAAGGACAACGAGGTCATCCGCCCCGCGATCCTGTGGTGCGACCAGCGCACCCAGGCCCAGTGCGACTGGATCACCGAGAAGGCCGGCGGGCTGGAGGGCCTGCTGAAGTACACCAACAACCGCATGCTCACCGGCTACACCGGCGGCAAGATCCTCTGGCTGCGGGACGAGGAGCCGGAGAACTTCAAGCGCATGAAGCTTTTCGTGTGCCCGAAGGACTACATCCGCTTCAGGATGACCGGCAAGCTGGCCATCGACGTTTCCGACGCCTCCGGCACCGGCTTCTACGACACGAAGAACCGCCGCTGGAGCGACGAGCTGATCAAGCTCGCCGGCCTGTCGAAGTCCATCTTCCCCGAGGCCCACGAATCCACCGAGCTGGCGGGCAAGGTCACGAAGGAGGTCGCCGAGCTGACCGGCCTGCCCGAGGGCCTGAACTGCTACTACGGCGGCGGCGACGCGGTCATCCAGACCACCGGCGCGGGCCTCGTGAAGCCCGGCATACTGGGCGTGGTCATCGGCACCAGCGGCAACGTGTCCATGGCGCTGGACCACTTCGAGGACAACCCCAACGGCGATTTGCAGATGTTCTGCGGCAACGAGCCCGGCCTGTGGCTGTCCTTCGGCTGCACGCTGACCGCCGGCGGCGCATACAAGTGGTACAAGGACGAGATGTGCGGCCCCGAGGGCATCGTGGGCAAGGAGATGGGCCTGAGCGCCTTCGACGTGATGGGCAGCATCGCGGAGCACTCCGTGCCCGGCGCCCACGGCGTGGTGTTCACCCCCTACCTGACCGGCGAGCGCTGCCCCTACCCCGACCCCAACGCCCGCGGTTCGTTCTACGGGCTCACTCTGGGCACGAAGAAGGCCGACATCACCCGCAGCGTGATGGAGGGCGTCACCTACTCGCTGAAGCAGCTGGTGGACATCTTCGGCAAATTCGCCCAGAATGAGAAGGTCTACACCTCCGGCGGCGGCAGCGTCAGCGTGCTGTGGCGGCAGATGCAGGCCGACATATTCGACCTGCCGGTGTACACCATGTCCGCCGCCAACGAGGGCGGCGCCTACGGCGCGGTGCTGGTCGCCGGCGTCGGCGCGGGCGTCTGGGAGAACCTGGGCGAGGCCGTGAAGGTCATCAAGGCCGAGACCAAGACCTTCCCCGACCCGAAGAACCAGCCCGCCTACGAGAAGACCTACCAGGTCTACGAGATGCTCTACCACGCCCTGAAGCCGGTCTACGACAAGAGCGCCGAGCTGGGCTATTGATCGAAGGGCCCTATTATAATCATATCATGCGAAAAGTGTATTTGCGTGTCGGGTTTCAAGCTGCCATGAATGAACGCGTCGTAGGGGCGCTCTCCGAGCGCCCGCGGGCGATTGGAAATCGCCCCTACGGGGTATGTTCACCGTAACAGTTGCTCAAAAACAAGGAAAAAACCCGTCCCATTCGGGTGGGTGCGCAGGAGAGGTCCCCCGGCAAGCCGGGGGACCTCTCCCACACTCTTTTTCTTTGTCTTTCTCTTTGTATTTTTCTTTGTATTTGTATTCGTCTTTGTATTTGTCTTTGTATTGGCTTTTTTCGGTTTCCAAAAAAACCATTGGGTTTATTTCGTCATATTCGTCAACTCGGACTTGTTCCGCGTATACCTGTCAAGCAGTTCCCGCAGCTCCACATACAGCGCGCAACGCGTCCGCTCGCATTCCCGCCTGACGCCCATCACCAGGTAATCCATGCTCATGTTCATGCAGACGCACAGCCGCATCAGCGTCTCCACGGAGGGGATCTTCTCGGCCCGTTCCAGATGACCCACGAAGGCGCCTGAGACGCCGGCCAAACGCCCCAGCCGCGCCTGCGTCAATCCCATCTCCAGACGCCTGGAACGGATGCGCGCGCCTATGGCCGCATATTGAATCTGCGTTATTCCATCGTTTGTCCTGTCCCCTGTCTCGCAGTTTTCACAGTACACCCTTATCCCTCCCCTATGGCATATTGAGTCCCAGCCATTCTTAGTACTTTTAAGTTCTGTAATGTGCATTATAGCACCGTCAATGCAATAATGTCAATAGTACCAATCTGTTCATTGGCATGTATTGTATTGAAGGGCGGTGATCACGCGTGTACTTTCGAAGGCTGCGGGATATGCGCGAGGATGCTGACCTGAAGCAGAAGGATATTGCAGAGTATCTTGGTATACAACAAACCGTATATTCCAGGTATGAGCGAGGCTTTCAGACCATTCCGTTGGAGTATTTGATCAAACTGGCAGATTATTACGGGGTATCGCTGGATTACCTCGTAGGACGATCAAACGATACTGTTCAATCCCACAGGCGCTCGGAGCGCGACAAGGCACGTTCACAATAACAGTTCCTAAGTATATTGAGCAATCTGCATGGGGAGTGAGACGCATCGATTATTTAAAAATCATGCGCGATTTGCGCGAAGATGCCGATAAAACCCAGCAGCAGGTCGCAGACTATCTCGGTACATCACAGACGATGTACGCACGCTACGAACGCGGCGCCAATGAACTGCCCATCCATCACCTGATCAGCCTATGCAAGTATTACAATGTCTCGGCAGACTACTTCCTGGGATTGTCGAAGAAGCGGAATTAAGAATTGCTATATTGTGTTCATAGCAAATAACACTTGCGTCAATATCCAATTCCATGCTATAATCTCATCGGAGTAACGCGAAAAGAAGGGAAGGTCATGGAGAGCGTACTGAAAACCGCATATAGCGTTCTGCCGTTTCTCAGCAAGGAGGAACTCACACAGCTCCAATCCAAAATTGGAGAAATGCTTCATGAAGAACAGGATACTGCCAGCCCTTTCCATCCGCTTACGGAATTGGAATGGGCCGCTCGATTGGACGAATCGATCGCTGAATTTGACGTAGGTAAAGGCTATAGTGCAGATGAAATGTGCCAATCTTTGCGAAAGCGCTTTGGCTGGGTATAGATATGAAAACCTGGCATGCTGTCATCAATCCCAGGGTTGAGCACAGGTTGTTTGACATATTAAACCATGCAAATATACAATCGCTCCCACTTCAATTAAGAAGTGGGAGCGATTGTCTGTCTCTATTATATCCTTACCGCTTCTTCGTTCCCGCGCGGTTGATGCCCTGCTGGAAGTTGACGGAGGTGTCGCCCAGCTGGTTCTCGCCGAATACGTAATCGTTGCCGGGCAGTATGGCGTTGAGGATGATACCTGCAAGCGCTCCTACGGCCAGGCCGGACAGGCTCACCGGGCCCAGCACGATCGCGCCGGAGTTGGAGAAGTTGATGCCCAGGCTCAGGCCCATGATCAGGGCTGCGATGATGATGTTGCGGCTCTTGGTGAAGTCCACCTGGTTTTCAACCACGTTGCGCACGCCCACGGCGGAGATCATGCCGTACAGTATCAGGCTGACCCCGCCGATGGTGGCGGTGGGCATGGCGGCGACCAGAGCTTCAAACTTGGGGCTGAAGGCGAACAGCACGGCCAGTACCGCCGCGATGCGGATGACGTTGGGGTCGTAGACCTTGGTCAGGGCCAGCACGCCGGTGTTTTCGCCATAGGTGGTGTTGGCCGGTGCGCCGAACAGCGCAGCCAGCGCAGTAGCGGAGCCGTCGCCCAGCAGCGTGCGGTGCAGGCCGGGGTCAGCCACGAAGTTCTCACCCACGGTGGAGGAGATGGCGCACACGTCGCCGACGTGCTCGATCATGGTCGCCAGCGAAATGGGCACCATGATCACGATGGCGCTGACCAGCTTGCCGCCGTCACAGCCCTTGAACAGGCTGAACACGGTGTTGCCCCACTGGATGGGTAAGCCGATCCATGGTGCCTCGGCCACGGGCTGGAAGTTCACCTGGCCGAAGATGGCGGCGACCACATAGCTGCCGACCACGCCCAGCAGGATCGGGATGATCTTGATCATGCCCTTGCCCCAGATGTTGGCGACTACCACGATGGCGATGGCCAATAGCGCGATCCACCAGTTGGCCTCGCAGTTGTTGATAGCCGAGGAGGCCAGGCACAGGCCGATGCAGATGATGACAGGTCCGGTGACGATGGGCGGGAAAAAGCGCATGACACGCTTGACGCCAAAGGACCGAAACAGCGCCGACAGCACCGCGTACAGCAGGCCCGCGCAGGCCACGCCCACGCCGGCATAGGGAATCCAGTTGATGGCCTCGGTGTCCTTGAACAGGGCCGCCACGGCTGCGTAACCGCCGATGAAGGCGAAGGAGGAGCCCAGGAACGCAGGTACTTTGCCATTGGTCAGGATATGGAACAGCAGCGTGCCGAGGCCCGCAAACAGCAGCGTGGTCGAAACCGGCAGGCCGGTCAGCACCGGCACCAGCACCGTCGCGCCGAACATGGCGAACATGTGCTGGAAGCCCAGCAGCAGCATCTTCGGGACGCCGAGAGACCTCGCATCACGAATTCCTTGGTCAGACATTTCCAATCATCCACCTTTCTTCTCTTCCGACATCTTCGGGATAACTCAGCCCAATTTCTTGTAGATCATCAGTTCCACATCATATTTGCGGATGCTGACTGTGACATTGTCCGCGATGTGGGAGACCACGGATTTTTCGAGCTCGTCCCATTCCTGCTGTGCTTCGTCGGAACCATCCTTGCGATTGAGAAGGCGCTCACGATAGGCTTCCATCGACCAGGTCAGATCGTCGCTTGCATTGCCCCGAACGATCGTCCCTGCAAGGTACGCGGGGGTATCCTCGATCGGCATGGGCTCAAAAAACGCCCGGATCTTACCCATGATGCCGCGATGGGCTTCGTTTTTCCCGCTGGTCGAAGCCGAAATCAGCTGCTTGCGCTGTTCAGCGTCCAGCAGAGAGGCCATTTGAAGATAAAGCCGGTAGGCCCTGTCCTCGGTCTCGATCCAGAATTTGCCCTCGAGCCCTCCAACGATAGAACGCACCATGCTCATCATCTCTTCAATCAGCAGGCGCATATGCAACGCTTCCCGGGGCGACAGCCCCAGCTGACCCGCGGTCTGTTCGGCTAACGCCAGCGCGGCATCCATTCCCTGACCCTTGCTGGATACGGCGATTACTTCAGATTTCATATCACATTCACCTCTCACTCGATGTCCAGGATGTCCGAGAAGCCTGTGACATCAAACACCTCTCGCACGACTTCATTCACATTCGTCACCTTCATGCCGCCCTTCTTGCTCATCGCCTTGTGGGTGCTCAGCAAAACCCTCAGGCCGGCGGAGGAAATGTAATCCAGCTTGCTGAAATCCATCGTCAGCCCCGTGGCGCTGTCCAGATCACGCTTCAGTTCACTTTCAAGCTCCGGCGCGGTGGTGGTATCAAGGCGACCCTCCAGCGCATAGCAGACCCTTCCGTCCTTCACGCTCTTCTCGATCTTCATGTCGCATGCCTCCTTCAAGTAATCCAGGATTTACGATCCATCGTGGATAAACCGGGTCATTCCACATTCCCTGGCGGCGTACCGCCGTATATGATCACGGCCCTGTCGTGCCGGAATCACCGTTCAGACTGAGCGCTGTCACACAGCCAAACCCCCGTCTCCCCGTCGATCTCGGGCAGGGCGACGCGAACGAACTCGCTGACCGCCGTGGGCACGTTTTTGCCGGCAAAATCGGCGCGAATGGGCAGCTCCCGGTGGCCCCGGTCGATCAGCACCGCCAGCTGAATGCGGCGGGCGCGGCCCATGTCCATCAGCGCGTCCATCGCCGCCCGGGCGGTGCGGCCGGTATACAGCACGTCGTCCACCAGCACCACGGTCCTGTCCTCGATGGGAAAGGGAATGTCGGTGCGGTTCAGCTTCGGGTCCCGGGATGCGTGGGTCAGGTCGTCGCGATAGAAGGTGATGTCCACCGTGCCCACCGGCAGCGACGCGCCTTCGACCCGTTGGATGGCCTCGGCCAGCATCCGGGCGATGGGCTCGCCCCGGCGGCGAATGCCCACCAGAACCACGCCCCCGACGCCCTTGTTGCGCTCGATGATCTCGTGGGCCATGCGGGTGACGGTGCGACGCACCTGGGCCTCGTCCATGATCTGGGTCTTCTTCTGCACGGCAAAACATCTCCATTTTGGCATGTGGCGGCAGGGGTATTCTCCGTAGCGGCGCCTATCAGGCGCCACCGCTATTCCAAAAAACGTGCCCTGCCGGCAAGACAGGGCACGCCATCAGCGGACCATACCGGTCCGATTCATCCATGCGTTCTCAAGCGCCTTGCCGACCTCACGGGATCGCCTTAAAGGTTCTTTCAATGTATAAATTATAACCCCTGTCCAAGAAGGTTACAGGGGCGTTTGTGTTAAATTGTGACAGAATAGTGTTTATCCCTGCCGCTTCAGCGTTTCGATGAACGCCTTTGCGTCGGGCGCGCCGAACAGGGCGCTGCCCGCCACCAGGGTGTCGGCCCCGGCGGCCACCAGCTTCGGCGCGGTCTGAAGGTTCACGCCGCCGTCCACCTCCACGATGGCGTCGATGCAGGCCCGGTTCAGCATGCCCCGCACCTCGCCCACCTTGTCGATGCAGGCGGGGATCAGCTTCTGTCCGCCGAAGCCGGGGTTCACCGTCATCACCAGCGCCAGGTCGAAGTCCCCCAGCACGTAGCGCAGGCACTCCGGCGAGGTGGCCGGGTTCAGCGCCACGCCCGCCAGGCAGCCCGCGGCGCGAATCTGCTGCAGTACCCGGTGCAGGTGGGTGACCGCCTCGGCGTGTACGGTGATGATCTTCGCCCCCGCCGCCGCGAAGGCGTCGATGTGCCTTTCCGGGTTTACGATCATCAGGTGGACGTCCACGGGCAGGCCGCACTCCGACACCCGCCGGACCATGTCCTGTCCAAAGGTGATGTTCGGCACGAAGCTGCCGTCCATCACGTCAAAGTGCAGCCAGTCCGCGCCGGCCTCCTTCACGCGGCGAACGTCCTCGCCGATGCGCAGGTAATCCGCTGCCAGCAGCGAAGGCGCAACACTAATCATAGCGATCCCTCCATCTCAGTTTCATTTCCTCCAGCAGCGCCACATAGCGCCCGTGCCGCTGCCCGTCGATCTCACCCGCCGCCACCGCCTCCAGCACCGCGCAGCGCGGCTCCGTGGCGTGGTAGCAGGGCTTAAAATAACACTGCCCCTCAAAGGGCATAAACTCCGGCCAGCTGTCCTTCAGCTCCACCGGGTCGAACAGCGCCGACTCCAGCAGGCTGAA
This sequence comes from Clostridia bacterium, assembly GCA_017432405.1. Next base: position 34,928 of record JAFRJF010000280.1, on the reverse strand, counting down.
CCCCGGCGTGTCCAGCACCATGCCGCCCCCCTCCACGGGGATCAGCTGGCAGTGCCGGGTGGTATTCTTCCCCCGCTCGATCTTCCGGGACAGGCCCCCGGTCTCCAGCGCCAGGCCGTACAGCGCGTTGATCATCGTGGACTTGCCCGCGCCGGACTGCCCCGCCAGGGCGTGGACCTTCCCCCTCAGCCGCTTGCGCAGCGCGTCCAGGCCCTCGCCCGTCGAAGCGCACACCTTCAGCGGCTGGACCTGGGCCCCGCGGTACTGCCGGACGATGTCCTCCGCGCGCTCCGGGGCCAGGTCGCACTTGTTGACCACCAGCTGCGCCGCTATGCCCGCGCGGCGGGCGTTCAGCATCAGCCGGTCCGCCATCATCAGGTCCGGGTCCGGCGTGGCGGCGGCCACCACGATCACGATCGCGTCGATGTTCGCCACCGGCGGGCGCACCAGCTCGTTGCGACGGGGCAGTATCCGGCGGATCCAGCCGTGTTCTTCCCCCTCGCCCGGCATCATCTCCACCCGGTCGCCCACCTTCGGCTTCAACCGCTCCCGCCGCAGCTTCCCCTGGGCCCGAAGCGTGTATTCCCGCCCCTCGTCGTCAAGGGCGGTGTAAAACCCGCCGACGCCCTGCAATATGGTGCCGGTCGATATCTCTTCTGTCATTCATATCTCCTCATTCAAAATTGACCGTCCTGCTCTCCATCCGCACGCCGTCCATGGTGATGTTCACGGTGTGCTGGCCGGGCTCCTCGCTGTCCAGGGCGATGCGGTAGGTGCCGGTGTTCAGCACGCCGTGGTACACCTCCCGGACGTTGCCCGAGGGGGCGATCAGCTCCAGCTGCACGTCGCTGCCGTTCAGTGGCACCACCACCGACAGCTTGGAGATGGGATAGTACAACACCTGGCGGGCCTGGTTGACGGTGATGTCCACCACCGCCCCGGCCAGCAGCTCCGCGCCCGCCTCGACGCTCTGGGCGATGACGGTGCCCGGCAGGGCGTCCACGGCCTCCGCCTCGGTGACCGTGCCCAGCTGCAGGTTTTCCGCCTCGACCAGCTTCCGGGCGTCGTCCAGCGCAAAGCCGATCAGCGACGGCATCAGTATCCGCTGCCCGCTGACGGAGAGGGTCACCGGCTCGTCCTTGGCCTGGCGCCCCGGCTGGGGGGACACGCTGACCACCGTGCCCACCGGTGCGTCCGACTGGACATAGTTCACGTCCACCGTCTCCACGCCCTGGGCGCGCAGCGCGTCGGAGGCGTCCTCCAGCGCCTGCCCCACGAAGTCCTCCAGGTAATACCACTGGGAGCCCCGGCTGACGGTCAGCACCACGGGCACGCTCTGCTTCACCCGCGCGCCCGCCCGGCGGGACTGGCTGATGACGATGCCCTCCTCGTATTCCTCGCTGTAGCTGTAGCTGACGTCCGAATTCCCGCCCAGCTGCTCCAGCACGTCCTGGGCCAGCAGCTGCTCCTGCCCCACCAGGTCGGGCACCACGTAGGTGTTGGCCGTGTTGGTGAAATACCACGCGCCTGCGGCCGCGATCAGCACCAGGCCGAGGACCAGGCAAAACAGCATCGTTCGGCGCAGCTTCCTGCGCTCCCTTTCCCGCTGGCGGCGGCGCTCGTCCTTCTCCTGCTTCAGGGTATCCGAGTCCTTGGGATAAGTCACGAACCCGCCCTCGGGGCGGGAGATCGTCTTCCTGAGGTCGGCGGCCATCTCGGCAGCGGTCTGGTAGCGCTTGGAGGGATCCTTGCACAGCGCCCGCATGACCACCTCGTCCAGGGCCTTCGAGATGCCCTCCTGGTGGTCGCGCATGCTCCTGGGGGGCTCGTTGACGTGCTTCAGGGCCACGGAGACCGACGTCTCGCCGTCAAAGGGCACCTGGCCGGTGAGCATCTCGTACATCACCACGCCCACCGAGTACAGATCGCTCTTCTCGTCGGCCACCTCGCCCCGCGCTTGCTCCGGCGAGAAGTAGTGCACGCTGCCCAGGGCCGAGCCGGTGGTGCCGCCCTCGTCCAGGGCGGTGGTCTGGCTGGCCTTCAGCCGGGCGATGCCGAAGTCGGCCACCTTCACCCGGCCCTGGTTGTCCACCAGTATGTTCTGGGGCTTGATGTCCCGGTGCACGATGCCGTTGCGATGGGCATGGTCCACCGCCGCCAGTATGCGGATGGTCATGCGTATGGCGGTATCCGGGTGGATGGTGCCCCGCTGGCGGATCATCTCCTTCAGCGTCTGCCCGTCCACATACTCCATCACGATGTAGCGCATGTCGCCGTCGATGCCAACGTCCAGCATGTTCACGATGTTCTCGTGGGAGACCTTGCTGGCCGCCTCGGCCTCGCGGCTGAACCGGCGCACGAATTCCTCGTCGGATTCGTACTCCGGGCGCAGCACCTTGATGGCCACGATTCGGTTTTTCTTTTGATCAAAGGCGCGATAGACGACGGCCATGCCGCCGGTACCCACGATGGCCTGAACGACATATCGCCCCGATATGACCCTTCCGATCATCTGGCGGCTTCCTCCCCGATTATCGCGAACAGGGCGGTGATGTTGTCTGCGCCGCCGTTTTCAAGGGCCACGGACACCAGTCCGCGGAGCTTCTCATCCCAGTCCCCGTCCGCCAGGGCGGCATTGAGGATATCCTGCTCCTCGGCGTAGTTGGTCATGCCGTCGCTGCACAGGAAGAACACGTCGCCGGGGCGCGCGGCCATCTGGATGATGTCCACCGCCACGTCGGGGTCGGTGCCCAGCGCCCGGGTGATGATGTTGCGCCGGGGATGGAAGCGGGCCTCCCTGGGCGTCAGCATGCCCTTGCGCACCATCTCCTCCACCAGCGTGTGGTCGGTGGTCAGCTGCATGATCGCGCCGTGGCGCACCAGGTAGATGCGGCTGTCGCCCACGTGGGCCAGCAGCACGTCCCCGTCCTGCTGGGCCAGGGCCGAGAAGGTGGTGCCCATGCCGCTCATGCCCTCGTTGTCCAGGGCCGCGCGATAGACCTCGCCGTTGGCCCGCTCCACCGCCGCGCGCAGCGCCGGGCCGGTGATGGTTTCGACGTCACGCATGTGCTCTGAAAAGACCTTCACCGCCATGGCGCTGGCCACCTCCCCGGCGTTGTGGCCGCCCATGCCGTCGGCCACGGCGCAGAAGCGCTCGCCCTGGCGGGGCAGGTAGTAGGAATCCTCGTTCAGGGCGCGAACCCTGCCGATGTCCGTGATCGCGTAAACCTTCATGCGTGAAACCTCCGTATTGTGGTCGAAGCGGGTGCGATTGATCTGTTACATGGTCCGCCAAAGCCCTGTAGCGGCCCTAAAGGGCTGGCTTCGCGTCGCCTGCGCCGCCATCACATATTTCCGTCGTTATCCCTGTTCGTTCAGTACCTTCCGCCGGAGCTGGCCGCAGGCGCCCTCGATGTCGGCGCCCATCTCCCGGCGGACGGTGGCGGAGATGTGCTTGAGCTCCAGGCGCTTCAAAAACGCCTCCACAGTGCGCTTGTCCGGGGCCTGGAGCTTGCGCTCCTTCACGTCGTTGAGGGGGATCAGGTTGACGTGGCAGCGCATGCCCCGCAGGCGGCGGGCCAGCTCCTCGGCGTGGCGCACGTCGCTGTTCAGGTTCTTTATCAATGCGTACTCGAAGATCACCCGGCGGCCCGTCTGCTCGATGTAGTACTTGCAGGCGGTCAGCACCTCCTCGTAGCTGTAGGCGTTGGCCACGGGCATGATCTGGCGGCGGATCTCGTCATTGGGGGCGTGCAGCGACAGGCTCAGCGTCACCGGCAGGCCCTCCCTGGCAAAGTCGTACATCCGCCGCACCAGCCCGCAGGTGGACAGGGAGATGTTGCGCAGGGAGATGTTCAGCCCCTTCGGGTCGTTCACCAGCCGAAGGAACTTCACCACGTTGTCGTAGTTGTCCAGCGGCTCGCCGCTGCCCATCAGCACGATGTTGTGCACCCTGCGCTCGGGGTCCCTGGCCTGTATGTGCCGGTTGGCGCACGCCACCTGGCCCAGGATCTCGCCGGGGGTCAGGTTGCGCACCTTGCCCTCCAGGGTGCTGGCGCAAAAGGCGCAGCCCATGCGGCAGCCCACCTGGGTGGACACGCACAGCGTGTCGCCGTGGTGGTAGCGCATCAGCACGCCCTCGATCAGGTTGCCGTCCTGAAGCGCGTAGAGGAACTTCTCCGTCTCGTCGATCTTCGACGTAAAGCTGTCCATGATGCGCACGGGATTGGCCACGGCGACCTCGGCAAGCCGGGCGCGCAGGTCGTTGGAGAGGTTCGTCATCTCGGCGATGTCCGCGCCCCGGGTCAGCCAGCCGGCGATCTGTCCCGCCCGAAAGCGGCTCTGCTTCATGTCCCCGACGACGAAGCGCTCCAGCTCGTCGCCGGTGAGCCCCAAAAGCTGTATCCTGTCCACCTAAATACCCTTTCTGCGCATCCGCGCGATGAAGAAGCCGTCCATGTTGTCCCGGTTCGGCAGGATTTGCAGCATGCCGTTGTCAAGGCGCGGCTTCAGCGCCTCCGGCAGCCAGCCGTCTGCGGTGTCCGGCTCAAAGCCGGGATGCTGCTCCAGGAACGCCCGGACGACCCCTTCGTTCTCCTCCGGCAGTATCGTGCAGGTGGCGTACACCAAAAGCCCGCCCACCTTCACCGCCTCGGCGCAGGCCGACAGGATCTTCAGCTGCAGCGGCGGCAGCGCGGTCAGCTCTTCCTCGGTCTTGCGGTACTTGATGTCCGGCTTCTCCGCGATCACGCCCAGGCCGGAGCAGGGCGCGTCCACCAGCACCGCGTCCATGGACAGCCGCATGCTGTCCACGGGCTTCGAGGCGTCCCGCTGGGCGGGGCGCACGTTCTCAAGGCCCAGCCGCAGCGCCGCGGCCCGGATCAGCGCCACCCGGTGCTCGTGCACGTCCCAGGCGTGGACCCGGCCCGAGGTGCCCATCTGTTCGGCCATCAAGCAGGTCTTGCCCCCGGGCGCGGCGCAGGCGTCCAGTATCTGCATGCCCGGCCTGGCCCCGACGGCCCGGGCGGCCAGCATGGCGCTCTGGCCCTGGATCGAGAAAAGCCCCTGCCCGTAGCCCGGGCGGACCGCCAGGTTGCCCCCGTCCGAAACGAGGAAGGCGTCCGGCACGATGCCCGGCTTCCAATCCAGACCCTGGTCGGTCAGCCATTTCCCGAAGGCATCGGTGTCCATGCGCAGGCGGTTCGGACGGACGGTCTCGACCCGCCGGACGGGCGTCCAGGCGGCGATGGCCTCGGCGGTCTCCATGCCGTAGGCTTCGATCAGCCGCCGCACCGCCGGCGCGGAGATGCTGTACCTTGCCCGGAACCAGGCCACCGGGTCGGCCTGCTTATCGGGCAGGGAAAGCGTGCCGGCGTCCCGGGCGCGGATCAGGTTGCGCAGCACGCCGTTCACCAGGCCGGTGAAGCCCTCCCGGCGGGCGGCGCGCACCTGCTTGACGGCCTCGTCCACCGCGGCGTGGTCCGGCACCCGGTCCATGAACAGGATCTGGGCCGCGGCGACGTGCAGTATGTCGTTCACCACCGGCTCGGGCCGCTGGTCCATGAATTTGCCCAGCATGTGCTCGATGTACAGCCGGTTTTCCACGGCGCTGTAGAACAGGCTCGCGGCCAGCCGCCCGTCCTCGCTCTTCAGCCCGGCCTCCGCCAGCCTGCGGTTCAGCGCCTGGCTGGCGTAGGCGTCGCCGCGCACCACGTCCTGCAGGGCGCGGAGGGCGGCGTCGCGGGCGGTTATCTCCCTTTGGGGAAATGAGGAATGAGGTTTTGAAAATGAGGAATGAGGAATGAGGAATGAGGAATTGGAATGGCGGGAAGACTTGGAATCACCGCGCGGAACGGATGGTTTTCCCTTGCCGCTGTTCCTGTTCCCTGCTCTCTGTTCCCTGTTCCCTCTTTTTTCGTTTGCTGGTCCCTGTCCCCGCCTATCAAACTCACGCTTCATCGGTGCTTGTCCTTCCCAAAATCGTTCCGACATTGATCCCCTTGCCCATCAGGAACGCCTTTGCGTCCATGCGCTTGCCGCCGGGGGCCTGGAGCTGAAGCACCTGGAGCGCGCCTTCGCCGCAGCGCACGAAGAGGCCCTCCTTCGGGGAGGAGATGACCACCGTACCCGGGGCGACGGCATCGTCGCAATCCACCGCCTTCGCCAGGTACAGCTTCAGACGCCCGCCTTCGGTGTCAGTGTAGGCGCAGGGCCAGGGGTTCAGGCCGCGAACCCGGCAGGCGATTTCGGACGCCGGTCGGTTCCAGTCGATCTCGCCCATGGCCTTGTCCAGCATGGGCTCATAGGTGGCCGCGTCGCCGTCCTGGGGCACGGGCTCGATTTTGCCCTCCAGGTAGTCGGGCAGCGTCTCGGCCAGCAGCTTTGCGCCGAGGACAGACAGCCGTTCGGTCAGCTCGCCGGCGGTCTCCAGTTCGCCGACGGGCGTGGCCGCGCTGCGCAGCATGTCGCCGGTATCCATACCGATGTCGGTTTTCATGATCGTCACGCCCGCCTCCGGCTCACCCATCAGTATGCCCCAGTTGATGGGCGCTGAGCCCCGGTGACGGGGCAGCAGCGAGGCGTGGACGTTGACCGTGCCATGGCGGGGAATGTCCAGCAGCGCCTGGGTCAATATCTGCCCGAAGGCCGCCGTGACCACCACGTCCGGCGCGAGGGCCTTCAGCTGCTCCACGCCCTCCGGCCTTCGGATGCGCTCGAACTGGAAAACCGGCAGCCCCCGCTCCAGCGCCAGCTGCTTGACCGGGCAGGCGGTCAGCTTCCTGCCCCGCCCCGCGGGACGGTCCGGCTGGGTGATGACGCCCACGATATCATACCGGCCGTCGTCCGCCAGCGCCCTCAGCGAGGGCACCGCGAAGTCGGGGGTACCCATGAAAACCAATCTGTATCTGTTCATGTCTTGTCTTCTTCCTCTTGCTCGATCTGATCCGTGACGTCCTCGATCATCTTGTCGACGTAGAGTACGCCGTCCAGGTGGTCCAGCTCGTGGCACAGGCAGACGGCCAGCAGGCCCTCGCCCTCCACCTCGATGTGGTTGCCCTTGCGGTCCTGGGCGTGCACGCGCACCTTCTCGGGGCGCTTGACGGTACCCCGCCGCCCCGGCACGGACAGGCAGCCCTCCGCGCCGACGGTCTCCCCCTCGCTCCACAGGATCTCGGGGTTCACCAGCTCGATCAGGCCCTCGCCCACGTCGATGACCACGGCCCGCTTCAGCACCCCCACCTGGGGCGCGGCCAGGCCCACGCCGTCGGCCTCGTACATGGTGTCCGCCATGTCGTCCAGCAGCACGCCCAGCCGGTGGTCGAACTTGACCACCTTCCTGGAATGCTTGCGCAGTATGTCGTCCTTGCCCATCTCAATGATCTTGCGAATTGCCATAATATCCTCCGAAATGTGTTAAAACAGGTTATTGGGATTGACCTCCAGCTCCGCGCGCACGCCCTCCGGGGCGGCGTCGGCCAGGGCCTGCATCCGCGCCTCGACGGCGTCCAGGTCGGCCTTGAAGTACAGCTTCACCAGCAGCTGCCAGCGGTATTCCCCCCGGATCTGGCGGATGGGGGCCTCCGTCGCCGCCAGCTGTATGGCGTCGGCCCGCGCGCCGGTTTCGTCCAGGAAGGCCCCCATCCGCGCCTCGTCGGCCAGGGCCGCGGCCTTTACCGCGCCTTCGTCCCTGCCGCTGTACACGATCCGGGCGATCACCGTGAAGGGCGGGTACATCGCCTGGCGGCGATAGGCGCTCTCCCGGGTGTAGAAGGCCCGGTAGTCCTGGGCGGCGGCCAGCCGGATGCCGTAGTGGTCCGGGTCGTAGGTCTGCACGATCACCCGGCCCGGCACCTCGGCCCGTCCGGCCCGGCCGGCCACTTGGGTGACCAGCTGGAAGGTGCGCTCCACGCTGCGGTAGTCCGGCAGGTTCAGCGACAGGTCCGCCGCCACCACGCCCACCAGCGCCACGTTGGGAAAGTCCAGCCCCTTGGCGATCATCTGGGTGCCCACCAGCACGTTGGCCTCGCCGCTGCGAAAGCGGCCCAGTATCCGGGCGTGGGCGTCCTTTTCCCGGGTGGTGTCCACGTCCATGCGGGCCACCCGGGCGTCGGGAAACAGGCGGCGCACCTCCTCCTGGACCTTCTGAGTGCCCGCGCCAAAGTACTTGATGTAGCCGCTGCCGCACTGGGGGCACTGCTTGGGCGGCGGCAGCGTCCGGCCGCAGTAGTGGCAGCGCAGGGCGTTCTCCGCCTGGTGCCAGGTCATGGTCACGTCGCACTGGTCGCACCTGACCACATAGCCGCAGGCGCGGCAGGACACGAAGGTGGAATGGCCCCGGCGGTTGATGAACAGCATGGCCTGGTGGCCCTCGTCCAGGCACCGCCTCAGCTCTGCGGACAGCCGGGCGCTGAAGATCGAGCGATTGCCCCGCTCGAACTCGCCACGCATGTCCACGATCTCCACCTCCGGCAGCGGCCTGCCCTTCACCCGCTGGCGCAGCTCGATGAGCTCCAGTCGGTTTTCGGGCCGTACCCCGGGCATCGCCCGCATGTAGGTGGAAACCGACGGCGTGGCGCTGCCCAGCACCAGCACCGCCCCGTGCTGTGCGGCCCGCTTCCAGGCCACCTCCCGGGCGTCGTAGCGTGGACGGCGGTCGGATTGGTAGGTGGTCTCGTGCTCCTCGTCCACAACGATCACGCCGATGTTCTCCAGCGGCGCGAATATGGCGCTGCGCGCCCCGATCACCACCCGGGCCTCGCCGGAGCGAATGCGCCGCCACTCGTCGAAGCGCTCGCCCGCCGACAGCGCCGAGTGCAGCACCGCCGCGTCGCCGCCGAACCGACTGTGCAGCCAGGCCACCATCTGGGGCGTCAGGGCGATCTCCGGCACCAGCACGATGGCCGTGCGGCCCAGCTCCAGCGCCCGCCGGATCAGGCGAATATAGACCTCGGTCTTTCCGCTGCCGGTGACGCCGTGGAGCAAAAACCGACCTCCGCCGGATTCCAATGCCGCTGTCAGCCGTTCCACCGCCGCCGCCTGCTCGGGCATGGGCTCCGGGTCTGCGGTGCGCCTGTCGTCCGTCAGCGCCCGGGGCGTGCGCCGGGTCTCTCCCTCGTAGACCTCGACCGCACCCTTCTTCACCAGCCCCTGCAGCGCGGCCCCGTTCAGCCTCGCCGTCTCCACGTCCCCGCTCCGCAGCGCCTCGATCACCTCCAGCTGCTTCGGGGCGCGGCGGTTCTGTTCGATAAAATCCGCCAGCGCTTCGCCGGAGAGCATCAGATGCGCCCGCCGCTGCGTCTTCTCGTGGATCCTGCCGCCCCGCATTTCCGGGGGCAGCATCAGCCGCAGGGCGTCCACCAGGTTGCACAGGTAGCGCACGTGCATCCACTCCGCCAGGGCCATCAGGTCCGGCATCACCACCGGCTCCGCCCGCACGGGCTTAATCAGCGGCTTCAGCTTCTCCGGGGGCACGTCGCAGGCCTCCGACAGGGATACCACGAAGCCCTCGACGGTCCGCGGGCCGAAGGGCACCGAGACCAGCTGGCCGGGCGAAACGGCCATGCCCTCGGGCACGATGTAGGAAAACACCCGGTCCAGCGCCTCGGCGGACAGATCCACGATCACCTGGGCGTACATCACAGTTCGTTCACCCGGTCCAGTATGGCGTCGGCCACCGCCCGCTTGGACATCAGGGGCAGGGCCCGCTCGTCCTCGCGGCTGACCAGCGTGACCGCGTTCGTATCCACCCCGAAGCCGGCGCCCTCGCGGGTGACGTCGTTGGCCACGATCAGGTCGGCGTTCTTCTTCGTCAGCTTGCCCTTCGCGTTTTCCAGAACCCGGTCGGTTTCAGCCGCGAAGGCCACCAGGACCTGCCCCTGGCGCTTCCGCTCGCCCAGCGTGCGTGCGATATCGGTGGTGTTCTTCAGCGTAAGCACCATGCCCTCTCCGGTCTTCTTGATCTTGCTGTCCGAAACCTGCGCCGGGGTGAAGTCCGCCGGGGCGGCGGCCTGGATCACCACGTCCGCCCAGTCTGACCGCGCCAGCACCGACGCGCACAGCTCGGCGCTGGATTCGATCTTCACGATCTCAATGCCCGCCGGCGCGGCCAGGTTCACCGGGCCGGAGACGAGCACCACCTCGCCTCCCCGGTCCCGGGCGGCCTCGGCGATGGCGTAGCCCATCTTGCCGGTGGAGCGGTTGGTGATGTAGCGCACCGGGTCGATGCGCTCCACGGTGGGCCCGGCGGTCACCAGCACGCGCCTGCCCTCATGATCCCGCCGGGGGTTGAGCAGTGCGTCCAGCGCCGCCACGATCTGTTCGGGCTCGGCCATGCGGCCCACGTCGTCGTCGCCGCAGGCCAGGTGCCCCGACATGGGCCCCACGCTCTTCGCGCCGCGATCCACCAGAGTTTTGAAATTCGCCTGGGTGGCCGGGTGCCGCCACATGTTGGCGTTCATGGCTGGGGCGATGAGCAGCGGCGCGGTCATGGCCAGGGCCGTGGTGGACAGCAGGTCGTCGGCGATGCCGTTCGCCAGCTTCGCCAGGCAGTTGGCCGAGGCCGGGGCGATGACGTAAACATCCGCCCACTTCGCCAGCGAGATGTGCTCCAGGGACTTCCTGGGCTCGAAGGTGTCGGTGACCACGGGATTGCCGCTGAGGGTTTCAAAGGTCAGCGGCGGCACGAATTTGGCGGCGTTGGCGGTCAGCACCACGCGCACCTGCGCGCCCTGCTTTTTGAGCCGCGACACCAGGTCGCAGGCCTTGTAGGCCGCGATGCCACCGGTCACGCCCAGCACGATGTGTTTATCTTTGAGCATGGAAGTCCCTCTCTTGCGATTATTCCCGGACAACACAACAGGCGAAACCGGAAATTCGGGTTTCGCTGTTGACTTCGCTATGACTGGCTTGTTTCGCCGTTAAGCCTCTTCTTCCGCTTCCTCGTCGCGGCTGTAGGTGATCAGCTTGCGGTTGATTTCCTCGATGGCGATGGAAAGCGGCTTGGTCTCCTTGGTGTCGATCAGCGGCAGGCTGCCGGCGATGATCTCACGGGCACGCTTCGACGCCTCCACAGCCAGCGTGTAGCGGCAGTCAACCTTCTCAAGCAGCTCGCCGATGGGGGGTTCGGTCATCATATTGCATTCCTCCAAATAACATACATTGTGTCAGGCCTTCAGCGATGCGGTGAGCGCATCCAGGAAGTCCCTGCGGTTTTCAAGCTCCAGCCGCCGGGCGGCGATCACGGCGTAGACCTCCTCGGTGGCGATCTCCAGCGCCCGGGGCTCCACGCTCCAGTCCTGGTGGATGATCACGTAGTGGTACCGATACGCCGTGGCCACCTCCTTTGCGACGTTGCCCAGGCGCACGCGGATGGATTCCTCCGACTCCGTGCCCCTTCGCCGCAGGCGCTGCTCCAGGTTTTCCCGGCTGGGCGGGCAGATGAATATGCCCGTCACGCTTGCGTCCTGGGCCATGACCTGCAGGCAGCCCTGCACGTCGATCTCCAGGATCAGGTCGTGCCCCAGGGCCAGCTCCTGCTGCACGGTGGATTTCAGCGTGCCGTAGTGGTTCTGGTGCACGTGGGCCCACTCGTAGAAGGCCCCCTCGTCGATCAGCGCCTTGAAGCGCTCCTCGCTGACAAAGTGATAGTTGACGCCGTCCACCTCGCCGGGCCTGGGCGCGCGGGTGGTGCAGGACACGGACAGCCTGACGTCCGGATGCTGCTGCAACAGTTTCTTGACAATTTCGGTCTTGCCCGCGCCCGCCGGGCCGGAAATGACAAACAGCCTGCCTCGCTTCGCCATGGTGCGCGTCACCCCTTCTTCAGTATCGGAATCCCCGAGGATCATTCGATATTCTGCACCTGCTCGCGCAGCTTTTCGATCTCCGCCTTCATGTCCACGGTCAGCTGGGTGATCGGGATGTCCTGGGACTTGGACGAGATGGTGTTGACCTCACGGTTCAGCTCCTGCACGATGAAATCCACCCGCCGCCCGATGGGCTCGGGGGATTCGAACACGTTCCGAAGCTGCAGGATATGGCTGTGCAGGCGGACGGTCTCCTCGGCGATGGCGCTGCGGTCGGCCATCACGGCCACCTCCATCATCAGCCGGGTCTCGTCCACGCCGCTGCCCGCAAGCTCCTCCATCGCGGCCCTGAGCCGCTGGGTATAGGCCGCCACCGTCTCGGGATAGCGCGCCTCTACGGCTTCGGTCATCCGCTCTATGGCGTCCACCCGGCTTTTCAGGTCATCCCTGATGGCCTCGCCCTCCCGCGCGCGCATCGCGCACAGCGCGTCCAGCGCCTGGCCCAGCGCGGCCTCCAGCAGCGCCCTGACGGCGTCCTGGTCCTCCTCGGCCTCGGTCACCGTCATCACGTCGGGCATGTGGGCGATGCCCATCAGCGTCCGGTCGTCCCGCAGCTCAGGCCCGGCGGCATCCCGCAGCCGGCGCAGCGCCTCTACATAGGCCGAAAACAGCGCCTCGTCCACCTGGACGGTTCGGGCGTCGGTGCGCAGGTTGCGATAGGTCACGAACACGTCCACGTGTCCCCGGGCCAGCCGCGCGCCGATGGCCTTGCGGGCCGCGTCCTCCAGGAACATCAGGTTCCGGGGCATCCTGAAGGAGATGTCCAGGAAGCGATGGTTGACGCTCTTGACCTCCACGGTCATCTGTCGGCCTTCGATCTCCACAAAGGCGCGCCCATAGCCCGTCATGCTCAGCATACGCCCGACTCCCTTCGATTTGCCCATCGCGGCAGAATAATCCTTAAAGGGTATTATATCACATCATCGGAGTTTTGCCTATGGGGAAGCGGAAATTTAAATATGGCCCAGCATCTCCAAAAACTCACTCTCCCCGATCACCTTCACCCCCAGCGTCTGCGCCTTGGTCAGCTTGCTGCCGGCGTTTTCGCCGGCCACTACGAGGCTGGTCTTCTTCGAGACGCTGCCCGCGGCCTTGCCGCCGCCGTCACGGATGGCGGCCTCGGCCTCGCTGCGGCCCATCGCGGCGAGCGTGCCGGTGACCACCACGGTCATGCCGGCGAAGGGGCCGGTGGAGGTGTCCTTCGCTTCCCACGCCGGCGCGACGCCCGCCGCCAGCAGGGCGTCCACCAGGCGGTTGTTGGCGGGGTCGGCGAAGAAGGAAACGACGGCATCGGCCACGATGTCGCCCACGTCGTCCATGGCGGTCAGTTCCTCGGCGGTGGCACTTCTCAGCGCCGCCACGCTGCCGAAGCGCCCGGCCAGGTCCCGGGCGGTCTTGGTGCCGATGTTGGGGATGCCCAGGGCGTAGATGAAGCTGTCCAGCCTGCAGGCCTTGCTCTTCTCAATGGCATTTAAAAGGTTCTCGGCCTTCTTCTCGCCGAAGCGCTCCAGGGCGCAGAGCTGCTCCTTTTTGAGGCCGTAGAGCTGGTCCGCCTCCTGCAAGAGCCCCGCGTCCACCAGCTGGCGGGCGGTCTTCTCGGAGAAGGTGTCGATGTCCATGGCGTCCCGGCTGGCGAAGTGGGAAAGCCGCATCACGATCTGGGGCGTGCAGCCGTCCCGGTTGGGACAGAACAGGTGCGCCCCCCGCTCCACCAGCGCCGCGCCGCAGCTGGGACAGACCTCCGGCCTGACCACGTCCCGTTCATTCTCGCTGAACTCCTCCACCCGGCCCATGATCTCGGGAATGACCTCGTTGGAGCGGCGGATCCAGACCCGCGCGCCGAGCTTTACCCGCTTGCGCTGGATGTCCTGCCAGTTGTTCAGCGTGGCCTGGCGCACGGTGGCCCCGGCCAGCTCCACCGGCGCGACCTTCGCCACCGGGGTCAGCTTGCCCGTGCGCCCGATCTGCCAGTCCACGGCCAGCAGCTCGGTGGTCATCTCCTCGGCCTCGAACTTGTAGGCCACGGCCCAGCGGGGGAACTTGTCGGTATAGCCCAGGGCATCCCGGGTGGCGTAGTCGTCGATCTTGATCACGGCCCCGTCGATGTCGTAGTCCAGGCTGCCCCGGCTCTCCTCGATCCGGCGCACGGCCGCGATGACCTCGTCCAGGGACTTCGCGTCGATCTCGCAGTCGGACACCGGGAAGCGGTTCTCCCGCAGGAAGTCCAGCATCTCGTGCTGGGTGCTGAAGGAACGCCCCTCGATATAGCCCACGTCGTAGAAGCAGGCGCTCAGGTTGCGCTCGGCAGTCACCTTCGCATCCAGGTTGCGCAGGGCCCCTGCGGCGGCGTTGCGGGGGTTCTTCAGCGGCTCCTTCGCCGTCTCGTTGTACTTTTCCAGCGCGGAGATGCGCATGAAGCCCTCGCCGTGCACCTCCATGCGCCCCTTGAAGGGTATGGACAGCGGGATCGAGCGGATCGTCATCACCTGGGGCAGTATCGCCTCGCCGGTGACGCCGTTGCCCCGGGTGGCCGCCTGCACCAGCCGCCCGCCCTCGTAGGTCAGGTTGACGGTCAGGCCGTCGAACTTGTGCTCCACCACGTAGGTGATGGGCGGCAAGTTCGCGCCGCCGTCCACGGCCTCCTGGCGCAGCTTCTCCGCCCGCCGCGCCCAATCCTCCAGCGCCTCGATGGACTGGGCCTTGCCCATGCTCCACAGACGCGCCAGGTGGGTGTGGGGCTCGAACCCAGGCAGCACCTCGCCGCCCACCCTGCGCGTGGGCGAGTCCGGCAGCCGCTCGCCCGTCTCGGCCTCCAGCTTCACCAGCTCGTCATACAGCCGGTCATACTCGGCGTCGGCGATCGTCGGGTTGTCCAGGGTATAATAATGATAGCTCTTCTCGTTGAGATAGTCCACAAGCTGACGCATACGCTCCAAGGTGCATACCTCCCTTATTATACGAGGCCATTATAGCACATCTGAGGAGCGGAGGCAAATAAATACTGATTCATCGAGCAAAGCTCGACAAATCAGTATTTGACAACGCCCCTGGGCTATGTTATAATTGCATTGGAAAATCGTAAACAAGGAGGTACCTGTCATGGCGATCATGGACGGTTGCGAAGCCAAACACAAGACACCCACGTTGGAGGAGCGCACCTGCCCCGCCTGCGGCGAGAGCGTCGAGGTCTTTACCCGCCGGGGCCGCATCATCGAGGACACCGCCTGTGAATGCGGCTACGTGTTCAAGGCCGAGGAGCAGCTGGAGCCCCAGCAGCGGAAGGCGCCAAAGGAATAACCCATTAATGCGCGGGGGCAGGCCCTTTCACAGGGCCTGCCCTCGCGCGTAGGCGTTGCGTTATTAGGTTGAGTTTTCGCTGAACATATGATATAATCAAATCAGCAGAGAGACGCAACAGTATGAGAATCTATCTTAATATGTGCTGCTATAATCGCCCCTATGATTATCAAGCCCAAACGCGAATTGCTTTGGAATCCCAGGCAAAGCTGCATATTCAGAGCATGATCAAAGAAGGGCGCTATGACCTGGTCAGTTCATATACATTGGATTATGAAGTCAGCAGAAATCCATTCGATATGAGGCGTTCATCCATACAATCGTTTATCGCTTCCAGCATCAAAGCTTATGTGGGTATCGAAAGGGAAGCTGTAATCGGCCCATTGGCTTCAGAAATCATGGAGACCGGCGTCAAGGAAAAGGATGCGCTGCATCTCGCTTCAGCAATATACGCCTGTTGTACATATTTCATCTCTACAGATATCCGCCTGTTGAAGTACAAAACAGATCGAATCAAACTGGTAACGCCTGTCGAATTCATAATGGAAACGGAGGGAGAGCAATGACCAGCAGCATGAACGAACTGATGTCTCGCGGCATGGAGTGTCTCACTGAGACACTGGGCGTCGTGGAAGCCGAACGATTCATTTCCCTGGTGATTCGGGAACGCTTTGACTACACCAAATGGCAACGCGAATATTTTGACAAGATGCCCCCCGGAGCGTTCCAAGCTCAGGCACTGGCGTATGGCAAAGCGCATCCGTATACCGGTCCAGCAGAGAGATTATGATCTCATGAACCGACGCGCTTGTACTGTATGGAATACAATGCTGATATGAATCATACTTGAGGAGCGCACCTGCCCCGCCTGCGGCGAGAGCGTCGAGGTCTTTACCCGCCGGGGCCGCATCATCGAGGACACCGCCTGCGAATGCGGCTACGTGTTCAAGGCCGAGGAGCAGCTGGAGCCCCAGCAGCGGAAGGCGCCAAAGGAATAACCCACTATATGCGCGGGGGCAGGCCCTTTCACGGGGCCTGCCCCTCGTGTATGCAGACGCTCATTCAAATCCGTTCCCCGGCTTCCGCGCAACGCAGTGCAGCCGGAAGAAGCCCCGCTTTTCGCCGCGCTCCAGCACCAGCCCCGCCTTGGCGCACAGGCGGCGCACCTCGTCCACGCCGTAGACGTGCACGTCCCCGTGCCCGGCCAAGTTTATGATGGGCATCTCCACGTGGTTGAAAAACCAGCGCACCGGCGCGGTCTTCGCCGTCATGTCCCGAAGGATCAGCCGCCCGTTCGGGCGCAGCACCCTGGCAACGCTGTCGAAGAAGTCCTGCACGTTGGGGTAGTGGTGGAAGCTCTGGCAGCAGATCACCGCGTCAAAGGAATTGTCCGGGAAGGGCAGCTTCTCGCAGTCCCCCACCACCAGCTCCACGCCGGGCATGCGCTTCGCCCGCGCCACCTCGATCATCTGGGGCGTCAGGTCGATGCCGGTATAGTGTCGGTCAGGGTATTTCTTCTTCAGCAGCTCCAGCATCGGCGCGGTGCCGCAGCCGCAGTCCAGCAGGTCGGTAAAGGGCTCCTTCTCCAGCTCCGAAAGCACATCCGGGTAATCCTTGCGGCACATGCGATACACGCCCGCCTCGTCCGTCTCGTAGACCTTCGCCGCCCTTGAAAACTCCTTTATGGAAAGCGCCTTGTAATCGGTAGCGTTCATGGCTATCGCCTCACATGATTAGTATACACTAACTATATATCACGGCGATCCGTTTTTCAAGTGCATACGATGTTAAATTAAATGTATATCCAACCCGTCACAGCAGCAGATTGATAAAACCCATCAAAAAGCCCAGCAGCGCGCCCAGGTAGACGATGGCCCGCAGCTCCTTCTTCATCACGCCGAAGATCACCGTCTCCAGCTCGGCGGGGTCGAGGCCGTTGATCTTGTCCACCACGATCTTTTCGATGTTGATGGCCTTCAAAAGCCGCCCCAGGTTGTCGCCCAGTATCGACGTGTACAGGCCGGTCAGCTTCTCGATGATCACGTCCTCCTTGTCCTCGAAGCGGGCGTAGAGCTCGCAGATCCGGGCGTCCATGATCTCGTCCTTGTACCTTGCCACGATGGCGGCGACGGCGTCCGGCGCCTTCTCGGCGATGATCTCGTCCACCTTTTCCGCCAGCTTCTCCTTGATGGACTTCTGGGCGTTGTCGTCCACCAGCATCGACAGCCATTTGTTCTGGTTGATGAAATCCATCTTGTCGCCGATGATGCTGTCCACGACGGTATAGCCCAGCTTCGATTCTATGATCTTCGCCGTCAGGCCCTCCGTCAGCTTCTGGGTCAGCTCGTCGACGTTCAGGTCGACCCTATCGCGCACCTCTTCTTTGGCCAGCAGATCCCGCACCCTGCGGCCGTCCTTGGACAGCTTGCGCAGGAAGGCGCGCACCTTGTCCTGGAGCTTCTGCACGGTCGCCTCGGAAAGCAGCGTCTGTCGCAGCGTCTCCTCGTTGAGCAGCTGGCTGCTGACCACGTCGCCGATGGACTGGGCGATGCGGCCCTGCTGGGCGGGAATCAGGCCCGGGGTAAAGGGCACGTGGAATTTGCCGATGTACACGGCCTTCCTGGGGCGAAACAGCATCCGGATCGCCAGGTCGTTGGTGATGTATCCGATCACGCCGCCAAGCAGCGGCGCGACGATGGCGCGCGCTATAATCATATGGAAAACTCCCGTTCATATCTCGATCACGATTCCCCACATTTTATACCCTTCCCTTTCGTTTTGTCAAGGTTCACTCTGTTGAAATGCCGCTTCTTCACCCAACCTTTGCTTGAACCGAAACCCCATGCGTGGTAAAACCCGAGTTTGCCAGTGCAGGGGGACAAAAACGCCGAAATAGCAATGGGTTAGGGGGCAAAGATGCATAATAATAGCAGCAAATGTGCCTGAATGTGTTCAGGGGTATTGACATAGATTGGTCTCGTATCCAGTGTTCCCTTCATTTCGCGAAATTGGTCTTCAATGCAAGTCAGGCCGTGGTACTTGTCGATGATTTCCAGGTCATCCATTTCCAGCTCTGAAGAAACGATTTGGTAGTAGCCCATGAGTTCGTTGAATTCCGTCAGCTTTTCATCATCAATCATGGTCCGAAGCTTTGTGGAATCAAAGATTTCTCCTGTTTTCTCGTGAAGAACATCTTTTTTCATAGGTCAGCAGCCGCATGATCCCCTGCAAATCATAGGTGATCCCGGCACTATGCTTGATGCTCGCGAGCAACTGATCCAATCCCAATCCGGCGTTGTTTTTTACAAAATCATGTGGCATTTTGCCCTCGTTCATGTTATACTGTAACAAAAAGCAAATGGGGATTATTTCATGAGTTACACAGCGGCTATTATTGCCCTTTCAGACAATGCTTTAAAAGGGCAGACATGAGGATATCAGTGGAGATCTGATCCGGGAAAAGATCGGTCAGGAAGGGTTCGACGCATCGATTCAGCTTCTGTTAGGCGATGATTCGGAAGAATTGAAAAGGCACTGATCGACATCTGTGATAATAAGCGGGCGAACCTAGTGCTGACTTCAGGTGGGACTGGTCTGTCCAAACAGGACACTGCTCCGGAGGCGACCCTGGCGGTGATTGAACGCCAGGTGCCAGGCATTTCCGAGGCGATTCGCGCAGAATCCATGAAATACACACCCAGGGGAATGTTCTACCGGGGTGTTAGCGGGATCCGTGGTGAGACGTTGATCGTCAATCTGCCGGGCAGTCCCAGAGCCATAAGGGAAATTATGGATGTGATTTTACCTGTGTTGTCTCACGCTGTCAAAACTGTATGTAGTGAAAATGATTAAGGAAACACCGATTAAAGGGGATAGAAAAGCTTGAACACGAATCAGGTATCTGCGGCGGTTTTAGCCGGTGGATACTCCACCAGAATGGGATGCGATAAGGCGCTGCTAAAATGCGGCGACAAGTCCTTTCTGGAGGTTCATGTTTCACGCCTGAAAGCACTGGGAATCGGGGAGATTCTGCTGTCAGGAACTCCCCATCGGATCCCCGGTTCCAGAAATGTGGAGGATTACTATCCCCATCGAGGCCCGCTCAGCGGCGTTCATACATGTATGAGGCAGGCCGCTTTTTCATCTCTGTTGGTAATAAGCGTGGATGTTCCATTGATTCCCAGGGATGCGCTGCACCGATTGGTTCTCGATCACGAAGGTGGCATCACGGCACTGAAGCATTCAGGCAGGATTGAGCCATTGATAGCTGTGTACGACTGCAATTTGGCGGAAGCGGCGGAGCGCATACTGAAGTCCGACCACCACGCAATTCGGCAACTATTCGACATCGCGCCGGTACGGCACAGCCTCTATCAGGGTGATGAGCGCCTGCTATCCGGCTGTAATACCCCGGAAGAGTATGCCCAGGTTCTCGCCTGTCATGCTTTGCTTTCCATGGCAGACAGGGATTGATATGGTTCACATGCTCTGAGTAAATGCTCATGGGTGCCCTCTGCGAGAATCCCGCCATCCTGCATGAACAGGATGCGATCCGCATTCGCAATGGTTGAGAGTCGATGGGCGATGATGATAACCGTGCGGTCTTTGCGCAGGTTATCAATCGCCTGCTGAATCATAGCCTGAGTCTTGTTGTCCAGGGCGGAAGTCGCTTCGTCGAAAAGCAGGATCCGGCTGTTGCGGAGGAGGCAACGGGCGATTGCCAGCCTTTGTCGCTGACCGCCGGATAGATTGACACCACCTTCTCCGATCAGAGTGTCATACTTGTCGGGCATGCTTTCGATGTCTTCATCAATACAGGCTTTCCTGCACACTTCCCGCATTTCGTCCTCCGTCAGATCCGGCTTCACCAGGCGCAGATTGTCTCTGACGGACATGCGGAAAATATAGGGATTCTGCGTAACTACGGTCATATTGGCCCGGACGGTTTCCCGGCTCAGCTCCTTCATATCAACCCCGTCGAGGAGAATGCGTCCGGCGGTGGGCACATACAGTCTGGAAAGCAGGTTGAAGGTCGTGCTTTTACCGCAGCCGCTTTTTCCCACCAGGCCAACCATTTCATTGGGACGCACGGAAAAGCACATATCCTCCAGCACCTTCGGATAATTTTTGTCCTCCGGATGATAGGAAAAGTGGACATGTTCAAAAGCAATCTCTCCCTTAAAACCAGGAAGATCGCGATCCCCAAAGCGCTCCTTGGGAAATTCAGGACTGTTGAGCAGGGTATGTACCCGTTCGTTTGAAATGTTGAAATCCGCGATTGAGTCCATAAAGGCGCCTATTACCTTGATGGCGTTGGGTCCGAGATCCGTGTAATAGTTATAGATCACCAGCGCTGTTGAAAGAAGCAGGTTTCCCTGGGCAATCAGATAAGCCAACAGGGAAAACAGGGCAAATGTCCCAACCTCACCGATTTGCCAGCGATACAGTTTTACGTTCCAGGATCGGTTCTGCATGAAGAAACGCTTTTCATTCGCGTCATCGATTCGGGCTCTCAGCTCCGCGCTGAACTGTTTTTCGCAGTTCAACAGCTTCACATCTTTATGCCCCCGCACCATTTCTCCCACCAGACCGGAGAAGCGTTCGTTGGCAGAGCGATAGATCCGGTCGTCCTTATACAATCGCTTTGCTCTCCATACCTCCAGGAAGTACTGCACCCCAATGATGACGATTACGAACATGGCAATCAGCGGATGAACGATCACCATGGCAAATAATACGCCGACATAGTTCATTGTCTGGGTTATCATATCGGCGATACTGTTAAATCCCGAGGCGATCCGCTGGGTATCCGTAGTGATTCGCTGGATAAACAATCCGCTTCCTTTTTCATCCACACACTGGCTTTCAACCTGCAGTACGTTTTCCACAAGATCTTCCTCCAACAGGCTCAATGTCCGAGAATAGGCCTTGTTATATCCCTGATTGCTGAGTACCAGAAAGAGATTTCGTAAAAGTTGAACGACCAGCAGCGTAAGGGCAATCAGGAGAACACGTCTGGCCTCGTTTGTGGTGATGTCGACGATAATCCTCGCACTGACAATCGGAGCGAGAATACCTAAACCCGCGCTGATGAGCTGGCAGGCAACGGACGCACCGAGTATTTTCCGACTGTTGACCGTGTATTTCCAGGAAAACCGAAGATTCTTCCACGTCGTGTTATGCAGTGTGAAAACAAACTCTATCCTGTTTTCGCCTCTTTCATACTGCCAACTGGCCGGAGTATTTCTGGCACGTTCCCGAAGCATGGTCAGTATGAGACTATTGTCGTCAAAGGGATCCACTGATTTTCCCACGACAGTCAGCCTTGTTTTCAAATCCCCGTTTTGTTTCCAGTGACGGATTGTGAAAGGAACGCCTTCACCTATTTGCTCCTGATAGTTCAGTAGTATTTCTTCCAGCGCTAACCGATAGACCAGGCAGATATTATCTTCAATGCCGGCGCGTTTCAGTTCCGTCCCCGCGATCTCAATCGCCTTTGCTATTTCCTGATTTGTCAGTATTCCGTGATGTTTCATGGATTTGTAGCCTCCGTTATATCAGAATTTCTGCTTTTGGGAGTTATTTCACTTTCAATCTCACAGGGTTTCTGACAGTTCGTTTGGAGTTCGAATCACCGAAGGCCATTACCATGACGCCCGGTTGTCCGGCTTCGATGCCTTCAACTTCTTCTTCATCGACGCTGATCACGAGGCAGATTTTTCCCGGTTCCCGAAGCTCATCAGCCGTGTATTCTGCGGAGTATTGATCCGCAGCGGTAGCGGTCATACCCGATATCTGATCTGTGTTCACTTCACACTCCCGCAACAGGGTAATCACCTCAATTCCCCGGTAGCTATGCATGGATGTTTCACCTTTTCCATTGGTCGTTTCCCTGGAAAAGGATTCCCTGTCAAGCCTGGAAAAGGGAATCACGGTTTCCCTGCCCTGAAGCTCAATGAGTATGGATCCGGCCTCTGTCTGCTCCAACTGCTGATTTCTCACTTGAAATCCAACAATAATGACTACTGCTGTGAGCGCCAGGAGAACGGATAGCATGATCCATAATGCTTTTTTTCTACTCATTTTCAGTTCTCCTTTTTTTCGTCTTTTGATACGATGGCGCTCTCATGTGAAAAACCGCTAACGACCCTTTGCAGTCGTTCGGAAATGAGCCAGGCAATCAGCCCTCCCAGCGCGCCGGACAGCGCCGCCAGTAAGAACCACAGCAGAAGGCTAATGCCCATGAGATGGAAGACCAGAAGATTACTGATCGCGGCACTGGTCAAACCTGAAAGAATCCCTCCCGTGAAGCAGAACAGAGGATGTTGATTATTCATAATGAACGTCAGAACATCAATCACCAATCCAGGCGCGGTATAGCTGAAGATGGCCAGTCCACCCTGATAATTAGAAAAGCCAAGTGCAAGTGCCAGTAATGCCTGTACAAAACCCATCTGAGTTGCGGCAAAGGGAATGGAAACGATTTGCTTTCCGATGATCAGGAAAGCCAGGGAAAACCCTACAGCAGCACTGCCGCCGGGGATGCGAAAAAAATCTGTTAATCCATTCGTGACGGGAGAGATGATTCGCTTGATGACCAGACTTAATGCGATGAGAATAGCCATGACCGCCAAATCCCGGGTGGTTGATTTTCTCGTCATTATAGTCGCCCCTTTGCTATATATTGAAAATGTCTTTCTGTAACATCACTTTGGCAATGATCTCTGGCAGGACTTCTCTGTTTTCCGTATTTACGTAAAAAACCTTCACTCGGGGATGGTTTTTGATGCAGGCATGCCAAGGCTGATTCAGTCGAAGCGCGCCGAGTACGGGGATCTCTCCGTCCAGAATGTGCATGATCTGCTGATGAAAGCGGTGCATCTTTGCTTCCAGATGGCCGCATTCATCCATCAGGATAATCCCCTCATGCTGAAGGCTTGCTTCTTGTAACAGGTGCGCACTTAAGAGATCGAATCGTTCTGGCAGAAGCACCATGCCTTTTCCCCGTCGGAAAGCGATTCGATTTTCCTCTGTCAAAGGCTCCTCATTTGATGGAGATATCATATGCAGACTGGAAGCGCATTCACCATCTGATCGAAACCGCGTCAGGAAACCGTATGGAGTTCTGCCCAGAAGTGATACAACATTTTGAATAATCTGAGACTTTCCGATTCCCCGTCCTCCGGTCAGAAATACATGCATTTTTGGGAGTCCTCATTATCTGAAAAATTATTTTGAAGATTACTGGTATCTACTCAGTCCTCCAAGATCCTTCGCTACGCTCAGGATGACCGGGGCTTGTCATCCTGAGCGTAGTGAAGGATCTTGTCCCCCGATTTTGTTAGGAAAATGTAGTGGACTGAGCAGTTATGATTAATGCTATTTGTATCCTATCACATGGAGCTGGATCTGTCCACCGTCAAACTGATAGAAAAATGGAGCCTGAAATTTTAAAGAGTGATGGGGCTGGAATGGCTTGACAACTTATCCACAGACTAGCAAATCTCCTTCAAATCAGCACCACGCTGGATGTGTACACCGACTTGACCATGGAGCAGAAGCAGGACGCTTTTGATGAACTGACGGGCAAGATCAAGATTTGCTGACCGTACCAAGCGTACCAACTCGTACCAAGGCAAGTATCGCCATGATTAACGATGAGACCAGAGCCTATCCGATCATGATCTTCTCTTCGGGATACTTTGACAGGCTTCTGGCCTTTCCCTGCCTGCGGGCCACGGCGACGGCGAGGGTCAGCGGGCCGACGCGCCCCAGGAACATCATCGGTATCAGCAGCGCGCGGCTGGCGGCGGTGAGGTTCGGCGTGCCGATGGCAGAGACGCCCACGGTGCCTATGGCGCTGGCGCACTCAAAGAGCACGTCGGCCATTGGTCGGCGACGCCGAGACGCACACCAGTATACGCTCCTGTTCCGACACGCGCCTCGCCTTTTTTTATCTTTTTCTCGTTTCTCTTTAGTGATCATGCTGGCAAACTCGGGGCAGCGGCGCGACGATGGCGCGCGCTATAATCATATGGAAAACTCCCGTTCATATCTCGATCACGATTCCCCACATTTTATACCCTCCCCTTTCGTTTTGTCAAGGTTCACTCTGTTGAAAAGCCGCTTCTTCACCCAACCTTTGCTTGAACCGAAACCCCATGCGTGGTAAAATATCGCTATACCACGATAAAGAGGTAAAACTATGGACGCCAACACAAAAAGCTACAAGCTGCTGATCATCAACCCCGGCTCCACCTCCACGAAGGTGAGCCTGTTTGAAAACGAAAAGTCGCTGTTTGAAAAGAGCCTGTTCCATGACGCGCCGGTGCTGCTGCAATACCCCCACGTCAACGACCAGATGCCCTTCCGCTACAAGGTGATACTGGACATGCTGAAGGACGAAAACGTAGATCCCGCCGAGATCGACGTGTACGTGGGCCGGGGCGGCAGCGCATGCACCCAGCCCGGCGGCGTGACACGCATCGACCAGCGCCTGTACGACGACACCGTGGCCGCCGTGGGCGGCAGCGAGCATCCGGCCAAGCTGGGCGTGATGCTGGCCTGGCAGTTCGCGCAGGAATACGGAAAGGAAGCCTACACCCTGAACCCCACCAACGTGGACGAATACGGCGACCTGGCCCGCCTGACGGGCATACGGGGCGTCTACCGCGTCTCCCACTCCCACGTGCTGAACCAGAAGGCGGTGGCCGAGGCCCACGCCGAAAAGCTGGGCCGGCGCTACGAGGACTGCAACTTCATCGTGGGCCACATCGACGGCGGCATCACCGTCTCCGCCCACGACCACGGCCGCATGGTGGACGGCAACATGGGCTCAGACGGCGAGGGCGCGTTCACGCCCACACGCATCGGCAGCGTGCCCGTGCTGGCGCTGCTGGATTACATCGACAGCCACTCCGTAGCGGACGTGCGGCTGAAGTGCTCCCGTTCCGGCGGCTTCGTCAGCCTGTTCGGCACCTCCGATTCCGACACCATCCACGCGCTGGTGGACCAGGGCGACAAGAAGGCGACGTTGGTCTGGAACACGATGATCTACCAGGTCTGCAAGATGATCGGCGAGATGAGCGCCGTGCTCTGCGGAAAGGTGGACGGCATACTGCTCACCGGCGGGCTGATGCGCTTTGACGACGTGGCCGAGGGCGTGCGCAAGCGCTGCGGCTGGATCGCGCCGATCTCCGTCTACCCCGGCGAGATGGAGCAGGAGGCGCTGGCCTGGGGCGTGCTGAAGGTGCTGCAGGGCAAGGCCGAGGCCATGACCTACAGCGGAAAAAACGTGTGGAACGGGTTCGAGGGCGTGAAGTTCTGAGCGACCAATGGAGGAAAACACCATGACCATGATCGAAAAGGTTTGGGCCAAGGCCCGGCAGAATTTGCGCGCCATCGTGCTGCCCGAGGGCGACGAGAAGCGCACCGTACAGGCCGCGGCCACCATCCGGGACGAGGGATTGGCCAGGCCCATACTGCTGGGCGATCCCGAAAGCATCAAAGCGGTGGCAAATCAGACGAACACCGACCTCGCCGGCATCGATATCATCGACCCCGCCGGCAGCCCGAAGGCCGCGGAATACGCCGAAGCGCTGTACGAGCTGCGCAAGGCCAAGGGACTGAGCCGGGAGGACGCAGTAAGGCTCGCCGCCGATCCCATGTATTACGGCATGCTGATGGTCAAGCTGGGCGACGCCGACGGGCTGGTCTCCGGCGCGGTGCACACCACCGGCGACATGCTGCGCCCGGCGCTGCAGATCATCAAGACGAAACCGGGCATCAGCGTAGTGTCCTCCAGCTTCCTGATGAACTGCCCCAACAGGGCGCTGGGTGTGGACGGGCTGCTGGTGTACGCCGACTGCGTGGTGGTGCCCTGCCCCACCGCCAAAGAGCTGGCGGAGATCGCCGTGACCGCCGCGGACACGGCGCGGGTGCTGTGCGGCATCGACGAGCCCCGGGTGGCGCTGCTGTCCTTCTCCACGAAGGGCAGCGCGAGGCACGAGCTGGTCAGCAAGGTCCAGCAGGCCGCCGCCATCGCCCACGAAATGGCCCCGGATTTGATCCTGGACGGCGAATTGCAGCTGGACGCCGCGCTGGTGCCGGAGGTGGCCGCGTCGAAGGCCCCCGGCAGCCCCGTGGCCGGACGGGCGAACGTGCTGGTGTTCCCGGACCTGCAGGCCGGCAACATCGGCTACAAGCTGACCCAGCGCATCGGCGGCGCGGAGTGCTACGCCGTGCTCCAGGGGCTGGCGAAGCCCTGCAACGACCTGTCCCGGGGCTGCTCGGTGCAGGACATCGTGAACACGGTCGCGCTGACCGCCGTGCAGGCGGGTGAATGACGCCGGATGACGCCACCCCACAGGGCAAAAGGCCTGTGAGGGTGGCGTCATTCTGTCGCACTGTTTACCTTTTCTTTGTGGAAAACCCCTGTAAAAACTGATATAATGGCTATATATGGCGAAACAAGGCGTTTTCGCCCAAATTGCCGTCCCGTTCGGGCGGTCATCATTCGATTATGAGGTGAATATTCATGTCCAATACCGCAATCGTGGGCATCAACTGGGGCGACGAGGGCAAGGGCCGCATGGTGGATTACTTCGCCGGCCAGTTCGACGTGGTCGTCCGCTATCAGGGCGGCAACAACGCCGGCCACACCGTCATCAACGAATACGGCAAGTTCGCCCTGAACCTGCTGCCCTCGGGCATATTCCGCAAGAACGCCGTGAACCTGCTGGGCGCCGGCGTGGTGGTCGACCTGAAGCACATCAACGAGGAGATGGGTCGCCTGCGGGACAAGGGCGTGGCCATCACCCCCGACAACCTCAAGATTTCCGACCGCGCCATGATGGTGCTGCCCATCCACCCCAACCAGGACAAGTGGGAGGAGCAGCGCCTGGGCAAGGACCACTTCGGCTCCACCCTGCGGGGAATCAGCCCGATCTACGGCGACAAGTACATGAAGAAGGCCATCATGATGGGCGACCTGAAGCACCCCGAGGCGCTGGAGAAGCATCTGCGTCGCCTGGTGGACTGGAAGAACGACACCATCGTGCAGGGCTACGGCCAGCCGAAGATCGACTTCGACGAGACCCTTGAGTGGATCCACCAGTGGGGCGACGCGCTGATCCCCCACATCTGCGACGCGGGCGAGCTGCTGGAGGACGCGGTGAACGCCGGCAAGAGCATCATGTTCGAGGCCCAGCTGGGCGCGCTGCGGGACATCCAGTACGGCATCTACCCCTTCACGTCCTCCTCCTCCCCCCTGGCGGCGGAGGCTCCGGTGGGCTGCGGCATGCCCTCTTTGAAGGTGGACGAGGTGGTGGGCGTTACCAAGGCCTATTCCACCTGCGTGGGCGAGGGCCCCTTCGTGGGCGAGCTGGACGGCGACGCCGCCCACGACCTGCGGGAGGCCGGCGCGGAGTACGGCGCGGCCACCGGCCGCCCCCGGCGCGTGGCCTGGATGGACATCCCCGCCACCCGCTACGGCACGAAGCTCCAAGGCGCGACGGCGCTGGCGCTGACCAAGATGGACGTGCTTTCCTACCTTGACAAAATTCCCGTCTGCGTGGCCTACAAGCTGGGCGGCGAGCGGATCGACCGCTTCCCCTACACTCCAGACCTGTACGACTGCGAGCCGATCTACGAGACCCTCCCCGGCTGGAAATGCGACATCTCCAAGGCCCGGAAGTGGGAGGACCTGCCCAAGGCGGCGCAGGACTACGTGCTGTTCATCGAGGAAAGGGTCGGCTGCCCGATCAAGTACGTTTCTGTGGGTGCGGAGCGGGAAGCGCTGATCATTCGGAATTGAGAATTGATAATTGAAAATTGAGAATTAAATAGCTTTTACCAGATGGGGGAAAACTGCATGGACAATAATATTATTCGTGATAAATCGTTTGAATTCGCAGTCCGAATTGTACGACTGTATCAGTTCCTTGCAGAGAGCAAAAAAGAGTTTGTGCTTTCAAGACAATTACTTCGTTGCGGTACTTCCATCGGTGCAAATGTCGTTGAAGCGCTTGATGCTGTCAGCCGCAAAGAGTTCATCAATAAAATGAGCATTTCGCTCAAGGAATGTTCTGAATCGATCTATTGGATAGAGCTGCTTTACAGAACTGATTATGTAACCGAACCCCAGTATAATAGTATACAGGCAGATTCTCGGGAATTAAAGCGAATACTGTCCAGCATTGTCAAAACGACCAAGGAAGCACGGTAACAGCGCACTCTAATTCTCAATTCTCAATTCTCAATTATTCTTATGCTTGGAGGTTTGTCATGAACAAGCAGACATACGAATCCCCCCTGAACAGCCGCTATGCCAGCAAGGAGATGCAGTTCATCTTCTCCCCGGATAAAAAGTTCACCACCTGGCGCAAATTATGGGTGGCGCTGGCGGAGAGCGAGATGGAGCTTGGCCTGCCGGTGACCCAGGCGCAGGTGGACGAACTGAAGGCCCATATAGACGATATCGACTATGAAAACGCCGCCCGCCACGAGCAGCGGGTGCGCCACGACGTGATGGCCCACGTCCACGCCTACGGCGACGTGTGCCCGAACGCCAGGGGCATCATTCACCTGGGGGCGACGAGCTGCTATGTCACCGACAACGCCGACATACTGATGCTGCGGGACGCCCTCACGCTGATCCGGCAGAAGCTGGTGGAGGTCCTGCGCCGCCTGCGCGCGTTCGCGTGGGAATACAAGGACCTCCCCTGCCTGGGCTACACCCACCTGCAGCCGGCCCAGCTGACCACCGTGGGCAAGCGGGCCACGCTGTGGATGCAGGACCTGGTGATGGACCTGGATGAAGTCAACTTCGCCCTGTCGTCGCTGAAGCTGCTGGGCAACCGGGGCGCGACGGGCACACAGGTCAGCTTCATGGAGCTGTTCGAGGGCGACGGCGCGAAGGTGGACGAATTGGAAAGGCGCATCGCCGAAAAGATGGGCATGGAAAAGGTGTTCGACGTCTCCGGCCAGACCTATCCCCGGAAGCTGGACACCCGGGTGCTGGGGGCGCTGTCCGGCATCGCCCAGAGCGCCTACAAGTTCGCCCAGGACCTGCGGCTGCTGCAATCCTTCCGGGAGGTGGAGGAGCCCTTTGAAAAGAACCAGATCGGCTCCTCGGCCATGGCCTACAAGCGCAACCCCATGCGCAGCGAGCGCATCTGCGCGCTGTCCCGGCACGTGATGGCGCTGGTGCAGGACGCCGCCATGACCGCCGCCACCCAGTGGTTCGAGCGCACGCTGGACGACTCCGCGAACCGCCGGCTGTCGCTGCCCGAGGCCTTCCTGGCCACCGACGCGGTGCTGGAGCTGTACGCCAACATCTCAGACGGCATGGTGGTCTACCCGAAGATGATCGAAAAGCGGGTCATGGAAAACCTGCCCTTCATGGCCACCGAGGATATCATCATGGAGTCCGTGAAGCACGGCGCGGACCGGCAGGAGATCCACGAGCGGGTGCGCGTGCACTCCCAGGCGGCGGCAAACCGCATGAAGGCCGAGGGCCTTGAGAGCGACCTGATGGCGCGCATCGCCGCCGACCCCGCCTTCCCGCTGGACCAGTCGCACCTGACCGCCCTGCTGGCCCCGGAAAAGTACACCGGCCGCGCCGCCGAGCAGGCCGAGCGCTTCCTGACCCACACCGTCGACCCGATCCTCGCCGGGTACGAAGCGGTGGATATGGGCAGTATAAAGGTGTAGGAAAAATTACGTAGGAGGTTAACAACATGCGGGATTATGTCATCGGGATCGACGTGGGGGGAACCCGCATTCGAATGGGGCTGTTCGACAGCGGCATGCAGCTGGTCTCGGAGCAGCAGTACCTGACCGACAAGGATGCCACCGCCAACGAGCTGATCGGCTTCCTGGCCCAGCAGACCGAGGCCCTGGTGGCCAAGGCGGGCATGACGCTGGAGCAGGTCCGGGGCATCGGCGCCGCATTCCCCTCCTCGGTGGATTTCAAGCGGGGCGTGACGCTGGAGAGCAGCAACATCGTCTCGCTGAACGAGCAGCCCGTGCGGGATATGCTGCGCCAGCGGCTGCAGGTGCCCGTCTACGTGGACAACGACGGCAACGTGGCCGCCCTGGCCGAGCACAGGTACGGCGCGGGCCGGGGCTACGACCACATGATCTACGCCACGCTGGCCACCGGCATCGGCGGCGGCCTGATCCTCAACGGCCAGCTGTACCGGGGCATGCACGGCATGGCGGGCGAGATTGGCCACACCTTCATCTCCGATTCCACCGGCTACCCCTGCGGCTGCGGCGTGATCGGCTGCGTCCACTCCATCGCCTCCGGCTTCTTCATGGCCCGCTACGCCATGGACCGCATCAAGGAGGGCGAGGAGAGCCGCATACTGGACTATGCCGGCACCCTCTCCAACATCGACATGGTCGCCGTGGGCCGAGCCTTCCAGATGAACGACCCGCTGGCGCTGGAGGTGGTGAACCGCGGCGCGGAATACCTGGGCCGCATGTTCCACAACCTGAACCAGATCTTCGACATCAACATATTCGTCTACGGCGGCGGGATCACCAAGCTGGGGCACCGCTTCATCGACCGGATGATCGCCTCGTACCGCCACCATTCCCTGATCGACCAGAAGTACCCGGCGAAGTTCCTCCCCAGCGAGCTGGGCGAGAGGGCCGAGGTCATCGGCGCGGCGCTGCTGGTACAGTAAAACCGCAGCGGCAGCCCCTAAGGACTGTCTGTGTGTGGCAACCTGCCCTTCCTGCACTGGCGTCCTCCGTAGCGGCGGCAATCTGCCGCCACCGTGCCCCTATCATCGCGGTCTTCTTGCCGCTCCTCATGGCGGCAGATTGCCGCCGCTACATATTAATAAGGAGAATGAATATGCAGCACTTCACACTTGGCAGAACAAACCTCGAGATTTCCCGCACCGGCTTCGGCGCGCTTCCCATACAGCGGGTCAGCTTCGACGAGGCCTCGGCGCTTTTGAACCGGGCGCTGGACGGCGGCATCAGCTACATCGACACCGCCCGGGCCTACTCCGACAGCGAGGAGATGATCGGCAAGGCCATCTCCCACCGCCGCGACGAATACATACTGGCCACCAAGACCGCCGCGAAGGACGCCGCCGGTCTGGAGCAGGACCTGGAGACGAGCCTTCGGATGCTGAACACCGACCACATCGACGTCTACCAGTTCCACAACCCCGGCTTCGTGCCACGTCCCGACGGCAGGGACGGGCTGTACGACGCCGCCGTCAGGGCCCGCGAGGCCGGCAAGATCCGCTTCATCAGCATCACCCAGCACTCCGTCGACCGGGCCTTCGAGGCCGTCAACTCCGGCCTGTACGACACGGTGCAGTATCCCTTCAACCACCTGGCCACTGACCGGGAGATCGAGCTGGTGAAGCTGTGCAAGGAGAAAAACGTGGGCTTCATCTGCATGAAGGCCCTCTCCGGCGGCCTGATCACCAACGCGAAGCTGCCCTTTGCGTGGCTTTCCCAGTTTGACCACATCGTGCCCATCTGGGGCATACAGCGCATGGGCGAGCTGGAGGAGATCCTGGCGATGTCCGAGAATCCCCCGGCGCTGGACGAGGAGACGATGGCCCTGATCGAGGCTGACCAGAAGGAGCTGGTTGGCGCGTTCTGTCGTGGCTGCGGCTACTGCATGCCCTGCCCCGTCGGCATTCCCATCAACAACGCCAACCGCATCACCCAGCTGCTGCAGCGCTCCCCCTGGAAGAACTGGGTCACCCCCGAATGGCAGGGAGAGATGGAGCGCATCGAGGACTGCATCCACTGCGGCGAATGCGCGAAGAAGTGTCCCTACGGCCTGAAGCCCTTTGACACGCTGCCCGGCCACCTGGCCTTCTACCGGGAATTTGTGAAGACCCATCAGGCATAAATTCAGATAGCGTGGCCTCTGGCCACGCTATCTGGCATCAACGGAGGCATCCACCTTGATTCAGCGCTTTTCAAAGCCGGACCTGTATATCCGTCGCTGCGGCCATCTGTACGCGACCGTGACCGAGCACCGCATCGAAGGCGCGCCCGCCTTCATGCGGGGCCTGCGGGCTCTGTTCGTCTCCGATGTGCACGTGCGTCCCGATACCACCCAGGCCGAGCTGGACGCGCTGGTGGACCGGATCGCCGGAACCTCAGCCCAGCTGCTGCTGCTGGGCGGCGATTACAGCGACTTCGCGGAGGATTGCGCGCGCTTCTTCAAGGCCCTGGGCAGGCTCGACTTTCCCCTGGGCGCCTACGGCGTGCTCGGCAACAACGACGCCGAGGCCTGGCAGGGCAACCTGCGCTCGCTTCGCCGCGCCATGTCCCAGGCCGGGTGCCGTTTGCTGCTCAACACCTCCGTCGATATTCCCCTGGGCGGCGGCAAGCTCTGCGTCGGCGGCATCGATGAATACCGCTACGGCAGTGCCCATACAGACAGACTGTGGTCCGGTGAATGCAACGGCAATCGCTATCGCATACTGCTGTCCCATTATCCCGTGCTGCCCCAGGCGCGGCCCGATCTGATGCTCAGCGGCCACACCCACGGCGGACAGTTCAATCTTCTGGGACTGACGCCCTTCGCCATCGGCTTTGAGCGCTTTGGTCAACCGCACCGCGCCTCCGCGGCCATATCGGGCCTGCACGACTTGGACGGCATGAGGCTGCTGGTCAGCAAGGGCATCGGCGCCAGCCGCCTGCAGCTGCGCGTCGGCGTGCGCCCGGAGATCAACCTGCTGCTGTTTGAATGAGTTCTTTCCCTGTTCTTTTCAAACCTTCGCGCCGCTCTTGTGCACGTTAAATAAAAAACACGAAATTTGCAAAATACCATTGACTTTCAGGCCTTTTGCGGCTATAATAGACACAGTTGAAAGCGGCGCGCCGCGATAACGACGAACTTATCCTGGGGTGTGCGTTAGTCAATGCTTTTACCCACAGATTCATAAAAGGATTCCGGGTCGGTTTTGCAGATGCCATGCCTCCTCGCAGTGGAAGGCAGTAAGCAGCCGCAGGTCTCCGCCCTGCCTGAGCGGCGGGTGAAAAAGCTGCGACAGACGGCACTCACGGGATATTTTAGGAGCTCGCAAGGGCTCCATTTTTCATGCAATCATTCTGGGCGGCGATTCATGGCGCCTGATCGGCGCCTCTACGGGTTGGACCGCCGCAGCGGCGGCAACCTGCCGCCACGCCTTCATCATCATATATTGGCATACAATCAAAAAGGAGAATCACATAATGAACAAGACGATCCTTCGCAAATACGCCCGGCTGATCGCCGCCGTTGGCACGAACGTGCAGAAGGGGCAGGAGGTCTTCATCACCGCCGGCCTGGACCAGCCCGAATTCGTGGCCATGGTGGTGGAGGCCTGCTACCGCTGCGGCGCGGCGCGGGTGGTGGTGGACTGGGAATACCAGCCGCTGGAGAAGCTCCACGTGCGCCACCAGTCCCTGCGCACCCTCTCTGAGCTGACCGACTGGCAGGAGGCCCGCTGGAAGCACTACGTGGACAGGCTGCCCTGCCGCATCTACCTGGTTTCCGACGACCCGGACGGCCTGAAGGGCATCAACCAGAAGAAGCTGGCCACTGCCCGCCAGCGCAGGTACCCGCTGATCAAGGGCTACCGCGACCAGATCGAGAACAAATACCAGTGGTGCATCGCCGCCGTGCCCGGCGCGGCCTGGGCGAAGAAGCTGTTCCCCCACCTCACCCGCCACCAGGCCATCGAAAAGCTGTGGGAGGCGATACTCTCTGCCAGTCGCGTCGGCGACGACCCCATGGCCGCCTGGCGCGCGCATAACCGCGCGCTTTCCGACCACTGCGCCTGGCTGAACGGCCTGGGCATCGAGCGCCTGCACTACACCGCCGGCAACGGCACCGACTTCACCGTGGGCATGATCCCCGAGGCCGAGTTCAAGGGCGGCGGCGAGCGGAGCCTTCAGGGCATCTTCTTCAACCCGAACATCCCCACCGAGGAGTGCTTCACCTCGCCGATGCGGGGCGTGGCGGAGGGCATCGTCCATGCCTCCAAGCCCCTCATCTGGGAGGGCCAGCCGATCGACCGCTTCTGGATCCGCTTCCGCGAGGGCAAGGCCGTGGAGTGGCACGCCGACGTGAACAACGAAGCCCTCACCCACATGATCACCATGGACGAGGGCAGCGCCTGCCTGGGCAAGTGCGCGCTGGTGCCCTACGACTCCCCCATCCAGAACAGCGGCCTGCTGTTCTACAACACGCTGTTCGACGAAAACGCCGCCTGCCACCTGGCGCTGGGTGCGGGCTTTGCCGACACCATCCGGGGCTTTGAGAGCAAGACCCTCGAGGAGTGCCGCGCCCTGGGCATCAACGACTCGATGCTCCACGTGGATTTCATGATCGGCACGGCCGACATGAACATCGACGCCCAGACCCGCGACGGTCGGACAGTCGCGGTGTTCAGGAACGGGAACTGGGCGAGATGATCGTCGGCAGGCAAGACCTTGTTTTTTATGGAGGCAGGACGGCAAATACTGATTTATCGAGCAGGGCTCGATAAATCAGTATTCAGGTTTTAGGTTTTAGGGGTTAGGTTTTAGGGGTTAGGGAGAACAGCGTCGCCTCCCAAAGCCTTCCCCAGCGACCGAAGGGAGCGGTTCAGGGGAAGGTGGGCCGCGAAGCGGGTCGGATGAGGTCGGTCCCCCGCGGTAACGATGGTTTGCGCGCTTCCTCCCAAGAGACCGACCTCATCCGTCTTTCGGCAAACACGCAAGCGTTTTCACCGAAATCCACCTTCCCCTGAACCG
>JAFRJF010000279.1 GCA_017432405.1 Clostridia bacterium | reverse complement strand
GTCGGAGTGGCTGGCGATGGGGGGCAGGGCGGCGCGCTCGCACACCTCCCAGAAGCCGGCCTCGTTCAGGTGGGAGGTGTCGGGGAGTATGCCATAGCGGTCCATCGCCGCCAGCAGCTTCCGGCCAAAGGGCTTCAGGCCGCCCTTCGGGCCCTCGACGGCGGGGTGGCCGATCTCGTTTTCAAAGTTCCAGGTCAGGGCGATCATCCGCAGCCGCGCGGCCAACTGGAACTCGGTCAGCCGCTCCAGCGACCCCTCCAGCATCTCGCCGCCCTCGCAGGAGAATATGCCCATCGGCGTCTCCGGGGGCTTCTCGGGCAGGTCGTCCGTCAGCATAGGGGCGTTCAGCCAGCTGGCCGCGGCCAGCATCGCCAGGCCGTCGGCATAGGGCGTGCCCTTGGTGCCATCCCGCCCGGCGAACAGCGCGAAGGTCTGAAGGCCCACGCCGCCCGCCGCCAGCCGCTGGGGCGTCACGACGCATTTTCCGGGCGCCTTTCCGTTGATGGCGATTTGATAAAGCGTATCGCAATGGGCGTCTGCAACAAACATGGCAATCGCTTCCTCTCATGTAAAAGACATTTGATATATCATAACATAAATACATGGAAAAAGCAATGTATTTGGCGATAGATAAATATCCGTGATGTGTTCCCGCGATTGTTCTGCCGGATTCCTGGCGGGACAGCAGTTGCGCAGGCGGGTGTGAAGTGGTATAATCATACCGTTGCAAAAACTAACGACCGGAATGGAGGCAGTTATGTCCAAACCAACCAGTTTATCGGGCGTCGTACCGGCGTCCGTCACCCCCTTTGACGAACAGGGGAAGGTGGACGCGCAGGCGCTGCTGCGCCTTTTGCGGTGGAACATGGCCCAGGGGGCGGAGAGCTTCTTCATCGGAGGAAGCTCGGCGGAGTGTTTTTTGCTGACCTATGGCGAGCGGGTGCAGATGTTCATGGCCGCGGCGGAGTTGAAGGACGAGGTGTTCCTGACCGCCCACGTGGGGGCCATCGGCACCGACGAAGCGGTGGGCTTCGCCCGGGAGGCCGCGGCGCTGGGCTTCGACGTCATCGCCGCCACGCCACCCTTCTACTACGGCTTCGGCAGCCGCGAGGTGTACGCCTACTACGCCGATATCGCCCAGGCCGCGGGCATGCCGGTGCTGATCTACAATTTCCCCGGCAACACCCACCGGCCCTTCAACCTCTCCGACCCGGTGACGCAGAAGCTCTTTAAGAGCGACTTCATAATGGGCGTCAAGCACACCAACCAGGAGGTCTACCAGCTGGAGCGGATCAGGGCGCTGAACCCGTCCCTTACCCTTATGAACGGCTTTGACGAGACCATGGTGGCCGGCCTGGCCCTGGGCGCGGCGGGCAACATCGGCAGCACCTTCAACTTCATGTATCCCCACTACAGGCGGATCTACGATCTGTTCCGGGCGGGCCGCATCGACGAGGCCCGGGCGTTGCAGGTGAAGGCCAACAACATCATGGCCGCCCTGTGCGACGTGGGCCTGATCCCCGCCATCAAGTGGGTGCTGAACGACATGGGCGTGC
The DNA here is from genome assembly GCA_017432405.1 of Clostridia bacterium. The sequence goes on along the minus strand of JAFRJF010000279.1, from coordinate 10,045 downwards.
CCGTGGGCGAGCCGCGCAGGCCGTTCATACCGATCACCGAAGAACAGGGCCGGCGGCTGAAGGCGGTGCTGGAGGAGAATCTGGAGAACTACTGATTTATTCACGCACAATCTTAACATCGATGTCCCCGCTGGCGGTGCGGATCGCGAGCCTGGGCTGGCGAAGGCCCTCCCGGGCGGGGGGATTGTCGTCGGGGAGACGCACGTCGCCGCTGGCGCTGTTCGCGACGATGTCGTAGCCGCATTCCAGCCGCGCCAGGCGCACATCCACGTCGCCGCTGGCGGTCTTGACGCGCGTCTCCAGGGCGATGCAGCGGCCCAGGGAGACGTCGCCGGTGGCGGTCTCTATGGCCAGCGTGGGGTTGCACTCCATCGCCTTCAGGTCCACGTCGCCGCTGGCGGCATGGATCTCGGTGGCCGCCGCCGAGCCCTGGAAGAGCTCGATGTCCCCCGAGGCGGTGGATATGGCCAGCGCCTCCAGGTCCGGCTTGCGCAGGTCGATGTCGCCGCTGGCGGCGTCGATGCGGGACTCGCCGGCCACGGACAGGTGGGTGGACGCCAGGTCGCCGCTGGCCAGGTGGACCCGCAGACTGCCGGCGACGCGCACGCCCTCCAAGCGCACGTCTCCGCTGCGGGTGGAGAGCTTCAGGTCCCCGCCGCAATCGAAGGTCCGCAGGGTCACGTCGCCGCTGGCGCTGTCGATGCCGGCCCCGCCGCCGAAGGCCGCGCCCTCGAGGGTGAGGTCCCCGCCGCCGGCGGCGTAGCTGAACGCGCCGTCCAGTGGCGCGGCGAGGGTGACCTTCACGTGCTGGGCGGGGGAGGAGAGCAGGTGCAGCACCCGCTGCAGGCTGAACCGGGGGCCCTCCGGCGACTTCTCCACGATCTCCATCACGTCGCCGTCCATGCGCCATTCAAAGCGGGCGGGGTCAGAGAAGCGCAGCTGGGCCGCCGCGCCGTTGTCCAGCGCGCCGCGGGCGATCGTCACGTCCGCGCTGTCCACCCGTATGCGCAGCCCGTTCAGCGCCGCCACGCTCTCGCCGGCGGGTCGGATCTCCGGGTTCGGGGTAGCCCCTTCGGCGGCAGGGTCAGCGTAGTCCCGGGTCAGCGCCGCCGGGTCGCCCAGTGCCGCCACGGCCTCGGCCTCGGTAAGGCCCTCCTCCATGTGGTCGTCGATGATCTCGCCGTAGTACTCCAGCAGCCTGTCCCGCTCAGCCTCGCTCAGGCAGGACGTCCGCTCGTTCAGCATCTCCAGAAATTCACGCTTGGTCATGGCCTTCTACCTCCGCTTCGATCTTGCCCAGCGCCCGCATCAGCACCCGCCATTCCTCCAGGAAGGCGTGGACCCGGGCCTCGCCGGCCTGAGTGATTTGATAGTACTTGCGCAATCGCCCGTTGTGCTCCGCCGAGCGCACCGTCACCAGTCCGCCCGCCTCCAGCCGCTTCAATATGGGGTAGAGCGTCGATTCCGATACGTCGATCAGCTCGCCCACGTCCCGGACCAGGCGGTAGCCGTAGCTCTCCCCCCGCCGCAGCACCGTCAGCACACAGGCGTCCAGTATGCCCCGCTTCAGCTGGACATCCATGGCAACACCCCCTTGACGCATAATATTATACATTGCATAGTATTATGTGTCAAGAGGGATTTTTTGATTTATCCACCGATTTGGAAACTTTATGGAAAAACGGGTTAAGCGCCAGTTGCCTTTTGCGCTAAATATGGATATAATAAAAGAATAGGGCGTATTTATGTCAGTGCGCGGGAGAGGAGGTTCGCCATGATCAACGGACTGCTTGCCATGGCCCCGGGCAAATCGTCCCAGGATTTCGTGCTGGAGTACCTGAACAATTCCAGCTACGACGAGATGCTGGGCATCGACCTGAACGAGGACCGCTACAGGTTCATGTACAACATCGAGGGCAAGTACCGGGTTCCCGCCACGGAGGGAAGCTACCGGAATTTCTACGACTACGCGGTGGACCACCTGGTGCACGAGGAGGATCGCCAGGCCTACGCCGATGTCATGGACCCGGACACGCTGCTCCAGCGCCTTAAGCAGTCGAAGCTGCCGGGGGTGCTGGACCTGCAGTACCGGGTACGCGCTCCGGAGGGAGGCTGGCGCTGGGTGGAGCAGGTCACGGTGGGCGGCGCGGTAAACAAGTTGCCCGAGGGGCTGGTCTACTGCTATGTGTACGACATCCAGAACATCAAGGACCGGGAGGCGGGCGTCACCCGGGTACGCAGCCACGGGAACGCCATCCACGATCCGCTGACGGGCCTCTTGCGGGAAGACGACTTCTTCAACGCCACCAAGCCGGTGCTGGCGAACCGCAGCATGAACTGGATGCTGATCGTCATCGACCTGGAGCAGTTCAAGCTGTTCAACGAGTGGTACGGCCGCAAGGCGGGGGACATGGTGCTGGCCCGCATCGGCAGCGGCCTGACCAAGGACGCCGAGGCCTGCGACGGCATTGCCGGCTACATGGGCAACGACGACTTCTGCCTGCTGGTGCCCGCCGGGCGCGTGGACCCGCAGCAGCTGTATGAGAACGTGCACCGGGTCATCGTGCGCTTCGGGGTGTCCATCGGGTTCCTGCCCTCCTTCGGCATCAGCTATTCCAACGGCAACACCTCGATACTGAACCTGTTCGACCAGGCCTCGCTGGCCTGCCAGCACGCCAAGCAGGACTTCAAGAACCGTATACGCACCTTTGACCCCTCGATGTACAACAAGACGGCGGAGGATTACCACATCCTCTCCGACTTCCAGGACGCCCTGAAGAACAACGAGATCACCTTCTGGCTGCAGCCCCAGGTGCGGGCTTCCACCGGCAGCATCGTGGGCGCGGAGTCGCTGGCCCGCTGGATCAAGCCCAACGGCCAGATGGTGCCGCCCTCGGCCTTTGTGCCGGTGCTGGAGAAGTACGGCTTCATCCCCGACCTGGACAAGTTCATCTGGGAGGGAGTCTGCCGCTGGAGCCGCAGCTGCCTGGACCGGGGCCTGCCGCTGATCTCGGTGTCGGTGAACGTGTCCCAGGTGGACATCTTCACGCTGAACGTCACCGAACACTTCTGCGCCCTCTTGAAGCGCTACGACCTGCCCCGCTCGGCGGTGAAGATCGAGATCACCGAATCGGCCTGCGGCGAGGATTCCCAGAAGGTGCGGGACACCGTGCAGCAGCTGCGCGAGCAGGGCTTCGTGGTGCTGATGGACGACTTCGGCAGCGGCTATTCCTCGCTGAACATGCTGCACGAGCTGAACATCGACATCATCAAGCTGGACGCCTACTTCCTGCACTTGGATAACACCAGCGACAGGAAGGGCATGCGCATACTGGAATCCATCGTGAACATGGCCAAGACGCTGACGCTGCCCATCATCGTGGAGGGCGTGGAGACCGAGTCCCAAAAGGCGTACCTGATGAGCCTGGGCTGCCGCTACATGCAGGGCTACTTCTTCCACAAGCCCATGCCCGTCGGGGCCTTTGAGGCGTTGATTTCAAACCCCGAACGGGTGGACGACCGGGGCTTCGTGTTCAAGGCCAACGACCAGTTCCGCATCCGGGAATTCTTGAACGACGCCATCTATTCCGATGCGATGCTCAACAACATCATCGGCCCCGCCGCCATCTACGCCCGGCATGGCGACGCGGTGGACATCGTGCGCTTCAACCAGCAGTTTTTCGAGGCGGTGAACGTGCCGGACTTCACCGAGCGCATGGCAAACATTCAGCGGTTCATGCCGGAAAAGGACAAAAAGCGTCTGTACGAGCTGCTGGACAAGGCCGACCGGGACCGCCTGAACGGGGCCGCCGGCGTGATGAGCTTCGCCCGGGCTGACGGGGACTACTCCCGCTTCCTGATCCACTTCTACTTCCTGAACGAGACCGACGGCAGCAAGCGCTTCTACGGCGCGGCACGGGACGTGACCGAGATGGCCAAGCTGGGCAACCACATGGCCCTGCTCTCCCGCCATTCCTCCCGAAGCGTGGTGTTCCTGGTGCGCCAGCACGGCCGCTACAGCTACGAGGTGGCCGCCCACGGCCTGGAGGCCACGATGAAGCTGACCCGGGACCAGTTCGAGGCCGAGCTGAACAACGGCAGCTTCTACGACCGCATCCCCGCCGAGAGCCGCAAGCGTCTTGTGCGCCTGAACCGCTCCATCGGCGAGGACCGCCAGGGCTACTCCGAGGCCCTGACCCTGACCGCCGGCGACGGCGCCCCGGTGCAGCTGTTCCTGCGCGCCGACCCTGTCAACGAGCCCGACAGCGACGTGCGGTGGATCTATTCGATACGCAGGGCGGACCAGTGAATTCTGATTTATCGCTTCGCGATAAATCAGAATTTCCCCCACAATTTACTTGACTTTTTCTCCCTGTCGCATACAATTAGATTGTCTAACTAATTAACTTCGGCTGTCGACGGTCGCTTGAGAGGGGAGGGCGGCGTATGGATGCGCTGGGCAACGAGCTGAATCGGCTGCTGGTGGGCACCTATCGCGCCGCGGGCAAGATCGAGGAGATCATGCTGGACGACCTGTCCGGCGGCAAGCTGAGCCTGTCGGAGATGCGCCTGATCGAGTGCGTGGGCAGCGGCAGGCGGCGGGGCCGCACCGTCACCGAGCTCTCCCAGGACCTGGACATCACCCTGCCCTCGGTCACGGCGATGGTCAAGCGGCTGACGGCCAAGGGCTACCTGGTCAAGCAGAAGGCCACGGAGGACGGCCGCCGGGTGATCATCCGCCTGACGGACGCCGGCTACCAGGCCTACGTGGGCTACCTGTTCGCCCAGCGCAAGATGATCAACGCCGTGAGAAGCAGCCTCCCCGTGGAGGACGTGGGCGTGCTGCTGCGCTCGCTGAAGGCCCTGAACGGCTTCTTCAGCGAGAAGATGGAAGAGCTTCAGCAATAAAGGCGAATGGGGGAAGAAGGCAGGGGCAAACCACTCTCCATTCCCAATTTCCCATTCCCAATTCCTTCAAAGGAGGTCATTCCCTTGAGAATACTCGGTACCGGCAGCGCCCTGCCGAAGAAGGTGGTCACCAACGACGACCTGGCCGGGTTCCTGGATACCAACGACGAGTGGATATCCACCCGCACCGGCATACGCGAGCGCCGGGTGCTGTCGGTTGAGACGCTTCAATCCCTGGCCGAGAACGCCGGCAGGGCCGCTCTGGAGAACGCCGGGGTGGCGCCGGAGGACATCGACTGCGTGCTGGTCAGCACCGTCCAGGCGGAGACCATGTCTCCCGCCCTGGCCTGCGACGTCCAGCCGGCGCTGGGCTTGAAGTGCATGGGCATGGACTTAAACGGCGGCTGCACCGGCTTTATCGCCGCGCTGGCCGTGGCCGAGGGGCTGATCGCCTCCGGTCGCGCCCGCAGGCTGCTGGTGATCAGCGCCGAGGCGCTCAGCCGCTTCGCCGACTGGACCGACCGCAGCACCTGCGTGCTGTTCGGCGACGCCGCCGGGGCCGCGGTGGTGGGCGAGGGCGAGGGCGTCGAGGACATCCGCTTCGACAGCGAGCCCCGGCACGAGGTGCTCTGCGCCCATACGCCCCCGGGCAACAGTCCATTCGCCGTCGACCCCGCCCCGGCCCAGTATCTGAAGATGCAGGGTCAGGAGGTCTACAAGTTCGCGGTCTCCCACTCCCTCAGGGACATCCGCCAGATGCTCGAGGCCCATGGGCTCAGCCCGGAGGACGTGGACTTCTACGCGCTGCACCAGGCCAATATGCGCATCCTGGAGGCCGTTCGCACCCGCCTGAAGGTGGGGGAGGAGCGCTTCCCCCACAACATCGAACGCACGGGCAACACCTCGTCGGCCACCATACCGGTGCTGCTGGACGAGCTGAACCGCGCCGGCAGGCTGAAGCCCGGCTGTCGCCTGATCCTGAACGCCTTCGGCGCGGGGCTGTGCACCGGCACGGCGCTGATCAGGTGGTAGGCGAATAAACACCGCCTGTGCCGCCATGTGAAACGCTACCGCGCCATTGTAGCGGCGGCGCCCGCGCCGCCATATGGGACATACATCACAATATTTTTTTTCAGGAGGAAAGAACCATGAACGAAATCTATCAGAAGATCGTCGACATCATCGTTGACGCCAAGGGCATCGACCCCGACACCATTCACTACAGCAGCACCTTCCAGGAGCTGAACGTGGATTCCCTGGACATTGCCGAGATGACCATGACCCTCGAGGACGAATTCGGCATTACCATCGAGCTGGAAGAGGGCGTCAACACCATCGAGGACCTGGTGAACCTGATCATGAAGAGGATGAAAGCGTAATGCTGCGCTCCAGAGTCTGCGAGGCCATCGGCATCCGCTATCCGATCTTCCAGGGCGGCATGGCCTGGGTCTCCGACGGCAAGCTGGCGGCGGCGGTTTCGAATGCCGGCGGGCTGGGCATCATATCGGCCATGAACGCCGATGAGAACTACGTCCGCGAGCAGATTCGGCTGTGCCGCGCGATGACCGACAAGCCCTTCGGCGTGAACATCATGCTGATGAGCCCCCACGTCCAGGCGGTGGCGAAGCTGGTCGCCGAGGAGAAGGTGCCGGTGGTCACCACCGGCGCGGGCCTGCCCGGCAAGTATATGCCCGATTGGATCGAGGCCGGCATCAAGGTGGTGCCCGTGGTGCCATCCGTGGCCATCGCCCGCAGGGTGGAGCGCGGCGGCGCCACCGCTGTGATCGCCGAGGGCACCGAATCCGGCGGCCACGTGGGCGAGCTGACCACGATGGCCCTGGTGCCCCAGGTGGTGGACGCGGTGAAGATTCCCGTGCTGGCCGCCGGCGGCATCGCCGACGGGCGGGGCATGGCCGCGGCGTTCATGCTGGGCGCCGAGGGTGTGCAGTGCGGCACCCGGTTCCTGTCCGCCTACGAGTGCGGCATCCATCCCAACTACAAGCAGAAGGTGCTGGCCGCCCGGGACATCGACACCCAGGTCACCGGCCGCAGGCTGGGCCATCCGGTCCGCGCCCTGCGTAACCCCTTCGTCAACAAATTCGCCGAGCTGGAGCGCGACCCCGCCGTCTCCGACGAGGAGCTGAGCGCCTTCGGCACCGGCGCGGTCCGCAAGGCCGCCGTGGACGGCAACCTCCAGGAGGGCAGCTTCCTCGCCGGCCAGATCGCCGCCCTGGTCAAAAAGGAGCAGAGCGCGCAGGAGATCGTCGAAGAGATGATGAATGAGTGCGAGGCGCTGCTTTCAAGAGCAGGAGAGAGGATAGAATAACTATGCTGAACAACAAAGTGGCCCTCGTCACCGGCGGGGCGCGGGGCATTGGACGCGCCATCGCGCTGAAGCTGGCGTCCGAGGGCGCTGACATCGCGATATTGGACGCGGGCAGCCTGGAGCTGTCCGAGCAGACCGCCGGGGAGATTCGCGCGCTGGGCGTGCGGGCCTTCGCCGCCCGCTGCGACATCACCGACTACGACCAGGTGACCGAAGCCGTTTCCCGGGTGAAGGAAGCCCTGGGCGGCGTGGACATCCTGGTGAACAACGCGGGCATCACCCGGGACAAGCTGGCGCTGCGCATGTCCCCCGAGGACTTCGACGCCGTGCTGTCCGTGAACCTGAAGGGCACCTTCCTGATGATCAAGGCCCTGTACGCCGACTTCATGAAGAAGCGCGCGGGCCGCATCATCAACATCGCCTCGATCTCCGGCCTGATGGGCAACGCCGGCCAGGCGAACTATTCCGCCTCGAAGGCGGGCGTGGTGGGCCTGACCAAGACCATCGCCCGGGAGCTGGCCAGCCGTAACGTGACCTGCAACGCCATCGCCCCCGGCTTCATCGAGACGCCGATGACGGCGAGCATGAACCAGAACGCGCTGGAGGAGGCCTGCAAGAGCATCCCGCTGCGCCGCATGGGCAAGCCCGAGGACGTGGCCGAGGTGGCGGCGTTCCTGGCCGGCGACGGCGCGGGCTACATCACCGGCTCCGTCATCAACGTGGACGGCGGCTTCTTTATGAGATAAATACGCCACGAGAGGACATCCTATGAAACGTGTAGTTATGACCGGCATCGGCGTCATCTCACCGGTGGGCAACGATGCGAAAACCTTTTTCGACAGCCTGACCCGGGGCGTGTGCGGCGTCGGGCCGATCACCCGCTTCGACACCACCGGCTACAAGGCGACGCTGGCCGCCGAGGTGAAGGACTTCGACCCCGAGGCCGTGGGCATCGACCGGGCCCAGGCCAAGCGCACCGACCTGTTTGCCCAGTACGCCATGGCGGCGGCGATGCAGGCCGTGGCCGACAGCGGCATCGAGGGCAGGGTGGCCCCGGAGCGCTTCGGCGTGTACGTGGGCAGCGGCATCGGCGGCATGCAGACCTTCGTGCAGGAGACCGAGAAGCTGCTGAACCGCGGCCCCACGCGGGTGTCCCCGTTCTTCATACCGATGATGATCGGCAATATGGCGGCGGGCAACATCGCCATCCACTTCAACGCCCAGGGGCCCTGCCTGCCCGTGGTGACGGCCTGCGCCACCAGCAGCCACGCCATCGGCGAGGCGTTCCGTGCCATCAAATACGGCCACGCTGACGCCATCATCGCCGGCGGCGCCGAGGCGACCATCATCCCCCTGGCGGTGGCGGGCTTTTCCAACATGAAGGCCCTCAGCGAGAGCGAGGACCCCAACGCCGCCTCCCTGCCTTTCGACGCCCGCCGCGCCGGCTTCGTGATGGGCGAGGGCGCGGGCATCGCGGTGCTGGAGGAGTACGAGCACGCAGTGTCCCGCGGCGCGCGGATCTACGCCGAGGTCTGCGGCTACGGCAACACCTGTGACGCCTACCACATCACCGCCCCCCACGCCGAGGCCGTCGGCGCGGCCAACGCCATCAAATTGGCGCTGGAGGAGGCCGGCTGGCAGGGCGAGAAACTGTACATCAACGCCCACGGCACCGGCACCCCAATGAACGACAAGGTGGAGACCCTGGCCATCAAGAAGGCGATGGGGGAGGAAGCCGCCCGCGCGGCGTTGATCAGCTCCACCAAGTCCATGACCGGCCACATGCTGGGCGCCGCCGGCGCGGTGGAGGCCATCACTTGCGCCCTGGCGCTGAAGCACGGCGTCGTGCCGCCCACCGTCCACCTGGAGCAGCCGGACCCCGAGTGCGACCTCAACTATGTGCCGGGTGAAGCCGTGAAGGCCGACGTCGAGGTGGCAATTTCCTCGTCGCTGGGGTTCGGGGGACATAACGCGGTGGTAGCGCTGAGGAAATACTGATTTGTCGCGCTGCGACAAATCAGTATTTATCAACCCAACAAACGGAGGAAAACAATATGCCAACCGAACGCTTGAACCGCGCGCAGATCGCTGAGATACTGCCCCACCGCGACGACATGGCGCTGCTGGACGAGGCGGCGCTGCTGGAGGACGGCACCGCCGAGGGCGTCTACCGCGTGCGGGGCGACGAGTTCTTCCTGCGGGGCCACTTTCCGGGCAACCCGGTGGTGCCGGGCGTGATCCAGTGCGAGATCATCGCCCAGGCCTCCTGCATGCTGATGAAGGACGCCATTCCCGGCGGCACGCCCTACTACGCGGGCATCAACAGCGTGCGCTTCCGCCGCCCGGTGCGCCCCGGCGACACCATCACCGTCCATTCCACGCTGGTGCGCAGCAAGGGCACGCTCTTCGTCGTCAAGGGCAAAGCGAAGGTGGGCGACGAGGTTTGCGCCTCGGGCGAGTTCATGTTCATGATCGGAAAATAAAAAACATCTCATCTTTAGTCAGGCATATTCTGATTTGTTGGGGAGAGGGCGGAGCGTCCAAAAGTAGCCTTCCCCTTTGGGGAAGGTGGATTTCCCGGAAAATGCTTGCATTGTTCCGGGAAAGACGGAAGAGGTCCTTGTCGCTGAGACAACATCAATCAGGACATAGGTGCGAGTCGCAACGTGTGGGGACCTCTTCCGGCGCTGGACGCTTCGCTAGGCCTTCGGCCACGCGCCACCTTCCCCTCCAAGGGCAATGTCATCAACTTAAGGAAAAATACCTACTGTCGCGCCCAAAAGGCTTCCCCTTGAGGGGAAGCTGTCTGCG